>NZ_LZLE01000104.1 GCF_001673155.1 Mycobacterium sp. 1423905.2 | reverse complement strand
TAACGCGGCCTATTCTCGGACCATGGCTACCAAGGCCGCTAAGAAGGTCGATTTCGAACGGCTGGCCGCTGCGCTGCCCGATTTCCCGTACGCGTACCTGATCTCGGTCGATGACGGCTACCGGGCGCACACCGTGACCGTCGAGCCGGTACTGAGCGCAGATGTGCTCGACATCGGGCTCATTGGTGGCCGTACCCGGGGCAACCTGGCGCAGCGCAGCGACGTGACGCTGCTGTTTCCGCCGCGGGAGCCGGGTGGCTACTCCCTGATCGTCGACGGTCGCGCCCAGTTGTCCGACGCCGGCGCCGACGCCGTCCGGCTGGCCGTGGTGCCGACCCGGGCGCTGCTGCATCGCGAAGCCGACTCACCGGCGCAGGCCAAGGGCTGCCTGCACGATTGCGTGGTGTTCTCGCTGCCCGCCTAGCGTGTGCGCCGAGTGTGTGCCTTAAGTAGCGCAACGGCCCGCATTTCGTCCGTAGGCCCCACGCTCGGCGAGCTTGGCGGTCACCCGCTCAACGATCACCTCTGGCCGCCGTGACAGCATCTCGGCGCTGACTCTGATCACGGCCCAGCCGGCCGCTTCCAGCAAGGCGATCCGCTCGATGTCCCATGAGCGCTGATACCGGTCGGCCCAGTGCTGAATTCCGTCGTACTCGACCGCGACCTGCCACTCGGCCACCGCGGTGACGTCCGCGGGCTTGAGGCCCGTGGCGTTGAACAGCGCGTCCAACACCGGCACCGCCGCAGGGGTGGGCAGGCGGCGACCGATGTCAAAGGCGGTACGGGCCGGGGTGGTCAACCGCATACCCCACACCGAACACACCTCGTCATCGGCCAGGCGGTAGCTGTGCACCACCATGCCGCGCTGAGCCTGCCGCTCGGTGCGCACGATCTCCGCAGGCGCCGACGCATCGAGCCACTTGGTACCCAGCACCGCGGCGGCCGACAGACCGCACAGTGTCGCACCCGTCGACAGCGACGCCGCACGCGCTTTGCCGGCCGCGGTCAGTTCCGCGTCCGCGCGGATGTACACGTCGCGATACACCGCCCGGTATCGCGTGCGCAGTTGATGACGGGTGACCGCCCCGCTGCGTAGGGCGTGACTGCCCCGAAATGGCTGCACGGCGTCATGGTGCGCGACCGGGGGCGGTTTCGTATGCGCCGAGTGTCGGGTCTGTGGACGCAACCCGGGGTGTGGACATGCTTATCCCCCACACCCGACGCACGAAAAAGCCCGGCCTGCCAGAGCAGACCGGGCTTTTCGTCGACTTGCTTAGAAGTCCATACCGCCCATGCCACCGGTCGGGTCGCCCGCGGGAGCGGCCGCCTTCTCCGGCTTGTCGGCGACGACGGCCTCGGTGGTCAGGAACAGGCCCGCAATGGACGCCGCGTTCTGCAGCGCCGAACGGGTCACCTTCACCGGGTCGGCAACGCCGGCCTTGAGCAGGTCCTCGTACTCACCGGTGGCGGCGTTCAGGCCGGTACCGGCAGGCGAGTTGCGAACCTTCTCGGCGACAACGCCGGGCTCCAGCCCGGAGTTGAAGGCGATCTGCTTCAGCGGAGCTTCCAGCGCAACGCGGACGATGTTGGCGCCGGTCGCCTCGTCACCGGAGAGGTTCAGCTCTTCCAGGGCGGGCGACGCGTGCAGCAGCGCCACGCCACCACCGGCGACGATGCCCTCCTCGACGGCCGCCTTGGCGTTACGCACGGCGTCCTCGATGCGGTGCTTGCGCTCCTTGAGCTCCACCTCGGTCGCCGCGCCGGCCTTGATCACCGCAACACCGCCGGCCAGCTTGGCCAGACGCTCCTGCAGCTTCTCGCGGTCGTAGTCGGAGTCGCTGTTCTCGATCTCGGCGCGGATCTGGGCCACCCGGCCGGCGATGGCGTCGGAGTCACCGGCGCCCTCGACGATGGTGGTCTCGTCCTTGGTGATGACCACCTTGCGGGCCTTACCCAGCAGGCTGACGTCGGCGTTCTCCAAGGTCAGGCCGACCTCTTCGCTGATGACCTGACCACCGGTGAGGATGGCCATGTCCTGCAGCATCGCCTTGCGACGGTCACCGAAACCGGGAGCCTTGACGGCCACCGACTTGAAGGTGCCGCGGATCTTGTTGACGACCAGCGTGGACAGCGCCTCGCCCTCGACGTCCTCGGCGATGATCAGCAGCGGCTTGCCGGCCTGAATGACCTTCTCCAGCAAGGGCAGCAGGTCCTTGACCGTCGACACCTTGGAGCTGACCAGCAGGATGAACGGGTCCTCGAGGACCGCTTCCTGACGCTCGGCGTCGGTGACGAAGTAGCCGGAGATGTAACCCTTGTCGAAGCGCATACCCTCGGTGAGCTCGAGCTGCAGGCCGAAGGTGTTGGACTCCTCGACGGTGATGACGCCCTCGTTGCCGACCTTGTCCATGGCCTCGGCGATCAGGTCGCCGATCGACTGGTCACCCGCGGAGATGGCCGCGGTGGCAGCGATCTGGTCCTTGGTCTCGACCTCCTTGGCCGACTTGAGCAGGGTCTCGGTGACCTTCTCCACGGCCTTCTCGATACCGCGCTTGAGTCCCAGCGGGTTGGCACCCGCGGCGACGTTACGCAGGCCCTCGCGCACCAGCGCCTGGGCCAGCACGGTGGCCGTCGTGGTGCCGTCGCCGGCGACGTCGTCGGTCTTCTTGGCAACTTCCTTGACCAGCTCGGCGCCGATCTTCTCGTACGGGTCCTCCAGCTCGATCTCCTTGGCGATGGACACACCATCGTTGGTGATCGTGGGGGCACCCCACTTCTTCTCCAGGACGACGTTGCGGCCCTTGGGACCCAACGTCACCTTTACCGCGTCGGCGAGGCTGTTCAAGCCCCGCTCGAGGCCCCGACGGGCCTCTTCGTCGTACGCAATTGTCTTGGCCATTGCGAAGTGATTCCTCCGGATTGGGAATGACGGGTCACCATGGCGACCCCGTTACTTACGCTGGCCGGGCGCAGTGCCCGCGACGGACGACCAGCTGGTCTCACCGTCCCGACCTAGCACTCACCCGTCGCGAGTGCCAACGTCATTCTTAGCACTCGCCTATGCCGAGTGCAAGAAGACCGGGCCACGGTATCCGGCTGCGGCAGACTGGGTGGATGTCCCTGTTCGTGCCGCCGTATCCGAAGCCCCGCTTCACCGAAGAAGAGCCGCGAGTCAGCGCCTGGCTCAAACGGGCCGACGCGGCGCCGGACTACGAAGCCCCGGGCGTCAAGTACCACTACCTGGCCAATCAGCAGGCGACCGACGGCGACTATGGCCTGTATCGCGTCGACATCGCCCCCGCCGGCGGCGGGCCGGGACCGCACTTCCACCGCGCCATCTCCGAGGCCTTCTTCGTGCTGTCCGGGACGATGAAGCTCTACGACGGCACCGACTGGGTCGACGGCCGGCAGGGCGACTTCCTCTATGTCCCACCCGGCGGCATCCACGGCTTCCGCAATGAGGTCGACGAGCCGGCCTCCATCCTGATGTTGTTCGCTCCCGGCGCACCTCGCGAGACCTACTTCGAAGGCCTCACCGCCTTGGCCGACATGACCGACGACGAGCGGCGCGAGTGGTTCATCCGGCACGACAACTACTGGGTGTAGTGATCTCCTAGGCACCCAGGCGAAAGTCGCCCGGGACCATTGCACGCGTGCGCTCGTAGAAGGTGCGGCCGCTGTAAGGCAGCTGCGTGACGACCTTGCCGCTGGGGTGCCGGTAGTAGCTGTTGCAGTTGGACAGCCAGACCTTGCCGGCCATAGCGGCTTGGAGCTCGTCGTTGTAGCGCCGCTGCGCATCGGGCGTCACCTCGACGGTGCGGGCGCCCTGTTCACCCATCCGGTCGAGGATGTGCCGGATAAAGGTGGTCTGCGCCTCGTGGATGTAGATGATCGAATTCACCCCGTTGGTGTTCGGGCCGTACAGCGTGAAGAAGTTGGGGTAGCCCGTCACCAGCGTGCCCAGGTAAGCCTCGGCGCCGTCGCTCCAGTCCTCGCGCAGCTGACGCCCGCCGCTGCCGTAGACGTCAATGCTGGTCAGATAGTCGGCCGCCTGGAAGCCGGTGCCGTAGATGACGGTGTCGACGCGGTGTTCGACGCCGTCGGCGGTGCGCAGGCCGCGCTCGGTGAACTCGGCGATCGGCGTGGTCTCCAGCGTGACGTTGGGCAGCGCGAAGGTCGGATACCAATCCCGCGACATCAGCGGACGCTTGCACCCGACCGGGTAGGTCGGCGTCAACTTGGCCCGTAGCTCGGGATCGGCGACTTTGCGCATCAGGTAGCTACGGGCCAGTTCGGTCGCTTCCCGGGTCTGGGCGGCATCGACGTCGAAGTTGGAGGATTCGTAGGACGCGAAGGCCTCCGCCCGCAGCTTGAGCGCCAGCGCGGGGTCGCGTTCGAACAGCTCGTGCTGCTCTGGGGTGAACGGAAAGTCGAAGCGGGGCGAGATCCAGATCGGGGTCCGCTGGAACACCGTGAGGTGGGCGGTGTCCCGCGCGATCGCCGGGACGTACTGGACCGCGCTGGCGCCGGTGCCGATCGACGCCACCCGCTCACCGGCGGTGGGCTTGCTGTGATCCCAACGCGCGGAATGGAATTGGCGACCGCGGAAGCGCTGGGCGCCCGGGATGGGGGGAATATGAGGCACATCGAGCATGCCGACCGCACTGACCACGACGTCGAATCGGTGTTCGCGACCCTGCTCATCGGTCAGCGTCCAGCGGCGTTGCGGGTCGGACCACCGCACTGTGGTGATCGCGGTGTGGCGCCGCAGCCGTTGCTCCAGCCCGTGGTCTGCGGCCACCTTCTCCAGGTAGGCGAGGATCTCGGGCTGGTTGGCATAGGTCTTGCTCCACCGCGGATTGAGCGCGAAGGAATAGGAGTACAGGTGCGACGGGACGTCGCAGGCGGCGCCCGGGAAGGTGTTGTGCCGCCAGGTTCCGCCGAATCCGTCGGCGCGGTCGAAGATGGTGAAGTCGTAGCCACCGGCGGCCAGCTGGATGCCCATTGCGATGCCGCCGGCTCCGGCCCCGATGATCCCGACGGACGGCCGAGCGGGCGTCACCCTCGTTGACCACCGATGCGAACGGGGTTACCGAAGACGGTAATCACGTTCTCAACTTTACGTCACGTCCGGTCCCCGTCGAAATGAGCGCGTCGCTGCCACTGAGTATGTTGTGGCCATGGCCAACCAGAACCGCAAGTGGTCCCAAGCCGACATCCCCGACCAGAGCGGCCGAGTCGCCGTCGTCACCGGCGCCAACACCGGCATCGGCTACTACACCGCCGCCGCGCTGGCATACAGCGGCGCCCATGTGGTCCTGGCGGTGCGCAACCTGGAGAAAGGCAACGCCGCGTTGGCGCGCATCGTGGCCGCCAAGCCGGAAGCCGACGTCACCCTGCAGCAACTCGATCTGGGCTCGCTGGCATCGGTGCGCGCCGCCGCCGACGCGCTGCGCGGCGCCTACCCACGCATCGACCTGCTGATCAACAACGCCGGGGTGATGTGGACGCCCAAGCAGGTGACCGCCGACGGGTTCGAGTTGCAGTTCGGCACCAACCATTTGGGCCACTTTGCGCTGACTGGGTTGCTGCTCGATCACCTGCTGCCGGTGCGCGGCTCGCGGGTGGTCACCGTGAGCAGCCTGGGCCACCGCATCCGCGCCGCAATCCACTTCGACGATCTGCAGTGGGAGCGCAGTTACAGCCGGGTGGGCGCCTACGGCCAGGCCAAGTTGGCCAACCTGCTGTTCACCTATGAGTTGCAGCGCCGACTGGCCGCCCAGGAGGAAGCCAACACCGTCGCCGTGGCCGCCCACCCGGGCGGCTCCAACACCGAGTTGGCCCGCAATCTGCCGAGCATTTTCCGGCCGGTCAAGGCGGTGCTGGGGCCGCTGCTTTTCCAGAGCCCGGAGTCGGGTGCGTTGCCGACCCTGCGGGCGGCCACCGACCCCGACGTCCAAGGCGGCCAGTACTACGGTCCCGACGGTCTCGGTGAGCAACGCGGCGCCCCGAAGTTGGTCCAGTCCAGCGCCCAGTCCCATGACCAGGACCTGCAACGGCGGTTGTGGACCGTCTCCGAAGAACTCACCGGCGTCACCTTCCCGGTCTGATCATGAGGTCGGTCGACGAACACCAGCGTGTCGTAGCCGAGATGATCCGGGCCCGTCCCGCGGTGCCGGTCCCGCTGGCCGACGCCCTAGGGCTGGTGTTGAGCCAGGACGTGGTCGCGCCGTTGTCGCTGCCGGTGTTCGACAACTCCGCGATGGACGGCTATGCGGTACGCGCCGAGGACACTTCGGATGCGACGCCCGAGCGCCCGGTCGTATTGCCGGTCGCTGAGGACATTCCCGCCGGACGCACCGACGTGTTGACGCTGCAACCGGCGACGGCGCACCGGATCATGACCGGGGCGCCGGTGCCGGCGGGCGCCACGGCGATCGTGCCGGTCGAGGCCACCGACGGCGGGGTCGAATCGGTACAAATTCGCCAGCATTCCGAAGCCGGCAAGCACATTCGGCGCGCGGGTGAGGACGTCGCCGCGGGGACCACCGTTCTGCGCCAAGGCCAGGTGGTGACCCCGGCTGGGCTGGGGCTGGCCGCCGCCCTGGGCCTGGCCGAGCTGCCTGTGGTGCCGCGCCAGCGGGTGCTGGTGATCTCCACCGGGTCCGAGCTGGTGACGCCCGGCACGCCGCTGCAGCCGGGCCAGATCTACGAGTCCAACTCGGTAATGCTCGCCGCGGCGGTCCGCGACGCCGGCGCGGAGGTCGTCGCCACGCCGACCGCCGGGGACGACGTCGCGCAGTTCAGCGCGGTCCTGGACCGGTATGCCGCCACGGCGGACTTGATCATCACCAGTGGCGGCGTCAGCGCCGGCGCCTATGAAGTGGTCAAGGACGCGTTCGGCCGGGACGGCGATCAGGGGGTCGAATTCGTCAAGGTGGCCATGCAGCCCGGGATGCCGCAGGGGGTGGGCCGGGTGGCCGGCACGCCGATCGTCACGCTGCCCGGCAACCCGGTCAGCGCGCTGGTGTCCTTCGAAGTCTTCCTGCGTCCGGCACTGCGCACCGCCATGGGCCTGCCGGACGTGCACCGTCCACACCGGTCCGCGGTGCTCACCGAGAGCCTGACCTCGCCGCGCGGCAGGCGGCAGTTCCGCCGGGCCATCTATGACCCCGTCGCGGGTGCGGTGACCAGTTACGGGCCGCCGGCGTCGCACCATCTGCGCTGGCTGGCCTCGGCCAACGGCCTGCTCGACATCCCCGAGGACGTCGTGGAGGTATCCGCCGGGACCAAGCTAGAGGTATGGGACCTGACCTAGACCCGGTGGAATTCGTCGGCGGCGTCGAACGCCTTGGAGAAATAGATGGCCGTCGCGGCGATCACCAGCATCGCCGGAATGGTCAGCAGTGCCCCTCCCAACCCCACCAGCGCGGCGAGCTGACCGATCAGCGGCGGCCCGAGCACGTAACCGAACCAACCGGTCGCGGCGACGAGCGCGATCGCCGACCCGCCGACGCTGGTGGCCGAGTACGCCGCGCTGAAGGTCGTCGGCACCAACAGCGCTACCCCGGCGCCGAGCGCGGCGAAACCCACCACGCTGAGCACCGGATCGGCCGTCGCCAGCGCCGCACTCATCGCGACCGCGGCGAGCAGCGCCAGCGCCGGCAGCAGCCGACGGCTGGGCAGGCGCGACTGCAAGCGCAGGCCGGCAAAGCGGGTGACCACCATGGTCAACGCGAACGCGGCGTAGCCCAGACCGGCCACGCCGTTGCCGCGGTGGACCACGTTGTGCAGGTATGTCGCCGACCAGTCGGCCGCGGCGCCTTCGGCCACGAAGGACGCGAAGGCGACCGCGCCGAGGATGGCGACCGTCGTGGTCATCCACGCCCGCTTGCGCGAGCGGCCGGGTTCGGCGGCGGTCGGCTCCTGCTGGTCGGGAATCAGCCCGCGCACCAGCGGAACAACGGTGACCAGGATGAGAGCTCCCAGGACCGCTAGCTGCGCGGCCAGGCCGACGTGCGCGCTGACCGCGGCCGCTCCGATCAAGGCGCCCAGCAGGGCGCCGACGCTCCACATCCCGTGAAAGCGTGACATCAACGGCGCGCCGGCCTGCCGCTCCACCGTGGCCGCCTGGGTGTTCATCGCAACGTCCAGCCCGCCCTGGAACGTCCCCCATAGGGCCAGCGCGGCGAACAGCCACGTACCCGAGGCGGCCAGCCCCACCGTCGGCCCGGCCAGGGCATAGCCCGCGACCAACGGCGGCACCAACCGATGGCTGCCCCACCGCGGCAGCGCCCAATGGCCGACCACGCTGGCCACCACCGATCCCAGCGGGGCACCGAACAACGCCAGCCCCAACTGCGCGTTGGACAAATTCAGCTTGGCCTGCACCTGCGGCACGTGCGCGGCCCAGGACGAGAACAGCACCGCATGCGCCAGGAAGGTGGCGGTGACGCCGACCGTGGCCCGCGGGCTGTTCATAGTTGAGTCATTCCCCCGGGTGCAGAGTATTTCTCGCCTTCATCGCAACGGCACCGTGGGCCGCGACGGCCTTCCGTAAGATGACCGCGTGGCACGACGCCCTGGTTCGACCGGTCCGCAACACATATTCGCGTTGGTGCGGTCCGCCATCCCGCCCATCCACCCGGCCGGGCGACCCTTCATTTCCGCCGGTCTGGCCGTCGCCGCGGTCGGATACCGGAGCCGATTCCTGCGCCGAACGGGGCTACTGGCCGCGGGGGCGTGCGCGGGATTCTTCCGCCACCCCCTTCGGGTGCCGCCGACCCGTCCCGGCGCGGTGGTCGCACCCGCCGACGGCATCATCTGTGTGATCGACTCCGCGGCTCCGCCGGCCGAGCTGAGCCTGGGCAGTGAGCCCCGGCCCCGGATCAGCATCTTCTTGTCCATTCTGGACGCCCACGTTCAGCGAGCCCCGGTCAGTGGCGAGGTGGTCGCCGTGCAGCATCAGCCGGGGCGGTTCGGCTCCGCCGACTTGGCCGAGGCCAGTACCGACAACGAACGCACCAGTGTGGTCATCCGCACCGACACAGGTAGCGAGGTGATCGCCGTGCAGATCGCCGGTCTGGTGGCGCGACGCATCATCTGCGACGCCGACGTCGGAGACAAGCTGTCCATCGGCGACACCTACGGCCTGATCCGGTTCGGCTCGCGGCTGGACACCTATCTACCGCCGGGTGCCGAACCGATCGTCGCGCTGGGCCAGCGCGCGGTCGGCGGCGAGACTGTCCTGGCCGAGCTGCCGTGATCGACAAACCCCGGGTCCGGCGGACGGTAGACCTGCACCTGTTGCCCAGCGCGATGACCGTGTTGTCCATTTGCGCGGGGCTGACCTCGATCAAGTTCGCCCTGGACGAGAAGCCCATTCCGGCGATGGCCCTGATCGCTGTCGCCGCCATCCTCGACGCGCTGGACGGCCGGGTGGCGCGCATCCTGGACGCCCAGTCACGAATGGGCGCCGAGATCGACTCGCTGGCCGATGCGGTGAACTTCGGGGTGACCCCCGCCCTGGTGGTCTACGTGACGCTGCTGTCGAAGTGGCCGGTGGGCTGGGCGGTGGTTCTGTTGTATGCGGTGTGCGTGGTGCTGCGGCTGGCCAGGTACAACGCCCAGCAGGACGACGGAACCCTGCCGCCCTACGCCAAGGAGTACTTCGTGGGCATGCCGGCGCCGGCGGGCGCGGTGTCCATGATCGGCACCATCGGGCTCAAACTGCAGTTCGGCGACGGTTGGTGGAGCTCGGTGTGGTTCCTGTCCTTGTGGATCACCGGCACATCGCTGCTGATGGTCAGCGCGATCCCGATGAAGAAGTTCCACACTCTGGCGGTGCCGCCGAACTGGGCCGCCCCGCTGCTGGCGGTGCTGGCCATCGCCGCAGCCGCCGCGGTCCTGGCGCCCTACATCCTCATCTGGGTGATCATCATCTCCTACGTCTGCCACATCCCGTTCGCGGTGCGCAGCAAGCGTTGGCTGGCAAAGCATCCCGAGGCTTGGGAAGACGACAACAAGCAGCGGCGCGCGGCGCGGCGTGCGATCCGCCGAGCCGAGCCGCATCGGCGTTCGATGGCCCGGCTGGGGTTGCGCAAGCCGGGCAGGCGGCTGTGACTTGGCCGAGCAGCTCACCCTCACCGCTCGACTCAACACCTCGGCCGTCGACTCACGCCGGGGCGTGGTGCGTCTGCATCCCAGTGCTGTTGCGGCCCTTGGCATTCGGGAGTGGGACGCTGTTTCGCTGACCGGGTCGCGGACCACCGCGGCGGTGGCCGGCCTGGCCGCGCAGGAGATCCCGGTGGGCGTCGTGTTGCTCGACGACGTGACGTTGTCCAACGCCGGGTTGCGGGAAGGCACACCGGTGCTGGTGAGTGCGGTCACCGTTTACGGCGCGCGGTCGGTGACGTTGAGCGGTTCGGGGATGGCGATGCGGTCGTTGTCGCCGGTCACTTTGCGGCAGGCGTTGCTGGGCAAGGTGATGACCGTCGGCGACGCGGTGTCACTGCTGCCTCGCGACCTGGGCCCGGGCACGTCTACCTCGGCAGCCACCCGCGCGCTGGCGTCGTCGGTCGGGATCAGCTGGACCTCGGAGTTGCTGACCGTCACCGGGGTGGACCCCGACGGGCCGGTCAGCGTCCAGCCCAACACGCTGGTCACCTGGGGCACCGGGGTGCCCTACCGGGCGGCGGCCGCCCCGGCAGCGGTCTCTGACCCCGACATCGAAGTCGAGGAGCTCAAAGGAGCCCAGCCGCAGGCCACCAAACTCACCGAATGGCTCAAGCTGGCCCTCGACGAGCCGCACCTGCTCAAGACGTTGGGCGCGGGCACCAATCTGGGTGTGCTGGTCTCGGGCCCGGCCGGCGTCGGCAAGGTGACGCTGGTGCGCGCGGTCTGCTCGGGCCGCCGGGTGGTGGACTTGGACGGCCCGGAGGTCGGTGCGCTGGCCGCCGAGGATCGGCTCAAAGCCGTCGCGGCGGCGGTCACGGCGGTTCGTGATGGCGGCGGGGTGCTGCTGATCACCGATGTCGACGCCCTGCTGCCGGCCGACCCGGAGCCGGTCGCGTCGTTG
>NZ_LZLE01000103.1 GCF_001673155.1 Mycobacterium sp. 1423905.2 | reverse complement strand
TCGACCATCCGGTATTTGGTTGCGGCCAACTCAGTCACGTCGTCGAGCATGCTCTTGGCTACACCCAGCGCCCAGGACGCGTGACCTGCGGCGGTCACCGGCATCAGCCCCATCCTGGCCGCAGCGGAGTCACCGCGATGCGGCTGGCGGGCGAACAGCGCAAAGGTCCGCCTGGCCGGAACGAACACTTCCTGGGCGCTGTAGTCATAAGAACCAGTTCCCTTGAGGCCCTGCACGTGCCAGCCGTCATTGAATTGGATCTCGGCGCGGGGCACCACCGCGACCTGCATGTCGGGCACCCCTTCGCTGACCCAGCGCATCTCGCCGCCGTCCAGCGGGAAGAAGCCCGCGGCCACATATTGAGAATGGCCGGTACCTGACCCGAAACTCCACGATCCGCTCAGCAGATAACCGCCGTCGGTCGCAAGTCCCTGACCGTTGGGAAAGAACTGGCCGCCCATGGTGACGTGGTTGTCGTTGGCGGTGAAGACCTCGGCGAACCCGTCGTCGGGTAGATAGGTGGCAGCGGCGAACCGCGAGGGCATGTTCGCGATCCCAATCCACCCGAAAGACCCATCCTGCCAGGCCATTTCGATCCAGGTATCGATCATTTCGGCGAATGACGGTTCGATACCCTCGGCGGCCGCCGGACTGAGGGCCGTCATCAACCCGCTGGCCCACATCTCGTCCACAATTGCGTCGGTCAGCGTACGTCGCTGTTCGGATTCGGCGGCCTGGGCCTGTACCAATTCGCGCATCCCCCGGGCCATCGCAACGACCTGTGCACCCTTAGTCGACGTCACTGGTAGACCGTACGCCCACGGGCTCACGTTTCGGCTTCGAAACGGCCGGTTATCCAAGTAGGCGAAAATCGCGCTACGTTGCGCCATTAGGTTCAGCGGGTGCGACCACAGACGTCAGCAGGCGGGATGGATACGGCATACCGAGGACCTCAGCACCGCCGCGGCGGTGGTGCTAGTGGCGCCATCTTGGAGCCGGGCGTGCCCCTTGGCGGCCGTTATGAGCTACGGGCGGTTCTAGGTCGTGGCGGCATGGCCGAGGTCCACGACGGTTGGGACCTGAAGCTCGGCCGCCCGGTCGCGGTCAAGCTGTTGCATCCGCTCGGCGGAGGCCGGCCGGACGACCGGTTACGTTTCGAGACCGAGGCGCGCGCATCGGCGACACTCAGCAGCCCGCACATCGTGGTGGTGCACGACGTCGGTGAACACGAGGGCGTGCCCTTCATCGTCATGGAGCGCCTGCCCGGAATTTCGCTGGCTGACCACATCGCGAACGGACCACTCGCACCGGCGTTCGTGCGAACCGTCCTCGACGGTGTCCTCAACGCGCTCAGCGTGGCCCACGAGGCGCGGATCCTGCACCGCGACGTCAAGCCGGGCAACATCCTGTTCACCGCGACGGGCGAAGTGAAACTCGCCGACTTCGGCATCGCCAAGACAACCGGTGCCCCGCAGACGATGACCGGCGAGGTGGTCGGGACGATGGCCTACCTGAGTCCCGACCGGTTGTCAGGGAAGCCAGCCACGCCGGCCGACGATTTGTACGCCGTGGGTGTGGTCGGGTACGAAGCGCTGACCGGGCGGCGCCCGTTTCCGCAGGAGGAGTTCGGTCCGCTGGCCCAGGCCATACTGCACGGCGCGGCACCGCCCCTAGCCGCGATTCGCCCCGATATCCCGCGCCAGCTCACCGATGTGATCGACCGGGCCATGACGCAGGACCCGGCGCGCAGATTTTATGAGGCCACAACGATGCGCACGGCGCTCAACGACGCCAATTCCGCCCCAGTCGCTGTCCGGCCCGCTACCCGCGTCATGGAGGTTCCGCCTCCTGTGCTGCGGACTTACACCCCCGCCGAGGCCCGGACGGATTCGCCGCATCCCAGGTGGGGGTGGTGGACGGC
>NZ_LZLE01000102.1 GCF_001673155.1 Mycobacterium sp. 1423905.2 | reverse complement strand
TGGCGCAAGCGGTGCGTATGTGAAAGGAAGGCATAGTTGACCGCGCAACTGGCCAGTCAGCCGACTCACTCGGCGGCACACCGTCTCGGGCAGCCATACCTCGCCCGGCGGCAGAACTGGGTGAACCAGCTGGAGCGGCACGCAATGATGCAGCCGCGCACACCGGCCATCCGGTTTCTGGGCACTACGGAAACCTGGGCCGACCTGCGACGCCGGGTGGGGGCGCTGGCCGGTGCCTTGAGCCGCCGAGGGGTCGGCTTCGGGGACCGGGTCATGATCCTGATGCTCAACCGGCCGGAGTTCGTCGAGGCGGTGCTGGCGGCCAACATGCTGGGCGCCATCGCGGTGCCGCTGAACTTCCGGTTGACTCCCACCGAGATCGCGTTCCTGGTCGAAGACAGTGCCGCGCGGGTCATCCTCACCGAAACCGTGTTGGCCCCGGTGGCTGTCGGAGTGCGCGGCATCCAACCGATGCTGGACACCGTCGTGGTGGCCGGCGGCTCGACCGATGACAGCGCACTCGCCTATGAAGACCTGATCGAGGAACCCGGTGACGAACCGGAACCGGTCGACATCCCCAACGATGCGCCGGCGCTGATCATGTACACCTCGGGCACCACCGGCCGCCCCAAAGGCGCGGTGCTGACCCACACCAACATCACCGGCCAGACGATGACTGGTCTCTACACCAACGGCGCCAACATCAACAGCGACGTCGGCTTCATCGGAGTGCCGCTGTTCCACATCGCTGGAATCGGCAACATGTTCACCGGAATGTTGTTGGGTTTACCCACAGTCATCTATCCGCTGGGCGCGTTCGACCCAGCCCAGCTGCTCGACGTACTCGAGGCCGAGAAGGTCACCGGCATCTTTCTGGTTCCCGCTCAATGGCAGGCGGTGTGCGCCGAGCAGCAGGCCCGGCCCCGCGACCTGAAGTTGCGGGTGATCTCGTGGGGGGCGGCGCCTGCTCCGGACACTCTGCTGCGCCAGATGGCGGAGGTCTTCCCCGGCACCCAGATCCTGGCCGCCTTCGGCCAGACCGAGATGTCGCCGGTCACCTGCATGCTGCTGGGCGAGGACGCGATCCGCAAGCTCGGCTCGGTCGGCAAGGTGATCCCGACCGTCGCCGCCCGGGTGGTCGACGACAACATGAACGACGTGCCCGTCGGAGCGGTCGGCGAGATCGTCTACCGTGCCCCGACGTTGATGAGCGGCTATTGGAACAATCCGGAGGCCACCGCCGAGGCGTTCGCGGGCGGATGGTTTCATTCCGGGGACCTCGTCCGCATGGACGAGGAAGGCTACGTCTGGGTGGTGGACCGCAAGAAGGACATGATCATCTCCGGTGGAGAGAACATCTACTGCGCCGAGGTGGAGAACGTGCTGGCCGGTCATCCCCGCATCGTCGAGGTCGCGGTGATAGGCCGAACGGACGAGAAGTGGGGGGAGGTGCCGATTGCCGTGGCCGCTGTAACGGAGGGGCACCTGCGGATCGAAGAGTTGGATGAGTACCTGACCGAGCGGCTTGCTCGCTACAAGCATCCCAAGGCGCTCGAGGTCGTGGACGCGCTGCCGCGCAACCCCGCCGGGAAGGTGCTCAAAACTGAGCTGCGGGTACGATACAGCGCCCCTCAAGTGGGCGAAAAGCACTCTGCCGCAAAGGATTCATAGCGAGGAAGGGACGCTCTCCAGATCTGTTAAGTTTGCCAGCTGTTGACGAAGGGTTAATTGTGCGACTCCGGTTCCCACCTGAACGGCCATCGGGTACATTCCTGTGGTCTGCGTTACTACCTGCGGGTAATGAGCCGGGGGTCACACACGTGGGGACGGGGCAAGGAGGACTGGTGCAACACCAACCGCCGCGATGCCTCGGTTGGGGAATTGGTGTGAGGGGGCAGCGGTGACGACGTCCACGCGACCGACTTTGATCGGTTACGCGCGCGATCAACTGCAGACGCCACTCACCCTTATCGGCGGGTTCTTCCGGATGTGCGTGCTGACCGGACGAGCTGTGTTCCGCCGCCCGTTCCAATACCGCGAATTCATCGGTCAGTGCTGGTTCATCATGAGGGTCGCGATCCTGCCGACCATCATGGTCTCGATCCCGCTGACCGTGCTGTTGATCTTCACCCTCAACGTGCTGCTGGCGCAGTTCGGTGCCGCTGACCTGTCCGGTGCCGGCGCGGCGATCGGTGCCGTGACGCAGCTGGGTCCGCTGACCACCGTGCTGGTGGTGGCCGGCGCCGGGTCGACAGCGATCTGCGCCGACCTGGGCGCGCGCACCATTCGCGAGGAGATCGACGCGATGGAGGTGCTCGGCATCGACCCGATCCACCGGCTGGTGGTGCCGCGGGTGATCGCCGCAACGCTCGTCGCCACCTTGCTCAACGCCTTGGTCATCACCGTCGGCTTGGTCGGTGGCTACTTGTTCGGCGTGTACCTGCAGAACGTCTCCGGCGGTGCCTACCTGGCGACGCTGACCACCATCACCGGCTTGCCCGAGGTGATCATCGCGACGGTCAAAGCGGCGATCTTCGGGCTGATCGCCGGGCTGGTCGGGTGCTACCGCGGACTGACCGTCCGTGGCGGCTCCAAGGGCCTGGGCACCGCGGTCAACGAGACGGTGGTGTTGTGCGTGGTCGCGCTTTACGCGGTCAACGTCATCCTGACCACCATCGGCGTCCGGTTCGGAACGGGGCGCTGACATGTCGACAGCCACCGTCCTCAAGTCCCGCTTCCCCCGGGCCACCGCGAACGTCAGTCGCTATGCCGGCGCCGTCACCCGAGGCGTCGACGAAGCCGGTCACCTCGCGTGGTTCACCGTCACCGCCATCGGGCAGATCCCGCACGCCATTAGTCACTACCGCAAAGAGACGCTGCGGCTGATCGCGCAGATCGGCATGGGCACCGGCGCGATGGCCGTCGTGGGCGGCACCGCCGCCATCGTCGGCTTCGTGACCCTGTCCGGCAGCTCACTGGTGGCCATTCAGGGCTTCGCCTCGCTGGGCAACATCGGTGTCGAGGCGTTCACCGGGTTCTTCTCCGCACTGATCAACGTGCGCATCGCCGGACCGGTCGTCACCGGTATCGCGTTGGCGGCCACGGTGGGCGCCGGGGCCACCGCCGAACTGGGCTCTATGCGCATCGCCGAGGAGATCGACGCCCTGGAAGTGATGGGCATCAAGTCGGTCTCCTACCTGACCTCCACCCGCATCATCGCCGGGCTGGTGGTGATCATTCCGCTCTACGCACTGGCAATGATCATGTCGTTCCTGTCGCCGCAGATCGTCACGACCGCGCTGTACGGGCAATCGCACGGAACCTACGAGCACTACTTCCGGACGTTCCTGCGCCCGGAGGACGTCTTCTGGTCATTCCTGGAAGCGATCATGATCGCGGCGATCGTCATGATCACCCACTGCTACTACGGGTACAACGCCGGCGGCGGGCCGGTCGGCGTGGGCGAGGCCGTCGGTCGCTCGATGCGAATGTCGCTGGTCTCGGTGCAGATCGTCGTGCTGTGTGCCGCTTTGGCCCTATACGGGGTCAATCCCAACTTCGCATTGACGGTGTAGGCGCCATGACCGGACCGAAGCTCAAGCAAAACAAGATGCACAACCCGCCGTACAAGTTGGCGGGATTGGGCCTGATCATCCTGTTCTTCGTGATCATGGCCCTGGTCTACGGCCAATTTCGCGGCGACTTCACGGCCAAGACCAAACTGACGATGGTGTCGTCGCGGGCCGGTCTGGTCATGGACCCAGGCTCGAAGGTCACCTACAACGGCGTGGAGATCGGCCGGGTCGGCGACATCTCCGAGATCGTTCGCGACGGCAAGCCGGCGGCCAAGTTCACCCTCGAGGTCTACCCGAAGTACCTGCAGCTGATCCCGGCCAACGTCAACGCCGACATCAAGGCGACCACGGTCTTCGGCGGCAAGTACGTCTCGTTGACCACCCCCAAGGACGCGAACGGCAACATCACCGCCAAGGGCCGGCTGAACCCGAAATCCGAGATCGACGCCAGAACCGTCACGACGGAGATCAATACGCTGTTCCAGACCATCACCTCCATCGCGGAGAAGGTGGACCCGGTCAAGCTGAACCTGACCCTGAGCGCGGCGGCGCAATCGCTGTCCGGATTGGGTGACAAGTTGGGTCAGTCGATCATCAACGCCAACGCGATCCTCGACGACGTCAACCCGCAGATGCCGCAGGCGCGACGGGACATCCAGCAGCTGGCGGCGCTGGGCGACACGTATGCCAACGCCGCGCCCGACTTGTTGGAATTCCTGAACAGCGCCTCGGTCACCGCGAAGACCATCAACCAGCAGCAGAAGGACCTCGACGCCGCGCTGCTGTCGGCGGCCGGGTTCGGCAACACCGCCGCCGATGTCATCGGCCGCGGCGGACCGTACTTGGCCCGCGGCGCCGCCGACCTGGTGCCCAGCGCCCAGCTGCTGGACACCTACAGCCCGGCGATCTTCTGCACGCTGCGCAACTACCACGACATCGAGCCCAAGGCCGCGTCCTTCCTCGGCGGCAACGGCTACTCGCTGAACGCCGACACCAAGGTGCTCTCCGGTCTGGGTCTGCTGTTGAACCCGGTGTCGCTGGTCGCCGCCCTGGCGACGCAGGTCGGCTCCCTCGCCGGGCTGATCGGTGGGGCGCCCAACCCCTACGTCTACCCGGACAACCTGCCCCGGGTTAATGCTCGCGGTGGCCCCGGGGGCGCACCCGGATGCTGGCAGCACATCACCCACGACCTGTGGCCCGCGCCCGAGCTGGTGATGGACAGCGGCAACAGCATCGCCCCGTACAACCACCTCGACACCGGTTCGCCCTACGCGATCGAGTATGTGTGGGGCCGTCAGGTAGGGGATAACACGATCAACCCATGAAAATCACCGGCACCATCGTCAAACTCGGCATTATCTCTGTAGTGCTGCTGCTGTTCACCGTGATGATCATCGTGGTGTTCGGCCAGATGCGCTTCGACCGTACCAACAGCTACACCGCCGAATTCAACAACGTCAGCGGCTTGCGCCAGGGCCAGTTCGTCCGCGCCTCTGGGGTGGAGGTCGGCAAGGTCAGTGACATCAAGCTGGTCGCCGGTGGCAAGCGGGCGCAGGTGAAATTCAACGTCGACCGGGGTGTGCCGCTGTATCAATCGACCACCGCGCAGATCCGCTACCTCGACCTGATCGGCAACCGGTACCTGGAGCTCAAGCGGGGCGAAGGCGAAGGTGCCGACCGCGTACTGCCGCCCGGTGGATTCATTCCCGCGGCCCGCACGTCGCCGGCCCTGGACCTCGACGCGCTGATCGGTGGTTTCAAGCCGCTGTTCCGGGCGCTGGACCCGGACAAGGTCAACGCCATCACCTCGGTGATCATCACCGTGTTCCAGGGACAGGGCGGCACCATCAACAACATCCTGGACCAGACCGCCCAGTTGACGTCGCGACTGGCAGAACGTGACCAGGCGATCGGCGAGGTGATCAAGAACCTGAACATCGTGCTGGACACCACCGTCCGGCACCGCAAGGATTTCGATCAGACCATCAACAACCTCGAGGTGCTGATCACCGGGTTGAAGGACCACGCCGACCCGCTGGCTGCCGGAACGGCGAACATCAGCAATGCCACCGGCACGATCGCTGACCTGCTGTCGGAGAACCGCGCCCTGTTGCACAAGGCCATCAACAACCTCGACACCATTCAGCAGCCGCTGCTGGACCAGCGCGACCAACTCAACGACTACCTCCGCAAGGTGCCTACCGCGTTGAACATGATCGGCCGCGGCATCGGCTCTTACGGCGACTTCGTCAACTTCTACCAATGCGACATCCTGCTGAAGATCAATGGCTTGCAGGCCGGTGGGCCGGTGCGAACGGTCCGGCTCTTCAACCAGCCGACAGGTAGGTGCACGCCGCAATGAGAACGCTGGAACCGCCCAACAGACTTCGCATCGGCCTCATGGGCATCGTGGTCACGGTGCTGGTCATCGGCGTGGGCCAGAGCTTCACCAGTGTGCCGATGTTGATGGCCAAGCCGAGCTACTACGGTCAGTTCACCGACACCGGCGGACTCAACAAGGGCGACAAGGTGCGCATTGCCGGAGTGGACGTCGGCAAGGTCGAAGCGATGAAGATCGATGGCGACCACATCCAAGTCAAGTTCAACATCGGTACCTATTCCATCGGCACCGACAGTCGGTTGAACATCCGGACCGACACCATCCTGGGCAAGAAGGTGCTGGAAATCGACGCTCGCGGCAACCAGCCGCTGCGGCCGAACGGGATGCTGCCGATCGGCCAGAGCACCACGCCCTACCAGATCTACGACGCGTTCTTCGACGTGACCAAAGCCGCCTCCGGCTGGAACATCGACACCGTCAAGCAGTCGCTGCATGTGCTGTCGCAGACCATCGACCAGACCTATCCGCACTTGAGTTCGGCGTTGGACGGGGTGGCCCGGTTCTCCGACACGATCGGCAAGCGCGACGAAGAGGTCAAGCACCTGCTGGCCCAGGCCAACCAAGTGGCCAGCGTGCTCGGTGACCGCAGCGAGCAAGTGGACCGGCTCCTGGTCAACGCCAATACGCTGCTGGCCGCGCTCGACGAACGCGGCCGCGCCATCGACGCGTTGCTGAGCAACGTCTCGGCGTTCTCCCAGCAGGTGTCGGGGCTGATCAACGACAACCCCAACCTCAATCACGTCCTGGAGCAGTTGCATCAGCTCAGCGACATCCTGGTTGAGCGCAAGGACGATGTGGCCAAGGGCTTGGTCGAGGTGGGGACGTTCTTGCCGTCGTTGAACGAGGCCATCGGTTCCGGCCCGTTCTTCAAAGTGGTGCTGCACAACCTGCTGCCGGGGCAGATCGTCCAACCCTTCATCGACGCCGCGTTCAAGAAGCGCGGTCTGGACCCCGAAGACTTCTGGCGCAGCGCCGGGTTGCCGGCGTTCCGTTTCCCCGACCCCAACGGGACTCGGTTCCCCAACGGCGCACCGCCGCCCGCCCCGCCGGTACTCGAGGGAACCCCCGAGCACCCGCTGCCGGCCGTCCCGCCCGGCTCACCGTGCTCGTACACGCCGCCGATCGACGGGTTGCCTCGCCCCGACAACCCGTTGCCCTGCCAGGGTCTGAGCGTGGGTCCGTTCGGTGGGCCCGGCTTCCCGGCGCCGTTCGACGTGCTCAGCTCGCCGCCGAACCCGAACGGGCTGCCGCCCACACCGGGCATCCCGATCGCCGGCCGCCCCGGGGATCCGCCGCCGGACGTCCCGGGTACGCCGGTGCCGCTGCCGCCGAACGCACCGCCCGGTGCGCGCACCGAGCACTTGGGACCCGCGGGCCCGACGCCGCCGCCGTCGACCTTCGCACCTGCGTTGCCGCCGGGTCCGCCGGCGCCACCGGGGCCAGGGCCGAACCTGCCGGCTCCTTTCATCAATCCGGGCGGAACCGGCGGTAGTGGCGCGGACGGAGGTAGCCAGAATTGAGTACTGCCTTTGACATCCGCAACCTCAAGCTGCCGCCGCTGTCGCGGGCGACCATCATCATCGGGTCGCTGCTGGTGGTGCTGGCCTTGGTCGCGGCCTTCGTCGGCTGGAAGCTGTTCGAAAAGCTCACCACCAACTCGGTGACCGCCTACTTCCCGGAAGCCAACGCGCTCTACGCCGGGGACAAGGTCCAGATCATGGGCTTGCAGGTCGGCACGATCGACAAGATCGAGCCGGCCGGCGACAAGATGAAGGTGACCTTCCACTACGAGAACAGCTACAAGGTCCCCGCCAACGCGTCCGCCGTCATCCTCAACCCGACCCTGGTCGCCTCCCGCGCCATCCAGCTCGAGCCGCCGTACAAGGGCGGCCCGACGCTGGGCAACAACGCGGTAATCCCGATCGAGCGCACGCAGGTGCCCGTCGAGTGGGATGAGTTGCGCAACAGCATCACCAACATCATCTCCAAGCTGGGTCCCACGCCCGAGCAGCCGACCGGCCCGTTCGGTGAGGCGATCGAGTCCTTCGCCAACGGCTTGGAAGGCAAGGGCAAGCAGTTCAACACGACGCTGAACAACCTCTCGCAGGCGTTGACGGCGTTGAACGAGGGCCGGGGTGACTTCTTCGCGGTGGTGCGCAGTCTGGCGTTGTTCGTCAACGCGCTGCACCAGGACGATCGGCAGTTCGTCGCGCTGAACCAGAACCTGGCGTCGGTCACCACCCGGTTGGCGCACTCGGACACCGACCTGTCCAACGCCCTGCAGCAGTTCGATTCGCTGCTGTCCACCGTGCGCCCGTTCCTGGAGAAGAACCGTCAGGTGCTGACGACCGACGTCAACAACCTGGCCACCGTGACGAACACGCTGCTGCAACCCGATCCGCTCAACGGTCTGGAAACAGCGCTGCACGTGTTGCCGACCGCCGCAGCCAACATCAACCAGATCTATCACCCGTCGCACGGATCGGTGGTCGCGATTCCGTCGATCGTCAACTTCGCCAACCCGATGCAGTTCATCTGCAGCTCGGTGCAGGCCGCCAGCCGTCGCGGATACCAGGAGTCGGCCGAACTGTGTGCGCAATACCTGGCGCCGATCCTGGATGCGATCAAGTTCAACTACCTGCCGTTCGGTCTGAACTTGTTCAGCACCGCCGAGGTGTTGCCGAAGGAAGTCGCGTATTCCGAACCGCGGCTGCAGCCGCCCAACGGTTACAAGGACACGACCGTGCCGGGCATCTGGGTACCCGACACCCCGACCTCGCACCGCAACACCCAACAGGGCTGGATCACCGCACCGGGCATGCAAGGCGTGCAGGTGGGGCCGATCACCGCCGGCCTGATGACTCCGGAGTCGTTAGCTGAGTTGATGGGTGGGCCCAACATTCCGCCCGTCCAGTCCAACCTGCAGACCCCGCCGGGGCCGCCGAACGCCTACGACGAGAACCCGGTGCTGCCGCCGGTCGGCCTGAACGCTCCGGTGCCCATCCAGCCGCCGCCGCCAGGACCG
Source organism: Mycobacterium sp. 1423905.2 (assembly GCF_001673155.1). Classification (GTDB taxonomy): domain Bacteria; phylum Actinomycetota; class Actinomycetes; order Mycobacteriales; family Mycobacteriaceae; genus Mycobacterium. The sequence goes on along the minus strand of NZ_LZLE01000102.1, from coordinate 19,787 downwards.
AACGTGGCTCCGGGGCCGGTCGCTCCCACGCCCGCTCCCGTGCTGTCGCCGCCGGGGCCCGCTCCGGTGGGCGCCCCGCTACCCGCTGAGGTAGGAGGTCAGTGACTGTGATCGGCAAGCTTCGCCATCGCGCCTGGCAGGCCATGGTGCTGCTGATTGCCGCCGTGACGCTGAGTTCGTGTGGCTGGAAGGGCATTTCGCAGGTGCCCATTCCGGGCGCGCCGGGCAGCGGGTCGGGCTCGTATGTCGTGTACGCGCAGGTGCCCGACACCCTGGCGATCAACGGCAACAGCAAGGTCATGGTCGCCGATGTGGAAGTCGGCTCGATCCGCAAGATCGAGTTGAAGAACTGGGTGGCCACCTTGACGCTGGGTCTGACCAGCAACGTCAAGCTGCCCAAGAACGCGCTGGCCAAGATCGGCCAGACGAGTTTGCTGGGTTCGCAGCATGTGGAGTTGCTGTCCCCGCCCAACCCATCGCGCGAGCTGCTCAGAAACGGTGACGTCATCCCGCTGAAGAACTCGTCGGTGTATCCCACCACCGAGCAGACGCTGGCCAGCCTGGCCATGATCCTGCGGGGCGGCGGCATCCCGAACCTCGAAGTGCTGCAGAACGAGATCTTCAACATCGTCAACGGGCGGGGCGAGCAGATCCGGGCCTTCCTCGGCAAGCTGGACACCTTCACCAACCAGCTCAACCAGCAACGCGACGACATCACCCATGCCATCGACTCGACCAATCGGTTGCTGGCTTACGTGGGTAACCGGTCGGATGTCCTGGAGCGGGCGCTCACCGACCTGCCACCGGTGATCAAGCACTTCGCCGACACCAAGAACCTGCTGATCAACGCGATCGACTCGTTGGGTCAGGCCAGCAAGGTCACCGCTCAGTACCTCGGGGAAGCCCGCGGCCCGCTGCACACCGACCTCGAAGCGCTGCAGTGCCCGTTGCGGGAACTCGGTAAGGGCTCGCCGTTCCTGATCGGCGCCCTCAAGCTGATCCTCACCCAGCCGTTCGACATCGACACCGTGCCCAAACTGTTCCGTGGTGACTACATCAACATTTCCATCACGCTGGACGTCACCTACAGTTCCGTCGACAACGCGTTCCTCACCGGAACCGGCCTGTCGGGCGCGCTGCGGGCACTCGAGCAGTCGTTCGGCCGCGACCCCGAAACGATGATCCCGGACGTGCGGTACACGCCGAACCCGAATGACGCACCCGGCGGTCCGCTGGTCGAAAGGGCTGATAGGCAATGCTGAGTCAGTTCATCAAGCGCCAGCTGATCCTGTTCGGCGCCCTGACGGTCGTCGTGCTCAGCGTGCTGGGCGTGTACTACCTGCAGATCCCTACCCTGGTCGGCATCGGGCGCTACGACCTCAAGGCCGAACTGCCTGCCTCCGGTGGTCTGTACCCGACGGCCAACGTCACCTACCGCGGCATCACGATCGGCAAGGTCACCTCGGTCGAGCCGACCGAACGCGGCGCCGAGGCGGCGCTGAGCATCGACAGCCGCTACAAGATCCCGATCGACGCCGTGGCCAACGTGCACTCGGTGTCGGCGGTCGGTGAGCAGTACCTGGACCTGGTGTCCTCGGGCAACCCGGGCAAGTACTTCGCCTCCGGCCAAACCATCACGAAGGGCACCGTGCCCAGTGAGATCGGACCGGCGCTGGATACCGCCAACCGCGGGCTCGCCGTGCTGCCGAAGGAGAAGATCAGCACCCTGCTCGACGAGACCGCGCAGGCGGTCGGCGGATTGGGTCCGGCGCTGCAACGTCTGGTCGACTCGACTCAGGCGATCGTCGGGGACTTCAACACCAACATCCGCGACATCAACGACATCATCCAGCACTCCGGGCCGATCCTGGACAGCCAAGTCGAGTCCGGCGCTGCGATCGAGCGTTGGGCGCGCAACCTGAACCGCTTGGCGGCACAGGCGGCGGACCGCGACCAGAATGTGCGCAGCATCCTGCGTCAAGCGGCGCCGACGGCCGATCAAGTCAACGAAGTGTTCAGCGATGTCCGTGACTCGCTGCCGCAGACGTTGGCGAACCTGGAAGTCGTGTTCGACCTGCTCAAGCGCTACCACACCGGCTTTGAACAGTTGCTGGTGTTCCTGCCGCAGGGCGCGTCGATCGCCGAGACGGTCGCCGCGCCGTTCCCCAACCAAGCCGCGCTGGACCTCGGGTTGTCCATCAACCAGCCGCCCCCGTGTCTGACCGGTTTCATCCCGGCTTCCGAGTGGCGCTCGCCGGCCGACACCAACATGGCGCCGTTGCCGAACGGCACCTACTGCAAGATCCCGATGGACACGCCGGCCAACAGTGTGCGCGGGTCGCGCAACATTCCCTGCGTCGACGTGCCCGGAAAGCGCGCCGCCACGCCCCGGGAGTGCCGCGACCCCAGACCGTACGAACCCGCGGGCACCAACCCCTGGTTCGGTGACCCCAACCAGCTGCTGACGTGCCCGGCACCCGCCGCCCGGTGTGACCAACCGGTGAAACCGGGTCAGGTGATCCCGGCGCCGTCGGTCAATACCGGCCTGAACCCGGCTCCGGCCGACCGAGTGCCGGGGACACCCCCACCAACCAGTGACCCCTTGAGCCGGCCCGGATCGGGTACCGTGCAGTGCAACGGACAGCAGCCCAACCCGTGTGTCTACACTCCCGGCGGGCCTCCCACGGCGGTCTATAGTCCTCAGAGCGGTGAGCTGGTAGGGCCCGACGGGGTGAAGTACTCCGTCGAAAACTCAACCAGAACAGGAGACGACGGATGGAAGGAGATGCTGGCACCAGCCGGCTGAACCCCACCGACGCGGACGATTCGTCTCGCACCACCCCCACGGCCCCGGACCAGCCGGAAGCCGAAACCGACGCCCAACAGAGCACTCCGGCGACCGACGAGTCGGCGGAGACCGACTCTGCCGCCGCGGTGCAGGAAGACTCGGAGCCCGAAGCCGCGACCGCCGAGCGCGGTCCGTCGCGCCTGGGCCGCAAGTGGTTTGCCGCCATCGCCGTCGTGCTCGTTCTGATGGCCGGCGGCTTGGGCGCGGGCGCCTATTTCGCGCTGCGGTACAACCAGGAACGCCAGGCCACCGCGCGCAACGAGGCGGCCGCGCTGAAGGCGGCCGTCGATTGCGTCGCGGCCACCCAGGCGCCCGACACCACCGCGATGAACGCCGCCGAGCAAAAGATCATCGACTGCGGCACCGACGCGTTCCGGTCCCAAGCCCTCCTCTACACCAGCATGGTGGTGCAGGCCTATCAGGCCGCCAACGTCCATGTGCAGGTCTCGGACATGCGGGGCGCGGTCGAGCGCGACAACCCCGACGGTTCGGTCGACGTGCTGGTCGCGTTGCGGGTCAAGGTGGCCAACAACGACTCTCAGAACGAGACCGGTTACCGGCTGCGGGTCCGGATGTCGCCCACCGAGGGCCAGTACAAGATTTCCAAACTCGACCAGGTGACGAAGTGACGGTGGTGGTTGACCAGCCCCACAGCACGGCCGCCGTCTTAGAGTCACCGGAGCACCGCTTGGCGTCGTGGCATCGGCGCGTCGGCGCCTTCGCCGTCGACGTCCTGTTCGGCAGCGCCGTGGTGGCGAACATGGCGCTGGTCTCGTTCACCGTGCCGGCGCGGGGCGCGTGGTGGTGGGTGTGCATCGTCGTCATCGGGGTCTTCATCCTGCTGATGTCGGTCAACCGCGTCTTGCTACCGACGGTCCTCGGGTGCAGCGTGGGCCGCGGCCTGTTCGGCATCACCGTCGTGACGGCCGACGGCGAACCCGCCGACCCGTGGCGGTTGCTGCTGCGGGACCTCGCGCACCTGCTGGACACCGCGGCAGCCTTGATCGGTTGGGTGTGGCCGCTGTGGGACTCGCGTAACCGCACCTTCGCGGACATGCTGGCGCGCACCGAGGTCCGCCGCGTCGACCCCGAGGAGCGGCCAGCCGACGTCCGGCGGTGGGCGGCGACGGCCGCCCTGCTCACCGCCGGGGCGTGCCTGGCCGGTGCCGCCATCAGCTACGGCGTGGTGTACTCCCGCGATCAAGCGACCGACCAGACCCGCGCCGAGATCACCAACGAAGGGCCGAAGATGGTCGCGCAGATGCTGACCTACGACCCCGCCACCTTGCATGACGACTTCGCGCGGGCGCGAGGACTGGCCACTGACCGGTACCGAGGCCAACTCGCCGCGCAGCAGGACGCCGTGGAAAAGGGCGGCCACCCCGTCATCAACGAATACTGGCCGCGCAGCGGCTCCATCCAATCGGCTAGCCCGGACCGCGCCACGATGCTGCTGTTCCTGCAGGGCCGCCGGGGCGTGGCGCCCGACGAACGCTACATCAGCGCCACCGTCCGGGTGACGTTCGCCAAAGGCGCCGACGACCGCTGGCGCGTCGACGACCTGACGGTGATCACCAAGCCGAGGCCCCCGGGAGAGGACAGATGAGTCCCCGCCGCAAATTCACTCCGGGCGAGCAAACGCTGCTGGTCGAGCAGCCGGTGCCGCCACGCCGGTGGGTGTTGCCGCTCATCACCGCGGGCGCCGCGGTGGTGATGGTCGCGGCGATCACCGTTTCGACCCTGATGCTGATCGCGCATCAAGGGCGGGAGCGTGCCGCCAGTCGAGACCGCCAGGTGCTCGACTACGTGTCCTGGTTCATGACCGGGTTCACCTCGATCGACCCGTTCCACGCCAACGACTACGTGTCGCGCGTCTTGGCGCAAGCCACCGGGGACTTCGCCCAGCACTATCAGGAGCAGGAGAACGCGATCCTGCTGCAGGTCGCCCGGGCCGAACCGGCCACCGGCACAGTCTTGGACGCCGGGGTCGAGCGCTGGAACGACGACGGCAGCGTCAACGTGTTGGTCGCAACGCAGGTGACGTCGAAGTCTCCGGACGAGAAACAGGTTTTCACCAATACCAATCGCTGGACGGCAACCGCTACCCAGGAAGGGAACCAGTGGAAGATCAGCAACTTGCTGCAGGTGATCTGAAAGAGACCGCCGCCGACGACCAATCCAAGGTCGAGACCGCGCAAACCGAAGACACCCAAGCGACCGAGGGCGACGAGGCCGCTACCTCCGCGACGGACACCGCGGAAAGCGAAGCGGCGCAAGCCGATTCCGATACCGGCGCTGGAACCGACAAGCCCGCTCGACGGCGCAGGAAGCGCAATTGGGTGGCGGCCCTTGCCGCGTTGGCCGCTGTGTTGTTCGTGGGGTCGGCGGGCTTCGCCGGCTGGGCGGTACAGCCATATCTGACCGATCGTGCCGTCGCCGCCACCAAGCTGAAGGTGGCGCGCACGGCCGCCGACGCCATCACCGCCCTGTGGACCTACACCCCGGAGAACATGGACAATCTCGCCGACCGCGCGGCAACCTACCTCAGCGGTGACTTCGGCGCCCAATACCGCAAGTTTGTCGACGCCATCGTCGCTCCCAACAAGCAGGCCAAGGTCACCAACAGCACCGTGGTGACGGGCGTCGCGGTGGAGACGCTCGAGGACCCCACGGCGGTGGTCATGGTCTACACCAACACCACTTCCACCAGCCCCCTGACCAAGAACATCCCGTCACTGAAGTACCTGTCCTACCGGTTGTTCATGAAACGCGACGGGGCCCGCTGGCTGGTCACCCGGATGACCACGATCACCTCGCTTGACCTGACACCGCACCCGTAGCCCCGGTCACGCCCGCGCGCATGGCCGTCGCATCGCCGATCACCGAGCGGTTAACCGTCACAGCCCTGTTGTTGCTGACCTTTTCCACTGGATTGGCCGACGCGATCAGCGTGCTGGTCCTCGGCCATGTTTTCGTGGCCAACATGACCGGGAACGTGATCTTCCTGGGTTTCTGGTTCGCGCCCAAGACCACCATCGACCTGACCGCCGCCGTGGTCGCCTTTCCAACCTTCGTCACCGGCACCATCCTGGGCGGACGACTGGTCCGCCGCTACGCCGCGCACACCCGGCGCTGGCTCACCACCGCGCTGGCCACGGAGGTGTCGGCGCTGGTGACTTTGTCCATCCTGGCCGGCGCCGGCGTCCTGCATTACCACGACAACACCAAGCTCATCCTGATCGGCGGGATGGCCATCGCCTACGGTCTGCAGCACTCCACCGCACGTCAATTCGGCATCCAGGAACTCACCACCACGGTGCTGACCTCGACCATCGTCGGGCTGGGAGTCGACAGCCGGCTGGCCGGGGGCACCGGCCAACGGGAGAAGCTGCGCTACAGCGTGGTGGTGACCATGTGTGCCGGAGCGGTCGTCGGTGCCACGATCACCCGGGTCGCGGTGGCGCCGGTGCTGGCCTTGGCCGCCCTGGTCGTCGCAACCAGCATGCTGATCTTTCGGTTCGGTCCGGCCGCGCCGGAAGGCGCTGCGCGCGTTGATGTTTGAGTCAGTTGAAGGCGAGCCAGCTGGGCAGGCCGCGCTCGTGGGAGTCGCAGAGCACCTGCCGGGTGTCGCACGAGCCCTTGGGTGAACCGGCGCCCGCCCACATGCCGCCGGTGTCACGGCGCAACACGATCGCCGAAGATCCGCCGCCGTCGAGTAGCACCGCGGTGTCGCTGCCCAACCCGCGGAACAGGTCCTGGATGTTGTCCGGGGTGTAGCTGCCGCCCTCGAAGATGTACATCTCGTCGCGCTGCTTGACGTAGGCCAGGGCGGTACGCGCCGCGCTGGGGCCGCCGTCATGCAGTTGTCCGGTGTTCCCGGGCGACAGGAGGCCGATGCCGGACACGGCGACGAACCTGGCGTCCTTGTTGATCAGGTCCTGGATCACCGGGGTGGCGACGTCATAGTCCTGCGGGCCCTTGGCGCGCAACACGTATGGCGCGCCACCGGCCGGGAGGATCATCGTGCTCAGCGAACTCCAACTCTCGCCCCCACCGGACAGGCCCTGCTTGCCGGCGTAGGCGACGGTGCCGGTGACCGCCTGATTCGCCCGGCCCTGGCCGTGCGTGTTGTCCACAAAGGCGCCCAACGGTGAGCTGCAACCGGTGCTGCGCCACGTGCCGCCCTTTTGCCCGCGCACGTCGAAGAAGTTGGCGTTGATCGCGATGGTGGGTTGTCCCATCCGTTGCCAGGCCTGCAGCGGCTGATAGATCTCGGATGCCTGCATCAGTCCCTCGCCGGTGCGGGCTCCCGGGTTGTTCTCGCAGCGGGCCTGGTCGCCGGTGTGGGTGTCGACCAACAGGTGCGGCTGCAGCCGTTGCGAGGCGTTCTTGATGACCATCAGGTGGCCGCCGTTGGTCATCTCATACCAGCTGCCACCGCCGTTGAGCAGCGGAGTGGGATGACCGGGGCCGAAGTTGTAGACGAGGTAGGACCCCTTGGTGGTGGTGATGGCCTGCTCGAGCATCTCGCGGCCGTCGGCCGCCCGTGCCACCGGCTGCCCCAGCGTGCCGCCGACCGTCACGCAGGCGGCCAGCAACGCCACCCCGACGGTCAGCCGGCGCGCCAGGGTGGCGACGCTGGCAAAGGGTGACAGCACGACAGACCTTTCCGGGATGGGTGGCGACCCTCCCAGAATTAGTCACATCAGTAACACTGTCAACTTAAGTAACAGGGTTGTGACGGTATTGCAGCGTGGGAACTACGTTTGCTCGCTTGAGGTTTCGGTTTCCGGTTCAGCAGCGGGTTCGGCCTGAGCGTCGGCGGCGTTCTGCCGCGCGGCTTGCTTGGCCTGGGCGGCTTGGTGCTGGGCTTGATGCTCTTGGGCGATGGCCAGCTCCACCGCGCCGGGGATGCGGTGAAAACCCTTGCGGTCGTACAGATTTGTGATAATGCCGCCGAGCAGCAACCCGATGATCGTTCCGATCGCGGTCAGGATCAGTGCCTGCGACAGACCGGCGTCGGCGTGGCCGTTGAGATACAGCAGCGAGCGCACGCCCAGGAACACCTGGTGCATCGGCTCGAATTCGGCCAGCCAGCGGAAGATGGGTGGCACCGCTTCCAGTGGCACCGTGGCGCCGGCCGACGGCAACCCGAGGATCACGAACACCAGCATGCTGACCAGCAAACCCATCGAGCCCAGCACCGAAAGCAGCGAGCTCGAGGTGATGCCGACGGCGCTGATCGCGAATACCCCGAACAGCCATAGCTGCCAGCCCAGCGGAATGGGCATGCCCAGCCCGTGCGCGATCGCCATGTAGACGGCCGACGTCAGCAACGCCAACAGCACCATCAGCCCCCATTTGACCAACAGGGTGCGAAAGCGCGAGATGTTCACCTGTTCGGCGAACCGGTAGACCGGTCCGTACTCCGCGGGCACGTAGCCCAGCATGGAATCGACCAGGGTGCTCACCACGATGCTGCCGGTGAATCCGGCCAGCAGCAGCAACAGCGCGTAGTAGAAGGCCGAGAGTCCGTTCCCGGTGCCATTGGGCAGCGGGTTGTAGACCACCGACTTGACGTCGATGGGACTCGACAACCCCAGCACCGCAGCGCCGGCCAGTGGAGCACCCCCGGTCTGCGCGGCGACGCTGGCGGAAAGCTGTTCTCCCGCTTTGTTGTTCACCACGGCCATGGCCTGGGTCAGGGTCTGCCCGGCGATGCTCGAGCCCAGCGTGCCGGCCCGCGGATTGGTCGAGATGGTGATCGTGGGCCGGTCCGCGCGTTCGCTGGTGACCGCGCTGGCGCCGAATTCGCGCATCTTTGACGAGAAGCCCGGCGGAATGAGCACCGACCCGTAGACCTGAGCGCGATCCATCAGTCGTTTCGCCTCGTCGTTGGACACCACGCGGACGTCGAACTTGTTCTTGTCCAACCCGGCGACCACGCCGTCGGCGATCTGCTTGCCCGCCGGACCGGCATCCTGGTTGACCATGGCAATCGGGAAATGCTGCAAATTGGTGGTGGGGTTCAGGATGCCGCCCAGGTACAGCGCCGACAGCGCCGACATCAGCGCCAGCGTGATCACAATCGGTGCCACCCAGAACCGCACCGTGCGAAGCGCTTTAGTACTCCTATTCGGTTTGGGCGCCGCGTGCCGAGGCTGTTTTTGAGACATCTGGGCTCCTGTTCGTCGAGCCCACTCTAATGTCGATCAGCCGCCCAATTTCTGACGCATCTCCCACACCAGTACTTCGGCGCCCTGCGCCGCGCGCACTCTCGGTGCGTCGGCGTCGGTGAACCGCACGGCGTCTCCCGGCCCCAGTGCCCCGACGCCGTCCACCGTGACTTGGCCGCGCGCAACGAATAAGTGCAGGTAGGAAGCGGTGGGTAGGTCGACGACCGCCCTGGACGACAGCCGGGCGACATGTAAGGCGGCGCCGCGGTTGTGCAGCGAGATGGCGGCATCGTGCCCGGGTATCCCGGAGGCGATCGGAGTCAGGCGGTCCGTCAAAATTGTGTCCGGAATCTCGTGCTGCTGGTAACTGGGACTCAGACCGCTTGTGTCGGGCATCACCCACATCTGCACGAAATGCACCGGCTCGGAAGCGGAATCGTTCATTTCCGAGTGCAGGATGCCGCTACCGGCCGACATCCGTTGCGCCAAACCGGGATAGATCACTCCGCGGTTGCCGGTCGAATCCTGGTGTCGCAACGCCCCTTGCAGCACCCAGGTGACGATCTCCATGTCTCGGTGCGGATGACTGTCGAAGCCAGCGCCGGGTTCGACGATGTCGTCGTTGTTGACCAGGAGCACACCGTGGTGAGTGTTCTGCGGGTCGTAGTGGTCGCCGAAGGAGAACGAATGCCTCGATTTCAGCCAGGATGTCGTGGTGACGGCGCGGTCTTCGGATCGGCGAATGTCCGCGGTGGCAGCCATGGTCTCAGGGTAATGGGGTGAGCAGCTCCTGGGCGTGGCGCAGCACAGCGTCGAGTTCGGACAGGCTCACCTCGACCGCACCGCCCAGATGGATCTCGATCTGGTACTCCGGTTGTCCCGTCGGCCCGAAGATCGGCAACACGACGAACTCCGTTGTGGGCAAGTCTGTTTCGATGACATCGGTGACGGACTCCAGGGTCGCCATGGTCATCAGGGTGGTCAGTTGGCGGCTCACCTGCGCGGTCGGCTTCAGCGATGCCAGCACGCCGGCCAGCCGATGGTGCAGTGATTTGTGCGTGTCGTCGAATCGCCAGGCGCCATAGCCGCGGGCGCGGATGTCGGCGAGGACCCGCTGGTGCTCCTCGATTTCGGTACGGCCGAGCCTGGGCGTCACCCGGCGCAACCACTCCTGCACGGAATCGGAGTCCCGCCACGCCATCGCGACCAACCCAAACGGCGGGTCGATCGGAAAGCGCTGTCCGACGGCATGTTCCCCGTCGGTGCCATGACCCACCGCGTCGACGGTGGTCAACTGCCGGGTGCCGATCTTGGACATCGAGCAACCCGCGCCGAGCGACTCGTGCAGGTAGGTCAGCGTCGTCCGGCCACGGTCCAGCAACGGGAACTGTTTGCGCAGGCCGTGCACCAGGCTGAACAAGCCGCTGCCCAGTCCGTAACGGCGGTCGTCGCGGCGCGCCACCCACCCGCCGCGCTCGAGTTCGGCCAGCACCAGCGCACATGTCGACGTGCTGATCTGACAAAGCCGAGCCAGTTCGGCCGACGTGCGACCCTCCGGCGAGGCGGCCAGCGCAGTGAGCACATTCATCACCCGGCCGGTAGGCGGGGACTTGGCGGTTGACGGCGCCACAATCGCCTCCTTACCATCCGTCCAAATAGTCAATTAGCTAATCCTATTATTAGGAGACAATGGTGATCAAGGTGGGAGTGTGGGGTCCAGGGTCGATGGGCCTGATTGCGCTGCGCGGGGTCATCGACCATCCGCAGCTTGAGCTGGTCGATCTGGTCGTCCACAGCGATGCCAAAGCAGGCCGCGACGCCGGAGAACTCTGTGGCATCGCCCCGGTAGGAGTGGTCGCCAGGCAGGACCCCGCCCCGATGCTCGCCGGTGACGCCGAGGTGATCGTCTATGCCGCGGCGGCCAATCTGCGCCCGCTCGAAGCGGTCGAAGACATGGTGTCGATCCTGCGGGCCGGCAAGAACGTGGTGTCGTGTTCGGTGGTGCCGCTGGTCTACCCGGACGCGGTCGACTCGGCCTTCACCGAACCGTTGCAGCAGGCCGCCGCGGATGGCGGGGTGTCCTTCTTCACCACCGGCATCGACTCCGGATTCGCCAACGATGTGCTGCCGCTGGTGCTCACCGGGGTGTCCCGGGTGATCGAGTCGGTGCGGGTCACCGAGATCTTCAACTACGCCACCTACCCCGACCCTGCGGCCGTGTACGAGATCCTCGGGTTCGGCAAGCCGCCGGAGTTCACCGCCTTCGCGGCCACGCCTGGGGTGTTCACGTTCGGCTGGGGACCGGTACTGCACCAGCTCGCCGCCGGTCTGGGCATCAAACTCGACCACGTCGAGGAAAGCAACGAACGGCTGCCCGCGCCCGAGTCCTTCGACACCCCGACCGGGCACATCGCTGCGGGCTCGATTGCCGCCATGCGCTCGACGCTGACCGGCTATGTCGGAGACAAGGCGACGTTGGTGGTCGACCATGTGACTCGCATGCGCGACGACATCGCGCCGGACTGGCCGCAACCGCACATCAGTATCGAGCCCAAAGACCTCGGATATGGCCTGGCGTCCGGCCGCGGTTGTTACCGCGTGGAGATCGAGGGCTCGCCGACGATGCGCTGCGAGTTCGAGATGGCCGACGACCGCGACCACGACTTGGGCGCGCGCATCGCGGGAGCGTCCCGGATGGTGAACGCGATCCCGGCGGTGTGCGCGGCCCGGCCCGGACTGCTGTCGGCCCTGGATCTGCCGCTGGTCACCGGGGCGGGATTGGTGCGGCCGGTCGAGGGCCCGCCACCGGACAGTCGGCTGTTCTAGTCCGGATAGGTGGCCGCTGCCAGCGCGAGGATCTCGTCCCGGTCGGCAGCCAGCACAAATCCGGAGCCGATGGCGGTGTCGAGCGCCGCGGTGAACTCGGCCAGGTACTGGTCGGCGCCGCCAGGATAGCGACGGCGCAGCGTGGCGTCATCGAAGGGCTCGCCGGAGCCGAAGATCGCCGACATGACGCTGCCTTGGCCGCCCAGCCCTGACGTGCGCGCGATCGGGACGTCCACCCACGGCGTCCGGATGCCGCCCGTCGCCAGGCCGTAGTCGTCCGATTCCGGTTGCGGCCATTCGGTTTCGCGCACCGTCAGGCGCGGGCCGGTGGGCGCCGCGACGGCCTCGCGCACCCAGTTGTGCAGCGCGGAAAGCCCCGCCTGTAGGACGTAATGATGTTGCGGCGCGAAGTTGATGTAGTGGCCGAGCTGTTGTCCCAGCAACGTGCTGGTTGGCGCGTAGGCGGCGACGATGTCGTCCATCGGCGCTGAGCCGGTGTCGATCGGCGCGACCTGGATGGTGTAGTTGTCCGCGTGCGCCGCACCGGCGATCTCCCAGACCCGCAGCCGCTCGGTGTCGGGCTGGCGGGCGAAGTAATAGCCGTGCCGAACCCCGCCGAACAGGTCGGTTTCGGTGATGACCGTCAAGACCGGGACGCGCAGGTCGGGCCGGAACCGCACCACATCGGGCACGTCGATGCGCGCTTCGTCGAAGATGGAGCCGCCGTTCAACGGTGCCGCCGAGCCGAAGCGCGAGTGCACCAGAAAGCCGTCGTAGGTCGCGGCGAGCGGGTCCACGGCGTTGATATACGTGGTGAGGAACATCGCCGATTGCGACTCACCCACGGCCACAACGTGGTTGATATCGAGATCCGTCAGCACGGTGTCGGGGCCGGTGAGGAGTTGGCCGATCTGAGAGAAGATGTCGTAGCTGAAGGCGTCACCCGGGTGGTGCAGACTCGCGTAACGCGTCGGGTCTTGGCTCTTCAGTGACATGTCCGCGGCCAGCAGGCTGGCGCCTCCTTCGACGCCGACCCGTTGGGCCGATACGGCGACGTAAATGTAACCGGCACGCACGATTTCGCGATGCGCCATCATCCACACCGCTGGTGCGTCGATGCCACCGCTGACATTGAGCCACTCGACCAGGACCGTTCCGTTGCACCCGTGCTGCGGCGTCAGCACGACCATCCGCGTGGTGTATTCGGCTGTGTCGCTGGCGGTTACGTCCCACCGGCCGTCGGGATGTAGCGCGTCCGTCGGGGTGAACGACGAGGCGGTGCCGGACACGAAGAACTCTTGCGCGACATACCCCAACGTGCCCAGGTCATACGCGCCCAACAGCAGAGCCGGCTTGCCGGCAACCATTGCGATGCTCAGGGACCCAGTCACAGCGAGCTGGGCAGTCCGAACTTCGCGAACAAGCTGTCGTCGAGGAAAGCCACCACGTGCGAAACCCGGTCCTGGCTGACGTCGAGCACGTGCAGCTGGAACGGAATGTGGCGATCACCGTCGCGCATGTACATCGCCACGGCGGGCTGGCCGTTGGCGACCAACGGGACCATCCGCATGTCGCCGGGAGACTCGGCCGGACATTGCTGATGGATGAGCGTGACGATGTTCGACGCACCCTGATACCAGCCGGTGTAAGGGGGCATCTCCCAAATCGCCTCGGCGGTGAACAGCTCCACCAACCGGTCGATGTCGTAACTCTCGAAGGCCGCGATGTAGCGGGCCAACAGATCTTGCGCCTCGGGGGAGTCCGGCGGATCCAGCCGGTCGTCGGTGCTGGGCTGCACGGCCTCGAGCTGGGCGCGGGCGCGTTGCAGCAGGCTGTTGACCGCGACGGTGGTGGTGCCGATGGCCTCGGCCACTTCGGCCGAACGCCATTGCAGCACGTCGCGCAAGAGCAGTACCGCCCGCTGCCGCGGCGAAAGGTGTTGCAGCGCGGCCACGAACGCCAGCCGCACCGACTCCCGCGACCCGACAATCGTCGACGGGTCGGCCGAATCGCCGGTCAGGTCCGGCAGTGGTTCCAGCCAGGGCACCTCGGCGCGCTCGACCAGCTCGGCCGTCGGGTCGGAACTGGACGAGCCCAGACCGGTGGGCAACGGGCGGCGTTGGCGACCCTCCAGCGCGGTTAGGCAGGTGTTGGTGGCGATCCGATGCAGCCAGGTCCGCAGCGAGGACTTGCCTTCGAACCGGTCATAGGATTTCCAGGCCCGCAGCAACGTCTCCTGCACCAAGTCCTCCGCGTCGTGCAGCGACCCGGTCATCCGGTAGCAGTGCGCCAGCAGTTCCCGCCGGTAGGGCTCGGCCAGGGTGGAGAAGTCCCCACCACGTTCGTCTCCCCGTTCGTTGAAGGGATTCGCGAAATCTTCCGTGAGCGCCGTCACGCGAAACAGCCTACGCAGACCTGCCGACAACTCCAGGAGCCATTACGCTGCCCGTAATGACTACCTCCCGCGCTGAAAAGCGTTTCGACGGTCTCGGCGGCGTGGACATCGTCTATGACGTCTGGACCCCGGCCGCCCAGCCGCGCGCGGTACTCGTCCTTTCCCACGGTCTGGGTGAGCACGCCCGCCGCTACGACCACGTCGCGCAGCGGTTCGGGGAGGCGGGCCTGGTCACCTACGCGCTAGACCACCGGGGACACGGCCGTTCGGGTGGCAAGCGGGTGGTGGTGCGCGACATCACCGAATACACCGCCGACTTCGACACCCTGGTCGGCATCGCCAAACGCGAGCACCCGGGGACCAAGTGCATCGTGCTCGGCCACAGCATGGGCGGCGCGATCGTATTCGCCTACGGAGTCGAACGCCCGGACGACTACGACCTGATGGTGTTGTCGGCGCCGGCGGTGGCCGCGCAGGAATTGGTCAACCCGGTGATGGCGTTGGCCGCCAAGGTGCTGGGCGTGGTGGTGCCCGGCCTGCCGGTACAGGAACTCGACGTCGACGCGATCTCCCGCGACCGGGCGGTGGTGGACGCCTACAACGCGGACCCGATGGTCTATCACGGGCGGGTCCCGACCGGCATCGGACGAGCGCTGCTCCACGTCGGTGAGACGATGCCCCGGCGCGCACCGGCGCTGACGGCGCCGCTGCTGGTCGTGCACGGCAGCGACGACCGGTTGGTGCCGATCGGCGGTAGTCGCCGCCTGGTCGAATGCGTCGGCTCGGCCGACGTCGAACTCAAGGAGTACCCGGGCCTCTACCACGAGGTCTTCAACGAGCCCGAGCGCGCCGTCGTCCTCGACGACGTGGTGACCTGGATCGACAACCGGCTCTAGCCGCGCCGTCGGTGGGCTCCCGTAGTTTTGGCGCTAT
This sequence comes from Mycobacterium sp. 1423905.2, assembly GCF_001673155.1. Classification (GTDB taxonomy): domain Bacteria; phylum Actinomycetota; class Actinomycetes; order Mycobacteriales; family Mycobacteriaceae; genus Mycobacterium. Next base: position 4,609 of record NZ_LZLE01000102.1, on the reverse strand, counting down.
GACCGACGACAAGATGTTGGCACGCATCGCGGCCCTGTTGCGGCAGGCCGAGGGCACCGACAACCCCCACGAGGCGGACGCGTTCATGACGGCCGCCCAGCGCTTGGCGACGGCCGCGTCCATCGACCTGGCGGTGGCGCGTTCGCACTCATCCAACCGTTCGCCCGCCCAGGCTCCCACCCAACGCACCATCACCATCGGCAATGCCGGCACTCGCGGCCTCCGCACCTACGTGCAATTGTTCGTGCTCATCGGGGCGGCCAACGACGTGCGCTGCGATGTGGCGTCGAATTCGACGTTCGTCTACGCCTATGGGTTCGCCGAAGACATCGACGCCACGCATGCCTTGTACGCCAGCCTGGTGGTCCAGATGGTCCGCGCCTCGGATGCCTACCTGGCTTCCGGCGCGCACCGGCCCACCCCGACGATCACCGCCCGGCTCAACTTCCAGCTGGCGTTCGGCGCGCGCGTCGGCCAGCGCCTGGCGGAAGCCCGCGAACAGACTCGCCAGGAGGTCACCAAGGACCGGGTCCGCGCGCCGGGCACCGCGATCGCCCTGCGGGACAAGGATCTGGAGCTGCGCGACTACTACCGCAGCGCGTCCAAGGCGCGGGGCACCTGGCAGGCCAACCGGGCTACCGCCGGGTATTCCTCGGCCGCGCGGCGCGCCGGTGACCGCGCCGGGAAACGGGCGCGGCTGGGCGCCAGCCCGGAACTCCCCGGGGCACGGAGCGCGCTGCACCGGTGACACCGGCGGACTCCCAGGGTCGGCCGGCCAGAGACGCCCAGCGCGCCAAGGTTTACGCCGCCGAGGACTTCGTGCGGACGCTTTTCGACCGGGCCGCCGAGCACGGGTCACCGTCGATCGACTTCTTCGGCGCCCAGTTGACGCTGCCCCCCGAGGGCCGCTTCGCTTCGGTCCCCTCGGTGCAGCGCTACGTCGACGACGTGTTGGCGATGCCGGCCGTGCGCGAACACTGGCCGTCGGTGGGGCCGCTGCGGGTGCGGGCGCGGCGCGCGGCCACCGCCGCGCACTACGAGAACCGCGACGGCGCAGGCACCATCGCCGTGCCCGACCGAGACACCGCCGACTGGGCGATGCGGGAGTTGGTGGTGTTGCACGAGATCGCCCACCACCTGTGCCAGACACCGCCCCCACACGGACCACAATTCGTGACGACGATGTGCAGGCTGGCCGAGGTGGTGATGGGCCCCGAACTCGGCCACGTGTTGCGGGTCGTGTACGCAAAAGAGGGTGTGCGGTGAGCAGCAGGCGCAAGCAGACGCCGACGTCCGAGCGCGTGAGATCGAAGCGCAGCTGACCGACGACGAACGATTCTCGCTGCTGGTCGGCGTCATGGGCGCCGGCGACATGTGGCCGCTGCGCGACGAGCGCATCCCCGACGGCGTTCCGATGAGCGCCGGGTATGTGCCGGGGGTGCCGCGGCTGGGGGTGCCGGCCCTGCGCATGAGCGATGCCAGCCTGGGGGTGACCAATCCCGGCTTCCGCCCCGCAGACACCGCCACCGCGCTGCCGGCCGGCTTGGCGTTGGCCGCCACATTCCACCCCGCGCTGGCCCGCGCCGCTGGACAGGCCATCGGGCGCGAGGCGCGCAGCCGTGGGCTGAACGTGCTGCTGGCCGGGGGCATGAATCTGGCCCGCGATCCCCGCAACGGCCGCAACTTCGAATACCTCTCTGAGGACCCGCTGTTGACGGCGACCATGGCCGCCGAATCGGTCTCCGGGATACAGCAGCAGGGCGTCATCTCGACGACCAAGCACTACACGCTGAACTGCAACGAGACCAACCGGCACTGGCTGGACGCGGTCATCGATCCCGACGCGCATCGTGAATCCGATTTGCTCGCTTTCGAATTGGCCATCGAGCGAGCTCAGCCCGGCGCGGTGATGACGGCCTACAACAAAATCAACGGCGAGTACGCCGCCCGCAACAGCTACTTGATCAACGACGTGCTCAAGGGCACGTGGGGCTTTCAGGGCTGGGTGATGTCCGACTGGGGCGGGACGCCGAGTTGGGAGTGCGCCCTGCACGGGTTGGACCAGGAGTCCGGGGCGCAGATCGACGCGCTGCTGTGGCAGGCGGAGTCATTCGGCGAACCGCTGCGCGCCGCGTACGCCGAAGGCCGGCTGACCAAAGAGCGGCTGTCGGAGATGGTGCGGCGGATCCTGCGGTCCATGTTCACCGTCGGCATCGACCAGCCGGACACCGAGCCTGCGCCAGACATGGTCGCGCACAACGAGATTGCGCTGCAGATCGCCCGCGAGGGCATTGTGCTGATGCACAACCGGGGAGTGCTGCCACTCGGTGTGGAGTCGACCGCGCGCATCGCGGTGATCGGCGGCTACGCCCAGCGCGGGGTGCCCATCGGATTCGGATCCTCGGCCGTGGTGCCCCCGGGCGGCTACGCCGAGGTCATCCCGATTGGCGGGCCGGGACTGTCCGGTGGCACGCGCAACCTGCACCTATTGCCGTCCAGCCCGCTCGAGGCACTGCGCGAACGACTTCCCCACGCGCAGATCGAGTTTGACCCGGGAATCAGCCCGGCGGAGGCGGCGCTGGCGGCCCAACGTGCCGACGTTGCCATCGTGTTCGCGCTCCGCGCCGAAGGCGAGGGGATGGACATCCCCGACCTCTCGCTGCCGTGGGGGCAGGACGCGGTCATCGCGGCCACCGCAGCCGTCAATCCCAACACCGTGGTGGTGCTGCAGACCGGGAACCCGGTGGCCATGCCGTGGGCGGAGGCGGTGAATGCCGTCGTGCAGGCCTGGTATCCCGGTCAGGCCGGAGGTCAGGCGATCGCGGAAGTGCTTGCCGGACAGACCAATCCGTCGGGTCGGTTACCGATCACCTTCCCGGCGGACCTCGCCCAGACACCGCGTCCGCAACTGCCCGGGTTGGGCGAGCCGTTCGGCACACCGAGCACGATCGAGTATTGCGAAGGCGCCGACGTCGGTTACCGGTGGTTCTGCCGGCAGGGCCACACCCCGTTGTTCGCTTTCGGTCATGGCCTGTCCTACACCAGCTTTGACTACCAGAACCTGGCGGTGACCGGGGGACAGACGGTGATCGTCAGCTTCACCGTGCGCAACGCCGGGCAGCGCCCCGGGGCCGACGTGCCACAGGTGTATCTGACCGCTGCACCCGACGGGCCGCTCTTGCGATTGCTGGGCTTTGAGCGCGTGCACCTGGAACCCGGCGAGGCCGCCCAGGTGACGATCGAGGCCGATCCGCGCTTGCTGGCCCGCTATTGGGGCGGCCGATGGCGGATCGCGCCGGGCGGCTACACGGTCGCCGTGGGCGCTTCGGCGGTGGCGCTGCGGCTTTCGGCAGGGGCCGAGCTGGCCGGTCGTGCGTTCGGCGCCTGACGCACGACCGGCTCGGGGACTTACTGGACGGGAACCAATTCTGCGCCGCAGGTGCAGCGGTACGGCTCACCAGAGCCGGAGCATTCGCACTTGTGCTCGATCACAACGCGGCAACCGCAGTGGTCGTGACCGCAGGACAGCACCGTTCCGGCTTCGTAATTCGGCATCGTCTCACCCTTATCTGTACGGGGACGGGCAACGTCCCAGTGTTTGACTAGCATCCTCGACTATACCCCATACGGGTATCTGGTAAAGGGGGCGGCGGCGGGGTTTTCGGGGCGTAGCGTTTCAGGCATGCCTTCCACACCGAACCCGAAAGACGTTGACGCGTTTCTCGACAGCGCCCTACTCGACGACGACCCGGCGTTGGCCGAGGCTCTGGCCGCCAGCAGCGCAGCCGGGTTGCCGCCGATCGCGGTGTCGGCACAGCAGGGCAAGTTTCTGTCGTTGTTGGCCGGTGCGACGCAAGCGCGCCGCATCCTCGAACTGGGCACGCTGGGCGGTTTCAGCACCATCTGGCTGGCGCGCGGCGCCGGTCCGCAAGGTCGTGTGGTGACGCTGGAATTCGAACCCAGGCACGCCGAAGTCGCCCGGGCGAATCTGGCGCGGGCGGGTGTGGCCGATCGGGTCGAGGTGCTGGTCGGCGCGGCGTTGGACACCTTGCCCACCTTGTCCGGCGATCCGTTCGACCTGGTGTTCATCGACGCCGACAAGGAGAACTACCCCGCCTACCTCGAGTGGGCGGTGCGACTGGCCCGCCCCGGACCGGTGTGCTGGCCAAGTACGTCAAGCTGGTCAACTCCGCGGCGGTAGGCGCGGTCTGCGGCTGACCCTCCCGGCCAGCCGTCAGCGTGCGCTGACGCCGTCGAGTGTGTCCACACGGCGGGAAATCCCGACCAATCCCACCGTGACTGCACCCTCGACGCCCCCTGAGCACACTCGGCCGGCCGGCGGCTAGCGCACCAGCGCCAGCGCGAACCCGTCCCACCCCTTGGCGCCGACGGTCTGCAGCGCCGCGGTGTCCAGCCGCGGGTGCTCCCCCATCAGCTGCAGCGTGTGGCGGGTCGCGGTGATCCGGGCGTCGCCGGAGTCCGCCGCCGCCACATGTCCGTTGCGAATGACGTTGTCCACCACGATGACCGCGCCGGGGCGGGCCAGTCGCACCGCCCACTCGAGGTAGGCGGGGTAGTTCTCCTTGTCGGCGTCGATGAACACCAGGTC
>NZ_LZLE01000101.1 GCF_001673155.1 Mycobacterium sp. 1423905.2 | reverse complement strand
TGCGCGCCCGAGCGGCGGGTCGATGTAGAGCGCGTAGGTGGTGATCCGGTCACTGACTCGGCGCGGGTCGTCGTCGAGCAGGTTGGCCGCGACGATCTCGAAGTCGTTGTATGAGGTGTGGGTGAATGCGCCCTTGCCGTTGCAATCACCCATCGCCCAGATGTGGTCGATGTTGGTCTGGAGCGTGTCGTCGACGACGATGTAGCCGCGTTCGTCGGTCTGCACACCGGCCGCCTCCAAGCTCAGGTCGTCGGTGTTGGGCCGCCGGCCCACCGCAACCAGCAGGTGGCTGCCCGCGATCGGATCGGCGCCGGAATTGGGCGTCAATTCGAACCCATTGTCCCGCTTGGTGATACGTACATCTTTCGCACCGACGACGACGTCGATTCCTTCGGCTTCCAGGACGTCTCGGATGGTCGCCGACACGTCCTCGTCTTCGCGGCCGGCCAGCCGCCGGCCTCGTTCGACGACGGTGACCCGCGCCCCGAACCGCCGGTACATCTGCGCGAACTCCAGCGCGATGTAGCTGCCCCCGACGATGACGAGATGCTCTGGGACGACGTCCAATTCGAGCATTGACACGTTGGTCAGGTAATCGACGTCCTCGAGGCCCGGAATGTCGGGGACAACGGCGCGACCGCCGACATTGAGGAAGATCCGGTCGCCGTGCAGGACTCGATCACCGACCCGCAACGTGTGCGGATCCTCGAACCGGGCGTGGCCACGCACCAGAGTGCAGCCATCCATGCCCTCCAGCCAGCCTTCCACACCTTTGCGGTCGCTGAGCATGATGTCGTCTTTGCGGGCCTTGACTTTGGCCATGTCCACGCTGATCTGTCCGACGGCCACGCCATACTCGGCGCCGCGACGCGCCAACTGTGCGGCGTGTGCGCTGGCCACCAGAGTCTTGGTCGGGATACACCCCGTGTTGACGCACGTCCCGCCGACGTGTTTGCGCTCGATGACGGCGACCCGCTGACCGGCGGCGGTCAGCCGCCCAGCCAGGGGCGGACCGGCCTGGCCGGCACCGACGACGATTGCGTCGAAGCGCTCCGTCACAGAGCGGCCGCCGCCGCGACGATGGCAAAGCCACCGAGGACGGCTACCGAATCCTCCAACAGCGCGATCGGCAGGTCACGCCCGCCGTTGGCGGCCACCAGCCGGCGGCGGGCCTGGAAGCCACCGAGCGTGCCCAGCACCGCGCCGACCACGCCGGCGCCCAGGCTGGCCCAGGGATGCCCCCATGCCTTGCCTAGCACCGCGCCTGCGAATCCACCCATGATGAGCCGGACGATGAACACCGGCGGCGCCGTACGCGGCGGCGTCTTCGGCAGTTTGTCGTTGACCAGCTCAGCGACGGCCAGCAGGCTCAAGATCACTACGGTCACGATGTTGCCGACCCAGGACGCCCAGGTGCCGTGCAGGTTGATCCAGCTCAGAAAAGCGGCCCAAGCGACCACCGCGGGCGCGGTCAACGAGCGCAAGCCCGCGACGACACCGAGCAAAAGAGCTAGTAGAAGAACGAGAACCTGCGTCACAGCGATCCCTCCTGGGACAGACGAACAGCATTCAGCGGGACGCTAACACAGCAGCCGTCGCGGTACATGATCAGAAACGGCAAAACCGGATGTCGGACGCCAGGATCGCTTTGGCGCCGATGGCGGCAAGCTGGTCCATGACAGTGTTGACGCCGCGGCGCGGTACCAGCGCCCGGACGGCAACCCAATCGGGGTCGGCCAGCGGAGCGATGGTCGGCGACTCCAGTCCCGGCGTTATCGCGGTGGCCTGATCGAGCACGGAGCGCGGGCAGTCGTAGTCGAGCATGAGGTACTGCTGGCCGAAGACGACGCCCTGCACTCGGGCGACGAGTTGGTCGCGTGCCGCCTTTGCGTCTTGGCTGTCGACCTCGGCGCGTTCGATGAGCACCGCCTCGGAATCGCACAGCGGTTCACCGAAGGCCACCAGGTTGTGCAGGCTCAGCGTGCGTCCCGACCCGACCACGTCGGCAATGGCGTCGGCCACGCCGAGTTGCACCGAGATCTCCACCGCGCCGTCGAGCCGGATGACTGTGGCGTCAATCCCTCTGTCCGCGAGATCTTTTCGGACGAGGTTGGGATATGCGGTGGCGATTCGTTTGCCGGCCAGATCGGCCGTCGTCCAGTCAGTGCCGGCCGGGCCGGCGTACCGGAAGCTGGACGATCCGAATCCCAGTGCCAACCGTTCTCTTACCGGCGCGTTGGAGTCCAGCGCCAAATCGCGTCCGGTGATGCCGAAGTCGAGTTCTCCGGAGCCGACGTAGATGGCGATGTCCTTGGGCCGCAGAAAGAAGAACTCGACGTTGTTGACCGGATCGATGACCGTCAGATCTTTGGGATCGGTGCGGCGCCGATACCCGGCTTCGGACAGGATCTCGGTGGCCGGCTCACTGAGCGCACCTTTGTTGGGGACCGCGACCCGAAGCATGCTCATAGCTTCCGGTAGACGTCTTCAAGGGACAGCCCGCGCGAGATCATCAGCACTTGTGTCCAGTACCACAACTGGCTGATCTCCTCGGCCAGCGCTTCGTTGGGTTCATGCTCAGCGGCCAACCACACCTCGCCGGCCTCTTCCAAGATCTTTTTGCCCAACGCGTGTACTCCGCCGTCCAGCGCGGCCACGGTGGCGCTGCCGGCGGGTCGGGTGCGGGCACGCTCGCCGAGTTCGGCGAACAGATCCTCGAAGGTCTTCACGGCCAGCGATTGTTTCACGCGCTGGTCGGCGAAGTCACTTTGGTTTCCGGGCGCCGCACTCCTAGATGAACGGGTTCAGCACCGGCGGGATGATCTGGTTGCCGGTCACGCCGGTGAGCCGGACGAAGATCTGCGCCGGGATGTTGAGCGACTGGTAGACGCCGGCGCCCAGCCACGACACCGGTAGCTGCAAGAAGTCAGGCACTGAATTGACGATGCCTTGAATCGGGTCGTAGGTCAGATACGGAATCGTGGCCGCGACCGTGCGCGCGTCGAGGTTGTAATTGACTATCGGATCGGGATATCCCTGGGCCGCGAAGTCGGACCTGATCACGTCAAACAGGTTGGCGCCGGGATCAACGTAGGTGCCGTCGAAGACCGATGACGTCAGCGGGGCGCCCTGCATGTAGGGCAGTTGCGGGATCCCGAATTGATCCATGATCGTCGGGGTCGTGCTCACGATCTGCCATGGGTTGTTGATCCAGCCGTCATGGAGGGTATCGCCGGCCTGATCCCAGATCATGAAAGTCGCTGTCTCCAAAGGTGATTGGAAGCCGTGACCGCGGCCGAATTGATCGGGACCGATGTGACCGTGGTCGGTGACCACCAGCACGTCCCACTTCTCGTTGTTGGTGGCCTCCCAGTTCGCTACCGCGCCCATCAGGCCGGTGCCTTGAGTGCGAGAACCGAGGTTCATGTCCATGTTGCGCAGTGCCGCCGCGTACTCCGGCGAGTCACCGCCATAGGCATGGCCCATTTCATCGACACCGACAAAGTACGAGAAGATGAAATTGCCCTTGTTCGGATCGGCGACCGTGATCGCGTTCTGGCTTAACTGGCCGACTTCGTTCTGCGACGCAACCCAATACGGGTCGTTTGCGAGGTGCGGGACGAATTGGATCTTGTCGGCGGGGAACGCGCCGGCGCCGGCGGTCTCGGTGATGACCGGCCAGTTGCCGATGACGGTGGTGTCAACCCGATTGCCGTAGGCGGCCTCGAGTTGGTTGTACACGGTCGGCCAGTTGTCGTACGTCCAGGGCGTGAACACGTTGTTGGTCACCCCGGCCGTCTCGCTCCAGACACCGGTCTGAATGGTCGTCCACGAAGGGTTGGAGACGCTGGTGTGCCCGACGATCGTCGACGCGGAAGTGACGCTCTCCTTCATCAGTTCTTGGAAGTTCACATTGAGAGGGTCGGCCAGGACTCTGCTCAGATTGGTGCCGTCGGTGCCGATCAGCAGGAAGTTCTCGTCTGGTGTCGCTAACATCAGGAGAGCAGCCTCCTGTGGCGTGACCATGTTCAGATTGGCGTAATAAGCCCCCGCCTGCCCGGTAGCGCCAGGAGTGCCGAACAAGGACAGTGCGCGGCCACCGATTCCGCCGAGCCCTGCAGGACTGATTCCTCCGCCGATGCCTCCGGTGCCACCGGCTCCGCCATTGCCCCACAGCAAGCCGCCCATGCCCCCGGCGCCGCCGGCTCCGCTGCGGAGGCCGCCGGTGCCGCCGACTCCGCCGTTACCGATCAACCCGGCGTTGCCGCCGCGCCCACCGGTTTGGCCCAGCAACCCAGCCGAGCCGCCCGCTCCGCCATTGCCCCACAGGATGCCACCGTCGCCGCCGGCTTGCCCCGTGCCAGGTGTCCCGTTGTACCCGTCACCGATCAACGGCCGGCCCAGCAGCAGATTCGTCGGGGCGTTGATGACACCCAGGACTTGGTCGGCGATGGTCTGCAGCGGACCCGCGTTGACCGCCTCGGCGGCCGCATAGGCGCCGCTGGCGGCACTCAACGCCCGCACGAATTCGTCGTGGAACGCGGTCACCTGCGCACTGAGCGCCTGGTATTCCTGCGCGTGACCGGAGAACAGCGCCGCAATCGCCGCCGATACTTCATCGGCAGCGGCCGCGGCGAGCGTCCTGGTCTGAGCCAGCGCCGCCTGGTTCGCCGCGTTGATCGAAGAACCGATCCCCGCGGCTTCTGCCGCTGCCGTGGTCAACAGGTCCGGTGTTGCGATCAGATACGACATCGTTGTCCTCCCAGCCGGAAATTGTGACCCTCGGGAGATGTGACGATACCGGCAATGTGCGAGCGCGCGGCCGATTTCGGGGTCGATCCGAATGGGGCGGCGCTACACGTTGAAGTACTTGGCCTCGGGGTGGTGCAAGACGAACGCGTCGGTGGACTGCTCGGGGTGCAACTGCAGCTCTTCGGACAGGGTCACGCCGATGCGCCGGGGGTCCAGCAGATCCATCATCTTCACCCGGTCCTCGAGGTTCGGGCAGGCGCCGTAGCCGAACGCGAAGCGGGCACCGCGATACTCCAGCTTGAAGTAATCCTCGACGGCCTCCGGGTCGTCGGCGGCCACTGCCCGGTCGCCGGAGAACTTGAGTTCTTCCCGGATACGTTTGTGCCAGTACTCGGCCAGGGCTTCGGTCAACTGCACCCCGATTCCGTGTACTTCCAGGTAATCCCGGTAAGAGTTCGACGCGAACAACTCGTTGGCGAAATCGGCGATGGGCTGGCCCATGGTCACCAACTGGAACGGCAGCACGTCGACCTGCCCGCGCTCGGTCGCCAGCTTGCGCGACCGGATGAAGTCTGCGATGCACAAGAACCGGCCGCGCTGCTGGCGCGGGAAGGTGAACCGGTACCGCTCTTCGGCGTCAGGTTCAGGACTGGCCAAGATCACCACGTCGTCGCCCTCGGAGACCGCCGGGTAGTAGCCGTAGACCACCGCCGCGTGCGCCAGGATGCCGTCGGTGGACAACCGGTCCAGCCAGTACCGCAGCCGCGGCCGGCCCTCGGTCTCCACCAGCTCCTCGTATGAGGGTCCCTCTCCCCCGCGCTGTCCGCGTAATCCCCACTGTCCGAGGAACAGCGCGCGCTCGTCGAGCAGGCCGGTGTATTCGGCCATCGCCAATCCCTTGACGATCCGGGAGCCCCAGAACGGCGGGGTGGGTACTTCGATGTCGGCGGCGACGTCGGAGCGTTCGGGCACCTCGACCGGCTCTTCGGCGGCTTTGCGTTGCGCCGCAATCCGTTTCGATCGCTCGTGGCGTGCTTTGCGTTCGGCTTCCTTCTTGCGGGCGGCGACCGCCTCCGGGCTGTCCGGGTCCGGACCTTCGCCGCGCTTGGCGCTCATGATGGTGTCCATCAGCTTGAGGCCCTCGAAAGCGTCTCGCGCGTAATGCACTTCGCCTTCGTAAACCTCGGCCAGGTCGTTCTCGACGTAGCTGCGGGTCAACGCCGCACCGCCGAGCACGACCGGGAATTTCTCCGCGACTCCCCGAGCGTTCATCTCCTCGAGGTTTTCCTTCATGACCACGGTGGATTTCACCAGCAGGCCCGACATGCCGACTACGTCGGCGCTCTTGTCCTCGGCCACTTCCAAAATGGTGGCGATCGGCTGTTTGATGCCGATGTTGACCACCTCATAGCCGTTGTTGCTCAAGATGATGTCGACGAGATTCTTACCGATGTCGTGCACGTCGCCCTTGACCGTGGCCAGCACGATGCGGCCCTTGCCGGCGTCGTCCTCGGCCTTCTCCATGTGCGGTTCCAGGTAGGCGACGGCGGCTTTCATCACCTCGGCGGACTGCAACACGAACGGCAGCTGCATCTGGCCCGAACCGAACAGCTCACCAACGGTTTTCATACCGGCCAGCAGATTCTCGTTGATGATCGCCAACGGAGGCTTCTGCGTCATCGCCTCGTCGAGGTCGGCGTCCAAGCCGTTGCGTTCACCGTCGACGATGCGTTGCGCCAGCCGTTCGAACAGCGGCAGTTTGGCCAGTTCGGCCGCGCGCGACTCCTTCGACGAGGCCGCCGACACGCCCTCGAACAGGCGCATGAGTTCCTGCAGCGGGTCGTACTCGTCCTCGGGGCGGCGGCGGTCGTAGATCAGGTCCAGGGCGACTTGGCGTTGCTCCTCGGGGATCCGGTTCATCGGCAGGATCTTCGACGCGTGCACGATCGCCGAATCCAGGCCGGCCTCTTGGCATTCGTGCAGGAACACCGAGTTGAGCACCTGACGGGCAGCGGGATTCAGCCCAAAGGAGATGTTGGACAGACCCAGCGTGGTCTGCACGTCGGGATGACGCTGCTTGAGTTGCCGGATCGCCTCGATGGTCTCGATCCCGTCGCGGCGTGATTCTTCTTGACCAGTGGCGATGGTGAACGTCAAAGTGTCGATCAGGATGGAGGATTCGTCGACACCCCAGTTACCGGTGATGTCCTCGATCAGCCGCTCGGCAATCTGCACCTTCTTCTCGGCGGTGCGGGCCTGACCCTCTTCGTCGATGGTCAGCGCGACCACCGCGGCGCCGTGCTCGGCGACCAGTTCCATCGTCTTGTGGAACCGCGACTCGGGGCCGTCACCGTCCTCGTAGTTCACCGAGTTGATCGCGCACCGGCCGCCCAAGTGCTCCAAACCGGCCTGCAGCACCGGGGTTTCGGTCGAGTCCAGCATGATCGGCAACGTCGACGACGTCGCCAGCCGGCTGGCCAAAGCCTTCATGTCGGCCGCGCCGTCACGGCCCACGTAGTCCACGCACAGGTCGAGCATGTGCGCGCCGTCGCGGGTCTGGTCCTTGGCGATGTCCAGGCACTTCTGGTAATCCTCGGCGATCATCGCCTCGCGGAATCCCTTGGAGCCGTTGGCATTGGTGCGTTCCCCAATGACCAGGACCGAAGATTCCTGCTCGAACGGGACGGCGGAGTACAGCGAGGACACCGACGGCTCGAAACTCACGTGCCGCTCGCCGCGCGGCTTGCTGCCGTCGTTGAACGGGACGACCGCCGCAGCGACCTCGCGGATGTGGGCGGGGGTGGTGCCACAGCAGCCGCCGACCAGCGACAACCCGAACTCGGTGATGAACCCGCCCAGCGCCTCGGCCAGCTCGTCGGGCTGCAGGGGGTATTCGGCGCCCTTGGCGCCGAGCACCGGGAGCCCGGCGTTGGGCATGACCGACACGGGGATGCGGGCGTGCCGCGACAGGTAGCGCAGGTGCTCGCTCATCTCGGCGGGGCCCGTCGCGCAGTTGAGACCGATCATGTCGACGCCCAACGGCTCGATGGCGGTCAGCGCCGCACCGATTTCGCTGCCCAGCAGCATGGTGCCGGTGGTTTCCACGGTGACGTGGGCAAACACCGGGATGTGGCGGCCGGCCTGCTTCATCGCGCGCCGCGATCCCAGCACCGCGGCCTTGAGCTGCAACAGGTCCTGGCAGGTTTCGACCAGGATGGCGTCGGCGCCGCCGTCGAGCATGCCCAGGGCGGCCTCGGTGTAGGCGTCGCGGATGACGGCGTACTCGGTGTGGCCCAGGGTGGGCAGCTTGGTGCCAGGCCCCATCGAGCCCAGCACGTAGCGCTTGCGATCCGGGGTGGCCAGCTCGTCGGCGACCCGCCGGGCGATGGCGGTACCGCGCTCGGAGAGGTCCCGGATGCGGTCGGCGATGTCGTAGTCGCCCAGATTGGACAGGTTGCAGCCGAAGGTGTTGGTCTCAACGGCGTCCGCGCCGGCTTCGAAGTAATTGCGGTGGATGGTCTCCAGCACGTCAGGGCGCGTTTCGTTCAAGATCTCGTTGCAGCCCTCGAGGCCACGGAAGTCGTCGAGGGTGAGATCCGCGGCCTGCAGCTGGGTGCCCATCGCGCCGTCGCCCACCACCACACGCTGCGACAAAACGTCGAGCAGATCGGTGTCGTAGTGCGTTTGGTTAGCGGAAGTCACATGGCAAGGATAGTCGCGCTATGGAGTCACTTCCGCCGTTACCAGCGCACTGACAGCTACCCGCGGCCATCCCAGCCCGCATAATCGCTGCGCCGAAGGCCGTAGGCTGAATTTGTGACATCGCTGCCCGACCTGCACAACACCGTCGTCGTGGCGGCGTTCGAGGGCTGGAACGACGCGGGCGACGCGGCCACCGATGCGGTCGCCCACCTGGCCGCCACCTGGCAGGCGTCGCCGATCGTGGAGATCGACGACGAGGCGTACTACGACTATCAGGTCAATCGCCCGGTCATTCGGCAAGTCGACGGGGTGACCCGGGAACTGGAGTGGCCGGCGATGCGGATCTCGCACTGCCGGCCCCCCGGCGCCGACCGAGACGTGGTGCTGATGTACGGCGTGGAGCCCAACATGCGCTGGCGCACCTTCTGCGACGAGCTGCTGGCCGTGATCGACAAGCTCAATGTGGACACGGTGGTGATCCTGGGCGCGCTGCTGGCCGACACCCCGCACACCCGGCCGGTGCCGGTGTCGGGTGCGGCCTACTCACCGGAGTCGGCGCGGATCTTCGGGCTGGAGGAAACCCGTTATGAGGGGCCGACGGGCATCGCGGGGGTGTTCCAGTACGCCTGCGTGGCCGCGGGTATCCCGGCGGTGACGTTCTGGGCGGCGGTTCCGCATTACGTGTCGCAGCCGCCGAATCCGAAGGCGACGGTAGCGCTGCTGCGCCGCGTCGAAGACGTGCTGGATGTCGAGGTGCCGCTGGCGGACCTGCCGGTGCAAGCCGAGGCGTGGGAGCAGGAGATCACCGAGATGGCCTCCGACGATGAGGAACTCGCCGCTTACGTGCAGTCCCTCGAGCAGCACGGTGACGCCGCCGTCGACATCAACGAGGCGCTGGGGAAGATCGACGGTGACGCGCTGGCCGCCGAATTCGAGCGGTATCTGCGGCGGCGGCGACCTGGTTTCTGAGCCGGGGCGTCAGGTTTCTTCGCTGCCGCGGCGCAGCATCGGGATGACGGCGGTGGGTTCGCCTACCGAAGCGGCGACGATGCGGCGGTTGACCGGGGGAAACCAGCTCAACCGCAGCCCGGTGCGCCGTCGGCGCAGCTGCGCCGGCGTCGCCGGAACGATACGGCCGGCGGCGTCGCGGCCGGCTCGCTGCTTTTCGTCAATTACCGGGCGCCAGAGCCGCTCGTAGAAATCCAGCGCCCGATCCAGTGAGGACGTCAGGCGCAGCTGCTCGGCCAGCACGTAGGCGGCGCCGACGGCCAGCGATGCGCTCTGACCGGCGAACCACGACACGGCGGCGCACGCGTCGCCGATGAGTACCACCCGGTTCTTGCGCCAGCTCGGCAGGTGGATCTCCGCGACCTGGTCGTAGTAGATCTCCGTCGCGGGCGGACAGCGGTGCAGCACCTCGGGCACCAACCGGCCCATGTCGGCGTAACTGTCTTGGATCGCGGCACGCGCGTCGTCGGGAAGCCGCGGGTCGGCGCTGCGGTGCACCCCGAACGTGGCGACTCGGCCGTCGCGCAGCACGTAGCAGCCCAGTTGGCGGTCGACGGTGTCGGTGAGCAGCACACGATCGGCGGCCGCCGCTCGGATCTCCGGGGCGTCGCAGATGAAGGCGGCGGTGTGGAATCCGAGGTAGCGCAGGTATTGAGATTCGTCACCGAACACCAAGGCGCGCACGGTTGAGTGCAGTCCATCCGCACCGACCAGCAGGTCGGCTTCCAGGTGCTCACCGTCGTCCAAGGTCACTGACACGCCGTCGTCCCGGTTGCCCACTGCCGAGACCGAGGCGCCGAACCGGAGTTCGACCGCGTCGGGCAGGTTGTTCCGCAGCGCCGTTTCCAGGTCGGCCCGCATGATGCGGCACAGCCGCCCGTCTAGCGCCGCGGCGATCTGCCGGTACGGCAGCCCGGCACGACGCCGCCCGTCCGCGTCCATCAGGCTGGCCTCGTCGATCCGGTAGGCCGCATCTTCGATGGCGGGCAGGACCCCGACCTCCTCGGCGGCGTCGTAGCCGGCGCCGTGGAAGTCGATCAGCTGGCCGTGGCGGCGGGGGCCGGGCGCGCGTTCCAGCACCACCACGTCGGCGCCGTGCGTTGCCAGCCGCTCAGCGAGGGCGAGGCCGGCGATTCCGGCGCCGCAGATGACTACCTTCACGCGGCTACGGCTTGTCCAGGCCCTGGGTGTAAGAGCTGGTGAAGCGGCCCAGTGCGGCGACTTCGGCGTCCATGCGTGGCATCAGCTCGGCGGCCGTCTTGCGGATGGGCGCCTCTCCGAGCCGGGTGGACAACACCGGCTTGAGCCAACGGAACAGCCCGACCCAGCCGGGGCAGTACACCCGTTCCTTGCGCTCTTCGATGCCCTTGACGAAGGCTGCTGCGCACTTGTCGACCGAGGTGGTCAGGCTCAGCGGCCACGGCAGGCGGGCGAGCATTTCGCTGAACGCCGGCAGATCGGCTTTGGTGTCGCGGACCATTGCGGTGTCGACCCAGGACATGTGCGCCGAGCCGACGGTGACTCCGAGGTGCGCGACCTCCAGCCGCAAGGCGTGGGCGAGGTGTTCGTTGCCGGCCTTCGACATGTCGTATGGTGCCATCCCGGGCGCCGCGGCGAACGCGGCCAACGAGGAGACGATCAGCACGTAGCCGCGACGATCGATGATCGACGGCAGAGCCGCCCGCACGGTGTAGAAGACGCCGAGCAGGTTGACGTCGATGACCCGCTTGAACGCGTCGGGGTCGACGTTCAGCACCGAGCCATAGCTGGAAATTCCCGCGTTGGCCACCACGGCGTCGATACCGCCGAACTTGTCGACTGCCTGCTGCACGGCGGACTGCATGGCGGGCAGATCGCGCACGTCCGCGGGAATGGCGAGCACACGCTCGTCGCCGCCGAGTTCGGCGCAGATGCCTTTCAGTTCGTCTTTGCCCAGGTCGGTCAACACGAGTTTGGCGCCCTTGCGGTGCAGCCGTCGGGCGACCTCAGCCCCGATGCCGCGGCCACCGCCGGTGATGAAGACGACTTTGCCCTGCATCGATGTCATGGCCGAAACGTACCTGTGCGGCGATTGGAGGTCCAACCGGGCAACCAAGTTGCGCACGATGTCAAGCACGGCTGGTACGTTCAATTAATGGCCGGCAAACAGTCCACGTCGACTGGTATGCGTCCTTGACCAGTCGCTTGGCTTTTGGACCCGCGGTCCTTTTGGGGCAGGGCGGGGTGGGAAAGCTAATGCATTCGGTACTCGCGGGACACGTTGAGTCGCTGACCATCGTAGATCTGCATTCACCTGATGAGGAATATGCCGATGACAACCCGAATAAGGTCCTTCGAATAGTCGCCGACGTAACCAAACCGATAGAGCAACACCTGGAAAGCGCGCTTGCATCCGCAGAGTTGGTGATTTGCGCGTTGCCCGAGGACGCTCTGGTCGGCGCTCTGCCCCAGTTGATCGCGACCGTACCCAAGGGAGCACTCGCTGTCGACACGGCCTCCGTCAAGTCGCCGCTGGCGGCGTTGTGGAGTTCCACCGGGCCATCGATTCTGAGCATCAACCCGATGTTCGCCCCGTCACTTTCTCCTGCCGGCAGGTGCGTGTTAGCGGTCAGCGCCGGGCGCCCCGGACGGCAGGACGAATTTTTAAAATTGTTGCAGCGCAACGGCATGGTCGTGGTGCGGTTGACAGACGCCGATGAACACGACCGGCTCACCGCGGTCCTCCAAGCCGGCGTGCATGCAGCCACCTTGGCATACGGATTGACCATCGCCGGTGCGGGATTCGGCGCGCAGCAAGTTGCCCAACTCGCGCCCCCACCTTGCCATCAGCAGCTGATGCTGCTGGCGCGCATGGTCGCCCAACCGCCGGAGGTTTACGAAGACATCCAGCGGTCGAACCCGCACGCGGAGCAGGTGCGTGCTGACCTGATCCAGAACATGGCTCGGATCGGCCAACTCGCGACGACCAAAAACCTGGACTCAGCGCTCAGCTACGTTGCGGATTGGCTTGGGAGCGCTCGCGTTCCGTTGGCCGAGCACTGTCAGAATGTGTACGACGAACTGGCGACTTCATCCGACCGGAGGATCGCCGGATCGGCTGGGCCTGACGCCTAGCCGCTGACCCGCCGTGATCCAAGTCGGCCGGCGGAATCGCGGCCCTGTGCCATGCTCTCGCGAAGGCTCTTCGGCCGTATGTCCGTCCAATTCTGCTCGATGTAGTCCACACAGGCAGCGCGGTCCGCTTCGCCGTAGACGGCCCGCCAGCCGGCCGGAACGTCGACGAAGGCCGGCCAGAGGCTGTGTTGTTCCTCGTCGTTCACCAAGACCAGGAACGTGCCTTTGTCATCGTCGAACGGGTTGATGCTCATCGGTTCTCCAACCGTCTAGTCGAGACAAGCGAACCATATCCGGGGGCAGCAAGATCGAACGCAGAGAATTTAAATTATCAATTCGTCCTAAGATCCTGCGCATTGACATGTGGCCGCCGTTCAATGGTATGCAGAACAAATTAACTTGCCGTACTAGACCTATTGACTGCACGAATACCCTATTTCACCGCGCCGACTACTCTATGCGACTGAACTCGATACTCTATTTGACGCGGCGAGTACCTATTGACCGCAAACAAGGGAGAACACTGGCCCAGCGATGTGGGCTAATCACTCAGTGAACACTGCGATCCAAATCGCAACGAGCAAACAGTGGATCATGAGGACCACCGGCGCGATCCACTCGTCGCATGCACTCGCGCAGCGCACGAGTGCGGCTCATTCGAGGCAATAGCCGCATGATCAGTCTTCGACCACCTACCTCATCCGAGACGTCGCCCACTTTCGGCCGGCGGGTGGGCGCAGCTTCAGCCGCCGAGATGACGCCCACCACGCGAAAGGCAAGAGGCGGTGCGGGTTTCGGGATATTGCGCAGGCTCTGGATTCCCCTGGTCATCCTCGTGGTCATCGTCGTTGGAGGGCTGACCGTGTCGCGACTGCACGGCGGTTTCGGCTCCGAAAAGTTCCCTACCTATGCCGACAGTAAATTGAGCGACCCCACGCCTACCGACCCCAAGCAGCTGACTTACGAGATCTTCGGCGCGTCGGGAACGGTAGCCAGCATCAGTTATTTCGACGCCAATGGTGACCCGCAGTTGGTCGAGGCCGCAAAGCTGCCCTGGTCGATCACGTTCACAACCACCTCGCTGGCGGTCGTGGGAAACGTGGTGGCGCAGGGCGACAGTGACACCATCGGCTGCCGCATCCTGGTGAACGGCGTGGTCAAAGCCGAGAAGGTCACGCATCAAGCCAGCGCCCTCACCTTCTGCCTGCTGAAGGCCGCATGAGCGACAAGCGTATGGACCGTCAACAAACCACAACGCCGCGCATCGCCCGGACGATTCATCGACTTTCGGTGCTGATCATCTTGGCGTGGTTGGCGATCACCGTCATCGTGACCGTTGCCGTTCCGTCGTTGGAGCAAGTCGAGAAGAAGTATGCGATATCGCTGACGCCCAATGACGCACCGTCGGTCAAGGCGGCCAAGCGCATGGGAGATGTCTTCAAGGAATCCAACTCCGACAGTGTGGCGCTGATCGTGCTGGAAGGTCAGCAGCCTCTCGGCGAGGACGCACATCAGTACTACGACCGGTTGATTCGCGCGTTGCAGGATGACCCGAAACACGTGCAGCACATCCAGAATTTCTGGGGGGACCAACTCACCGCGGCGGGCGCGCAGAGCGCAGATCGCAAAGCGGCCTACGTCCAACTGAACCTCGCCGGCAACGTGGGCCAAGCCCTGGCTAACGAGTCGGCCGAAGCAGTCCGCAAAATCGTGGAACGGACGCCGGCACCCCCCGGGGTCAAGGCCTACGTCACCGGTCCGGCAGCGCTCACTGCCGATATGTCTCATAGCGGCGACAAGACGGTCGCCAAGATAACCATCGTGACGCTCACGGTCATCTTGACCATGCTGCTGTTCGTCTACCGGTCCGTCATCACAGTAATTCTGTTGTTGTCGATGGTCGGGATCGAACTGATGGCTGCCCGTGGAGTTGTCGCGTTTCTCGGTGATCACCAGCTGGTCGGCCTCACCACCTATACCGTCAATCTGCTGGTCTCCCTAGGGATCGCGGCCGGAACCGACTACGGGATTTTCTTCATCGGGCGCTACCAAGAGGCGCGCCAGGCCGGCGAGGACCGTGAGACGGCCTTTTACACCACCTACCGCGGCGTCGCACATGTCGTCTTGGCATCCGGTCTGACCATCGCCGGCGCGGTTTTCTGCCTCAGCTTCGCTCGACTGCCGGTGTTCCGGCCATTGGGCCTACCTTGCGCGGTCGGAATGCTGGTCGCGATCGCGGTCGCACTAACGCTGGTTCCGGCAGTCATTGCCGCGGGCAGCAGGTTTGGATTGTTCGACCCCAAGCGCAGGATCAGGGTGGGTAGATGGCGCAGGCTCGGCACGGCTATCGTTCGCTGGCCCGGCCCCATCCTCGCGGCCTCGTGCGCCGTCGCCCTGATCGGTCTGCTGGCCCTTCCGGGGTATAAAACGAGCCTGAATGACCGGATGTCTATTCCGCAAAGCCTCCCTGCCAATCAGGGCTATGCGGCCGCTGCACGGCACTTTCCCGAGTCGCGGATGCAGCCTGAGATCCTTTTGGTCGAAACCGACCACGACATGCGCAATCCGTCAGACTTCCTGATCTTGAACAGACTGGCCAAGGCGGTCTTCGCGGTTCCGGGTATTGCCATGGTGCAGTCCATAACTCGACCCGAGGGCACCCCGATCGAGCACACTTCGATACCGTTCCTGATGAGCATGCAAAACGCTGGCCAGGTCCAGAACATGCAGCTGCAGAGGCTGCGCATGAACGACTTGCTCAAGCAGGCCGACAATATGTCGGACACGATCGCTTCGATGAGGCGCATGTATCAATTGATGCAGCAGCTGAACTCCGCGACTCACAGCATCGTCGGTAAGACAAAGGAGCTCCAAGTCATCACCGACGAATTGCGGGACCACATCGCTGATTTCGATGACTTCTGGCGGCCCATCCGCAGTTACTTCTACTGGGAGAAGCACTGTTACGACATTCCCATCTGCTGGTCTTTCCGGTCCATATTCGACGCGCTGGACGGCATCGACTCCATCGGCGACCAGTTCCACGCCCTGGTCAAAGACCTCGATCAGATTGACGTGTTGTTCCCGCAGCTGATAGCGCAATTCCCAGCGTTCATCCAATCCATGGAGAGTATGCGCAGCATGATGCTGTCCATGTACAGCACCACGTCCGGTTTGCTGGGTGAGATGGACGAGGTGGGCGCCAACGCCACTTCCATGGGGAAAGCCTTCGACGCATCCAAGAACGACGATTCGTTCTATCTTCCGCCGGAAGTATTCCAGAACAGAGACTTTCAGCGGGCCGAGAGCATGTTCCTGTCACCGGACGGCAACGCGGTGCGGATGGTCATCTCGCACCGGGGTGACCCCATGAGTCTGGAGGGCATCTCGCATGTCAACGCGATCAAGAACGCGGCAGCAGAGGCGCTCAAGGGAACGCCACTGGCGGACGCCAAGATTCACCTCACCGGAACCGCGGCGACGGTAAAAGACCTATGGGACGGTTCCAAATACGATCTCATGATCGCCGGAGTCGCCGCGCTCTGCCTCATCTTCATCATCATGCTCATCATTACGCGAAGCTTCATCGCTGCACTGGTAATCGTTGGCACGGTTGCGCTTTCGTTGGGTGCCTCGCTCGGGCTCTCCGTGGCCGTCTGGCAGTACCTGCTCGGTATCGATTTGCACTGGGAAGTGCTCGCGATGTCGGTGATCGTCTTGCTGGCGGTCGGCTCTGATTACAATCTCCTGCTGGTCTCCAGATTCAAGGAGGAATTGGGAGCTGGTATCAACACCGGCATCATCCGCGCGATGGCCGGTACCGGGAAAGTCGTTACCGCCGCGGGCCTGGTGTTCGCGTTCACCATGGCCTCCATGGTCGTCAGCGACCTGCGGGTGATCGGCCAAGTGGGAACAACAATCGGTCTGGGGCTGCTGTTCGACACCCTGGTGGTGCGCTCGTTCATGATGCCGTCGATCGCGGCGCTTCTCGGACGGTGGTTCTGGTGGCCGCAAGTGGTACGACCACGCCCGGCCAGTGCAATGCTGCGCCCCTATGGGCCCCGGCCGTTGGTGCGTTCGCTGTTGGCCGGAACGCCACGATGAACGATCGGCGCTGCCCTTTGCTGAGGGGTAATACCGTTGCTAGCCAAGTTGTTTGACGCGTACCAACCCGCCATTAGCGGGAATGTGTACTCCCGATTCAAGGCGGACCCGCTCGTCGCGGGGATCGACCGCCTCAATATCGGCTAACCGCAACACCTCGGCCAGAATGTGGATGACTTCGAAGATGGCCACCCGATCACCGATGCAGCGGTGTTGGCCGCCGCCGAATGGTATGTGCCCGTAGAACGTGGCGCGCTGCTGCAGGAACCGTTCCGGCCGGAAGGCTTTGGGGTCGTCGTAAAGCGCCGGCTGCCGGTGCACAGCCGACATGACTACCATGGTCATGGTGCCGGCAGGAAAGTGGTGTTCGCCCAACGTGATCGGCGCCTGGATAAGCCTGGCAACGAACAAGAAGGGCGGCCGCAGGCGCAGCGTTTCGTGCACCACCGCGTCAAGGTACGCGGTCTGTCCTTCACCGCCGCGGGCCTCTGCGGTCGCCGCGGCAAGCGCGTTCGGGTTACGGACAAGTCGCTCGATCGCCCAGCTCGCCAACGCTGCCGGGGGATCGTAGCCGCCGATCATGGTGGCGAAGACCTGGTCGCGAATTTCGTTGTCGGAAACCGGCTCGCCTTCGGCCCGCAACAAGAGATCGATGACGTCGTCGTGTTCGACTTCGGGGTGACGTCGCCGGCGGGCGATCTCCTGGAAGACCAGCCGCTCGCAGGTCTGTAATTCACGCTGGTACCGCGGCCACAACTTCATGGCGCCGACCGAACGCAGCGCGGAGCGGAACGCCAGCTGCCCCGAAGTGACCGTTTTGAGCAGGTCCCGCCACGCTGACTTCCACTGTGGGAGTTCCGAATCGGGCACCGACAGCAGGATCTTCAGGATCAGCTCGAGAGAAAGGTCCTGCATGAACGGATGCACCGCGACCGCAGGCTCATTCAGCCACTCGCGAACCGCACCCTGCACCCTGGTCGCGATGATCTCACGCCACTGAGCCAGCGCTTCGCCCCGCAATCGCGGCAACATCAGCTTGCGCATCCGGTGGTGCGCCGGCCCGTCCAAGACGAACAATGACCGTTCGCCCCATAGACCCTCTACCATGCGGTGCGGTTCCGTGGCGTTGACCACCTCGGCGGGCGCCATCAGCAACGGCTTGATCACGTTTGGATCCCGCAGCAACACCAGCTGGGAACCAGCTGACACCATTCTTCGGGCCAGCACTGGGGGCAACCCCACCCAGACCACATCGCCGTAGCGGTCGAACAGTTCGTCGAACGCGGTATCACCATCGCGCATCAACCGCCGTGCCACCCTGAGCATTTGGGCGATTCCCGGCCCGGCCGGCACTCCCCCCTCATGCACTACATGCTGGGTTTTCAGCATCAGTCACCTCCGTGCAGTTGCGGGTAGTTTCACTTCTTCGCGGTGGGTACTCAGCTCGCGTTCGAGTACTTCACCCATCACAGCCATAGGCCCGGGCATGTCCATATCCGAATGCCGACTTTCGATCTTGTGTATGGCAACGGGCCCCTGTAGGTGCGGCGCCCACGCCGCGACGTACTCCTCGGGTGATCTCGGCTCGTGGATCGTCGGTATGAACAGCAGCGCATGACCGTCGTACACCGGCGACAGGAAGTCCTGCAGGATCTCAACACTGTTTCGGGTCAGGGCAATAACGGTGTCGGCGAGTGACCGGTATTCGGGATCATCGATTGAAACGCCGTAACGCTCGTTGGCCCATGCGCTGATCAACTTGCGCGTGTCAGCTTCGAGGAACTCTGTCATCAGGACCGGATCGTCCTCATATCTCGGAACGCTGGCGATCAGCCCCAGCAGCGCTACATCGTGTCCGCGGCGCGTGAGCTCAACCGCCATTGCGTGGGCAACCACGCCGCCGAACGACCAGCCCAAAAGATTGAAGGGGCCTTCCGGCTGCACGGCAAGAATCTGGTCAAGGTAGTCATCGACCATGGCGGGGATCGACGGGGCAAAAGACTCCGTCCCGTCGACGCCCCGAGCCTGGAGCCCGTAGATAGGCCGGTCGCGAAGGTGTTTAGCCAGCCCGCGGTAACCCCAGGCGACACCGCCCGCCGGGTGGACGCACCACACTGGTGGCTTCGTTCCTTCCATGCGGAGCGGTAAGACCGTCGCGAAGGGATCCACGAAGTCGGAGGCGTGCTCTTGCGAGAGCCAGTCGGCCAGTTCGCGGACCGTCGGGGCATCGAACACCGCCCGGATCGGAACCTCGACTCCGAGTTCTGTCCGAATGCGCGCCACAAGCCGGGTCGCGGACAGCGAATGTCCTCCCAGGTCGAAGAATCCGTCGTCGATTCCGACCCGCGGCACCCTGAGCACCTCTGCGAACAGTCCGGCCAAAATTCCCTCGCGCGGATCGCGTGGCGCCCGATACTCGACCGCACTCACGAATTCCGGTGCCGGCAGGGCCCGCCGATCAACTTTGCCGTTCACCGTCAACGGCAACGCCTCCAGCACCATGACGACCGCCGGCACCATGAACTCCGGCAACCGGTCCGCCGCGAATCGCCGCAATTGAGCAGCCAACTCCACGGCATTGCCGGCATCCGAACCAGCTTGCGTTTTCAGCACCACATAGCCGACCAGGTGCTTCTCGCCGACCCCGGCACCCGCGTGAGCGGTCACCACCGCCTGGTCCACCAGGGGATGATCCGCCAACACCGACTCGACCTCCGCCGGCTCGACCCGGAAACCCCGGATTTTGATCTGTTCATCGGTGCGGCCCACGTAATCCAGCACACCGTGGGAGGTCCAGCGCACCACGTCGCCGGTGCGATACATCCGCGCTCCGGCAGGCCCGAACGGACACGCCACAAATCGCGCCGCAGTCAACGCCACCCGACCCCGATAGCCGCGAGCTACACCGGCGCCGGCGATATACAGCTCACCAGCGACTCCCACCGGCACCGGACACAACCCGCTATCCAGAACGAACGCGCGCACATTGGCCATCGGAGCGCCAATCGGCACGGACGCCCCGTCGAATCCCACCGCTGTGGGGACGTAGTACGTCGTCGCCCACACAGTGGTCTCGGTCGGTCCGTAAGCGTTCATCACCGCCAGCCCGGAATGTGCAGTCCGGAACCTGTTGGCCGCAACGGGCGAGAGCACGTCGCCGGCTGTCTCCAACAGTTCCAACTGGTCGAGACAGTCGAAGTCGTTTTCTGCCAATTGGTGAAAGAGCGCGGTCGGCAGAAACATTGACTGCACGCCACGTTGCTCGATGAGCTGGCGTAGGGTCGCCATGTCGACGTGGCCGTCCGCCACCACCAGCGTGCCGCCCCGTAACAGAGCAGGCCATGTCTCCGACACCGAGCCGTCGAAGCCTGGCGACGCGGCCACCGAAATTCGGTCGCGACCATGCTCTTCCGGCCAATGGTTCAGCGCCATGTTGATCACACCGCGGTGGGTGACGGCAACGGCTTTCGGCCGTCCGGTAGAGCCGGAGGTGTACATCACGTAAGCCAGGTTGTCCGGTCGTAGCCACGCCTCATCCGGTTCGTCATGATCGGCTCTTGGCCCTGGCTCGTCGGCCTCGGCGACGTCCAGCAGGACCAGTGCGACCTCGTTGTCGGGAAGTCGTGCAGCGGTGGCGGTGTCGGAGACCAGTAGTCGAGGAGCGGCGTCGGACAAGATGTAGGCGGTTCGCTCACTGGAATAGCTCGGGTCTATCGGCAGGTAGGCTGAGCCGGTTTTCACGATGGCCAGCAGCGCGGCGACCAGGTCGGCCGAGCGCGGCAACGCGACCGCGATGATGGTTTCCAGTCCGGCGCCATTAGCCCTGAGCACTTCGGCCAAAGCGTTTGCCCGGTCATTCAATTCGCGGAAGGTTACGGTTCTGGTTCCGTCTTCGACCGCGACTGCATCCGGGCTGCGCGCCGCTTGCGCCGCGAACAACTCCGGAATGGTTGCGTCTGGTATCGGCGCGGCGGTGTCGTTCCACCGCCCTACCACCAGCTCACGTTCGGCCGCATCAATGATCTCGACCAAGTCGATTCGCGCGTACGGATCGGCGGTGACCGCCTCCAGGATGCGTAGGTATTGGCGGGCGATCTTCTCGACGGTGTCGTGGTCGAAGAGGTCGGTGGCGTATTCGATGGTTCCCGGCAGCGGCTGCGGCTGTCCATTGGTCGCGGGCAGCTCGATGACATTGATGGACAGGTCGAATTTCGCCGAGTGAGTGTGCACCGGCAGGATATCGATCTCCAGCTTGAAGAGATCCACATCGGGCAGAGGATTGTTTAGCAACGCAAACGACACTTGAAACAGCGGCTGGCGAGACGTGGAACGGGAAAGGTTGAGTAACTCCACCAGCCGCTCGAACGGGGCATCTTGATTTTCGTAGGCGCCGAGCGCCTTTCGCGATACCTGCTCCAGAAGTTCGACGAAACGAGGGTTACCCGAGGTGTCGACCCGCAGCACCCAGGTATTGACGAATAGCCCGATCAGATCGGTCAGCGCTTCATCGGTGCGTCCAGCGATCGGCCCACCAATCGTCAAGTCGTCACCGGCGCCAAGTTTGCGGAGCAAAACCGCCAGCGCTGCTTGCAGCAACATCGATGGGGTTGTCCCCGTTTCCCGCGCCCGTTGCTCGATCCGTTCCCGCAACTGAGGCGCGATGACGAATGGCACGAGTTCCCCACTGAACGATTGCTCGGGCGGGCGGTGGCGGTCGAATGGCAAAGCGATCTGCTCGGGCGTCCCGTCCAGTTCCCGACGCCAGTAGTCCAACTGCCGTGACAGCACACTGTCGGGGTCGTCGTCGCGACCGAGCACCTCTTGTTGCCACAGGGTGTAGTCCGCGTACTGCACCGGCAGTGGCGGCCAGGCCGGCGGCCGCCCAGCGCCTCGCGCGGCGTATGCGGAGGCCAAGTCCTGCGCCAGCGGCATCAGCGAGGCGCCGTCGGCGGCGATGTGGTGGAGCACCAAGACCAGTACATGTTCGGTCGCCGAGACCCGAAGCACGGTGGCGCGCAGGGGAAGTTCGTTAGCGAGGTCGAACGGGTATTCGGCTGCTTCGGCGATGGCCCGGGTGAGATCCCGCTCGGCGGCCACCTCCCTCATCGACACCGGCACTTCTATCGCTTCGGGCGGCAGAATCCGTTGCCACGGGGTTCCTTCGTCTTCGGCGAACAGGGTCCGCAGGCTTTCGTGGCGGGCTATCACATCCCAGATCGCCGCGGTCAAGGCCGCCGATTGGAGTTGGCCGGTCAAGCGCATCGCCAAGGGAATGTTGTAGGTCGCCGACGGTCCTTGGAACTTGTAGATGAACCACAGTCGTCGCTGCGCGAAGGACAGCGGCATTCGCGGCGGACGCTGCCGCGGGACCAGTGGGGACCGCACCCGCTCGCCGGCATGCGTGGCCATCCATTCGGCCAGTTGGGCGACCCTGGGAGCGTCGAAGACCACGTGGATCGGCACCTCGACCCCTAGTTCGGCCCGGATGCGCGCCACCAGCCGAGTCGCAGACAGCGAGTGACCGCCCAAATCGAAGAATCCGTCATCGATTCCGACCCGGGGCAACCCGAGCGCCTCGGCGAACAGGGCGGCCAGCACCTCTTCCCGCGGATCGCGTGGCGCCCGATATGCCACTCCACTGACGAACTCCGGAGCCGGCAGCGCCCGCCGATCCACCTTGCCGTTCACCGTCAACGGGAACGCGTCGAGCACCATGATCACCGCCGGCACCATGAACTCCGGCAACCGGGCACCGGCGAATCGGCGTACCTCAGCCGCCAGTTCGTCGTCCGTGCCGATGTTTGGTTGCGCCACAACGTAGCCCACCAATTGTTTGACGGTCCCGCCCGGTGGGGTATGCGCGACGACCACCGCTTGCGCCACCCGGGGGTGCGCCGCCAGCACGGCCTCCACCTCGCCAGGCTCGATCCGATACCCACGGATCTTGACCTGTTGATCGGCCCTGCCCACGTACTCGAGCGAGCCTTCGGCGTTCCACCGCATCACGTCACCGGTGCGATACATCCGCGTCCCGGCAGGTCCGAACGGGCACGCGACGAACCGTTGCGCGGTCAGCCCCACCCGGCCCCGGTTTCGGCCAGCCACGCCAGCGGTACCGGCGCGAAGGCTTCATTGACTTCAAAGACACCGATGTCGCGC
>NZ_LZLE01000100.1 GCF_001673155.1 Mycobacterium sp. 1423905.2 | reverse complement strand
ATAACCAGGGTGGCCGAGTCTTCGGTCTCCTGACGCACCTGCAGGATTCGCCCGCGCAGTTCCCGGGCGGACCACAGCGGGTTGGCCAGGTGCAGGTAGTCGTCGGGCAACAGCGGCGTGGTGATACGCGTGGCGAGTTTGCGCAGGGCGTGCCAACCCGGGTGGGTTTGCCCTTCCACGACTGTGGGACGCGTGGTTTCGACGACGTTCCCGACGATCGCCATGTTCTTCTTACCCATAGGAAGCTCCTGCTCAGGTTGCGGCCGTTTGCTTCCGCCCATGTCGGTAACGATGCTCCGCCCGACCAATAAAAGCTACGGTACCGTAGGTTACTGGCCCGTATCTACCGCCGAGCGTGCAGAATGCGTCACAACCGGGTGAGGGATATCCCGTCTAGAGCAGCTCAAGCAGGAACGGCAGTTCCTGGTTGGCGTACCAGGCCAGGTCGTGGTCCTGGGCGTCCCCGACGATCAGTTCTGAGTCCTCATCGCCCAGATCGGCCGCATCGATGGCGGCGATCGCCGCGGTGACGTCCGATTCGGCGGCGGCGTTGTCGACGTACGCGGCGACCACGTGATCCAGTGCCACGGGCGCGGCCAGTCGGACGACGGCATCGTCGAGATCCGGGCGGTAGGTGGCGTTCTCCACCTCGGCCGCCAGCACCACCCGCCGCGGCGGCAGGGCACTGTCGTCGGCGGCGAGCAGGCGCAGCGACGCCAGTGCCGCCTCGCGCAGCGCAACCTCGGCGAGTTCCTCGTCGTCACCTTCGGCGTAGGACTCGCGCAACGTCGGGGTGACGGCGAACGCCGTGCCGTTGACCGGTGACATCGAACCCTCGGCGACGAGTCGCTGCAACATGGCCAGGGTGGCCGGGAGGTAGACCTGCATCAGGAGCTCAGCAGGGTGGCTGCGTAGTCGTCGACGTAGGTCGACAACTCCCGGGGCGGTCGCTGATAGGTGTTGCTGACCACCGGCCGTTCCGGCAGGTCGACCTTCGGCTGCCGGACCTCGCGGTAGTCGATGGTGGACAGCAAGTGGGCCATCATGTTCAGCCGCGCGTGCTTTTTAATGTCGGATTCCACGACATACCAGGGACTGCTCGGCGTGTCGGTGTGCACCATCATCTCGTCCTTGGCCCGGGAGTAATCTTCCCACCGATACACCGATTCCAGGTCCATCGGGCTCAATTTCCATTGCCGCACAGGGTCATTCAGCCGGGCCTTGAACCGGCGCAGCTGCTCACCCTCGGAGACCGAGAACCAGTACTTGCGCAACAGGATTCCGTCGTCGATCAGCATCTGCTCGAAGATCGGCGTCTGTCGCAGGAACAACACATACTCCTGCGGCGTACAGAATCCCATGACCTTCTCCACGCCGGCGCGGTTGTACCAGGACCGGTCGAACAGGACGATCTCGCCCTTGGTGGGCAGGTGGGCGATATAGCGCTGGTAATACCATTGCCCGCGCTCGCGCTCGGTGGGTGCGGGCAATGCGGCGACGTGAGCGATTCGCGGACTGAGATATTCGGTGATCCGCTTGATCGCACCACCCTTGCCCGCCGCGTCGCGGCCCTCGAAG
This sequence comes from Mycobacterium sp. 1423905.2, assembly GCF_001673155.1. Taxonomy (GTDB): domain Bacteria; phylum Actinomycetota; class Actinomycetes; order Mycobacteriales; family Mycobacteriaceae; genus Mycobacterium. The sequence goes on along the minus strand of NZ_LZLE01000100.1, from coordinate 7,119 downwards.
ATGACCACCACACGCGCACCGGAATAGCGCACCCATTCCTGCAGCTTCACGAATTCGGTTTGCAGCCGGAACAATTCGGCTTCGTAGACTTCGTCGGAAATCTTGCGCTGGGCCGGCTCGCCGGATTTGGCCTTTTTCGCCTTGACTTTCTTCGGGTCCGGCGCGCCGTGGCTGGTGGGGGTGCTCACATCAACGGATGTTATATGCCGGCACCGATTTCGGACGGCTCGGATTACCGAGACACTTCCAGCAGCTCTTCCAGCGCCTGATTCAACAGCGCCGGCAGCAGGTCCACGTCGCTCATCGCGTCCCGGTCGGCGTTGATCCCGTAGTAGAGCATGCCGTTGTAGGACGTCACACTGATCGCCAGCGCCTGGTTCTGCAGCAGCGGCGGCACGGCATAGGTTTCCAGCAGTTTAGTGCCCGCGACGTACATCTGCGACTGCGCGCCAGGGGCATTGGTGATCAGAAGGTTGAATAAGCGCGCCGAATAGGTGGTGGCGACCCGAATACCCATCGCGTGCAAGGTCGGTGGCGCGAAGCCGGACAGCGTGACGATGGTCCTGGCGTCGACTCGACTGCCGGCCGTCGGGTGCGATTCGGTGGCGTGGGCAATCTGCGACAGCCGCACCACCGCATTGCCCTCCCCCACCGGAAGATCGATCAGAAACGGTGTCACCTGACTGATCGCCTGGCCGGGCCCGGAAGCGTCCAGCGGGTCGTCGGCGTACACCGACAGCGGCGCCATCGCACGCACCGTTGTCGCCATCCCTACCGGTTCCCCGCGCGACATCAACCAGTTGCTCAACGCGCCGGCGATCACCGCCAGCACCACGTCGTTGACGTCGCAGTCGTAGCGGGCACGCACGGTCCGGTAATCCTCCAGCCGTCCGCGAGCGACGGTGAACCGCCGGTTGCGCGAGACGGTGGCGTTCAGCGGACTGCTGGGGGCGGTGCCGCGCGCCACGGTGCGGGCGACATCCAGGAACCGGCGGCCGGTGTCGACGAGCTGGCCGTAGTTGGTGGCCAGCCCGGCCACGGCGGTTCCGACGGCCTGCAGTTGCGCGCCCGGCCCGACGATCCAGTCGCCGATCGCCCCCAGCGCCAGGCGGGTGTTGCCCGGGTCGCGTTCCGGTACCCAGATGTCTTCGGGGAAGGCCGGGGGCCGCCGGGTGCGGTCGGCGATCACATGCCCGATCTCCAGGGCAGACATGCCGTTGATCAGCGCCTGGTGCGATTTGGTGTAGAGCGCGATGCGGTTCTTGGCCAGACCCTCGACGAGGTACATCTCCCACAGCGGCCGCGACTTGTCCAGCGGCCGGGCGGCCAGCCGGGCGATCAGTTCGTGCAGTTGCTCGTCGCTGCCCGGCGACGGCAGCGCCGAGCGCCGCACGTGGTAGGTGATGTCGAAGTCCGGGTCGTCCAGCCACACCGGGCGGGCCATGCCGAACCTGACCTCGCGCACCTTCTGCCGGTAGCGCGGTATCTGCTGCAACCGCTGTTCCACGGTGGCCAGCAGCGTCTCGTAACTCAGGCCGGCGCGCGGACGGCGCAAGATGGACAGCGACCCGACGTACATCGGGGTGGCGGAGTTTTCCAACCGATAGAAGGACGTGTCGGCCGGGGACAACCGGGTCACCATTTGCGGCCGCGTCCTCCTATCGATCCGTCGGTGTTCGGCGGCTGGATGGATGTGGTTCGCCGCCTACGGTAATCGTCAATCTGCGGTGATGGCGGCGCGGGTACGCGGCAGCGGAGTTTGTGCGATGATGGCCGGCAGTTCGGCACAGTCTGCCACTCTCCAGCAGGCGCGCATCGCACCGTGGATTGGAGAGTGCCCGTTGACCGTCAGTCCTGTTGCCCCTGAGCGTGACACCTTCGCTGTGCTGCCGGTGGTTGACTACGAACCGCCGACCTCCAGCGTTGCCCGTTGCCGCCCCTCGACGTTGCGGTCCAGCCCTCGCGCGGCGCCCCGCGGCGACGGCGTCCGAGGGCCAGTGCCGGCCGTGACGGCTTCGCTGCCGATGCGGCATGCCGCCAGCTTCGCCGACGCCGCGTTGCGCCGCGTGCTGGAAGTCCTCGACCGGCGCCGCCCAGCGGCGCAGTTGACCGCACTGCTCACCCCGGCCCTCGTGGAGTCGGTGGTGTCCCTCAGTCGCGCGCTCGGGCCGGCACAGGGTGCGGCGGTGCTGCGGCGCATACGGCTGCAGGCAGTGACGGCCGAGGTGCTGGCGGCGGAGGTGTTCGGGACCTACAGCCGCGGTCAGCGGGTTCACGCGATCGCCTGCCGGGTCGAGCAGGTGAGGCTCAGCGACGCGCCGCGCTGGCTGGTGGTAGCGCTGCACCTCGGCTGAGCAGGTCACTGGTGCGGGCTAGATTGGCCGGATGGACGGCAACACAGTCAGCGTCGAGCGGGTCATCGACGCCTCCCCTGACCGGATCTTCGCGTTGCTGGCCGACGCCGGTCGCCATGTGCTCTTCGACGGCTCGGAGTCGCTGAACCGGGCCGAGCAGCACTCGGTGCCGCTGTCGAAGGGCGCGAAATTCGGGATGGCGATGCGGGGCCGCCGGGAGACGCTGTTCTTGCCGTACCGGACCGTCAACACGGTCGTCGAGTTCGAGCCCGATCGACGCATTGCCTGGCAGACCTTCGGCGCGGGTGGCCTAGTCGGCGGCCGCATCTGGCGTTACGAACTGACTCCGGTCGAGGGCGGGACACTGGTGCGCGAAACCTGGGACGTCTCACGCGACAAGCAGAAGTGGTTGATCACCCGTGGCGCGATGCCCCAACAGACCGCCGACGGCATGCGCGCCACCCTGGACCGGATCGCCCGGCTGGTCGCCGACTAGCTCGAAGTAGCCTGTCCGCCAACGGCTTCGGCGCCACGATGCCGACGCGGTATCGGCACCAACATCGGCACCTCGCGGCGGTAACCGCGGTACTGCTCCCCCAGCGCGGCCACCAGGTCGCGTTCCTCTATCTGCAGCGCGAGCAATATGTAGCCGGTGGTGCCAACCGCGAAAAGCAGGTGCCCCGCTGTCATCGTCGGGGTGGCCCAGAACGCGATGACGAAACCCAGCATGATCGGATGGCGCACCAGCCGGTAGAACAGATGGGTACGAAAGCCTAAGTCGGAGTAGGGCTCTCCGCGCCACGCCAGATACACCTGCCGCAGACCGAACAAGTCGAAATGATTGATCATGAACGTCGACGCGAAGACGATCGCCCAGCCGAGCCAGAACAACGTCCACAGCGCCCATCGAGCGATCGGCTGACGCACGTCCCAGACCAGCGCCGGCATCGTGCGCCACTGCCAATAGAGCAGCAGCAGCACCAGGCTGGACAACAACACGTAGGTACTGCGCTCGATTGGCGACGGCACGATCCGCGTCCACCAGCGTTTGAACGCCGGCCGCGCCATGACGCTGTGCTGAATCGCGAAGAGAGCCAGCAGGACCACGTTGATGAGCAGCGCCTGCCACAGCGGCGCCGCGATCCCATGGTTGACGGTGCGTGGCACCACCGCACCGCCGACAAAGGCCACCGCATACAGAAAAGCCACCACGAACAGTAGGTAGCTGGCCGCGCCATAACCGACAGTCAAGTAACGCTTCATGAGCCGATTGTCCTCTGAACAGTTGTTTTGTAAATGGGGCGATTGCCTCAAAACACGAGGCACGGTCGTTATGCGTTCACCAGACCGTGACGCAGGGCATACATGCTCGCGCCGATGCGGTTTGAGACGCCGATCTTGGCGTAGGTGCGCTCCACGTGATTGCGGGCGGTCTTCTCGCTGATCACCAACGCCGCCGCGATGTCTTTGTTGGATGCACCGCGCGCGACCAAGCACAGCACCTCGACCTCTCGCGGCGTCAGCCCATCCGGACGAGATTTGGGCCGCTGGTCACCATGGCCGGCGGCGTGCAACACCGCCTCGACCGCGGCGGGGTCCAGCGCCCCCGCTTTGACCCGAGCATGCAACCGGCGGGCCGCCGACTGCGGTGTCAGCTGTTCTCGATATGGCCTTGGCTCACAAGCGGATTGGTAGCCGACCGCCGCGGCGAGAATCCGGTCCGGCAGGCCCAGCGCGGTGCCGGTCAGCGCGCGCGGATACCCGGAGCCGTCGAGGTTTTCGTGATGATTGCCGGCCACTTCGGCGACTCGCCGCAGGGCTGGAACCTGGTTGAGGATGCGGACGGTGAAATACGGGTGCAGCCGGACGCGTTCGAAGTCGGCCGCGGTCAAGGCTTCTGGGCTGGACCAGATCTGATTCGACACACCGATGCGGCCGAGGTCGTGCACGTGACCGGCACGCCGAGTGAGCGCGGCGGCGTCGGCGTCCAGTCCGGCGGCGAGCGCGGCGTCACCCGCAAGGCGGGCTACGGCCCGCGAATGCCCCAGTGTGAACGGGCATTTCAGGTCGACGAAGTCACCGAGGGCCACCAGCAGCGTGTCCAGCGTCGGCTCGTCGACGCGCTGGCGGTCCGGTGCGGCACGCAGCGCCGCAGCCCAGGCGTCACCGGCCGGCGGGCCGGCCAGTATTGCGTCCGCATCGGCCAAGAACGCGTCGGCCACCACCGGATCGAACTGTCCCCCGCGCCGGGACCGGACCATCGCCATGGCGCCTGCGCTGCCATAGGTGCGGTGGTGCACCTCTGCCATCTCGGCGAGCTGGGCAACTCGCATTTGAATCGGGATCGCTTCACCGTGGGCGCCGGTGGGCAGGCCACCGCCGTCATAGCGTTCGAAAGCGAAGCCCAGCGCGGCCTGCACGTCGGGTCCCAGACCCATGCGGTCGGCCAGCAGCGCCGCAGAGGTGCAGTGCGAGTGGATCATCCGCGACAGTTGGCCGCGTGCGTCGACGAATAGCGCGGCCATGATGCTCAGCCGGTTCAGCAGCGGCTGGCCGCGCCCGACGTTGCCCAGCAGGAACCGCCAATACGGCAGGCCGGCCCAGTCGACCAGATAGGAGTCGTGGCGAACCGCGATGTCGTCGCCGAACCAGCGCGCATATTCGTGGGAGTCGGCATGACAGCCGATCCACATGATCAACGTCGTGTAGTACACGCAGTCACGCTGCTCTTTGGTCAGGCCCAGCCGGTCGGCGAGCCTGGTCGCGATCAGCGCGGCCCGCAGCATGTGTTCGGCAGGTTGGCCCAGGCCGAGGTCGATCGCTACCGACAGTGCGGCGAGCAACTCCGCACGAGTCGGTAGTTCGCGGGCCTCTGATGACCGGCGGGCAGCGGCGGGCACGAACCTATTGTGCGGCCGGTCAGCTGATCGAGACAGTGCGATGGACGGCACGGTGACGATCCGCGTCGAAATTCTCGAAGTGTCCCGAGCCGACCACGAACAATCCCCGCTGTGGTGGACGAAAGCCGGCGAGCTGCGCTTGATCGGGCAGCGGCCCGACCGGTCCGAGGTCTGTGCCGTCCAGCACGGCCCGCGACCGCGACACCGCCCACACCTGCCGGGGGGCGATCATGAAGCGCTGGCCGTTGGGTGCGGTCCCGGCGAGCCGGAGCTGCCCGGCGTGCAGCGTCGCGCCGGCGGCCCGGCCCAGTGCCCCCAGCACGGTCCCGTTGGTCCAGGCCCCGGTCGGCAGTCGGCGCCCGACGGCGCTCATCAGCCGGGTGGCCGGGGTTGGGCGCATGTCGATCTCCCACTCCAGCAGTCCGGTGATTCCGACGAACAGTGACCACGGGGTCAGCCAGGCGATGTCGATCTCGCACTGCACGGCGGCGTTGCTGGTCACCGTGCTGAAGTAGCGCGAACAGCTCTGCGGGCCGGGCGTGGTCGCATAGAAGGTCCACCGGCCGTTGGGGTCGCGGTGCCACACCGAACGGTATGCCGGGGCGAAGGTGGCGGCCGGAAAATGGCGCAGGGCAAGGTAATTGCCATTGGCGAACGGTAGACCCATGACGCCGAAGCCGACGAATCGCTCGTCGTCCCCGGCGGGCAGGGTGGGGTTTTGCAGCACCGCCGTGGCGGCGTCGAGTGGGGTGCGGTATTTGGTCATGCGGGAATGGTGCGCGCCACGGCCCCGACCGCACATGAGGCGACTGCCTCAATTGCTCACCCGGTTGCCGAGTGTGCGGCCAGCCGCACACAAGGTGCCGAGTGCGCGGCTAGCCGCACACTCGGCGGGACGGTCAGCGCTTCTTCACCGATTTCGGCGGCTTGGCACCCCGGCCCTGACGCCGGGCGGCTTCCCGGCGCTCGCGCCGGCTACCGCCGCCGGCCACCCCGGCCGACGTCTTCTGCGCCCCACCGCCGTTGCGCTGCACCTGCGCCGAGCCGTCCTCGGACGGACCGGAATAGGTCAGCGCCGGCGCATCGTTGTCGATTCCCTTGGCGCGCAACGTGCTTGGCGGTTCCTCGCGGGCCGGCGCGGGTGTGTCGTCGGCCGAGCCGCCGGCCGCTGCGGTCGCGAATTCCTCCAGCCCTTCGGGCGCCTCCACCGGCGCCACCTGCGGCGTGGGGGCAGGAACGGCCTCGACGGTCACGTTGAACAGGAAGCCGACCGACTCCTCCTTCATGCCTTCGAGCATCGCCATGAACATGTCGTAGCCTTCGCGCTGGTATTCGACCAGCGGGTCGCGCTGTGCCATCGCGCGCAGCCCGATGCCCTCTTTCAGGTAGTCCATCTCGTAGAGGTGCTCGCGCCACTTGCGGTCGATGACGTTGAGCAACACGTTGCGCTCCAGTTGGCGCATGGCGCCCTCGCCGGCCAGCTCCTCGAGCTCGGCTTCCCTTGTGGCGTAGGCGCGTTCGGCGTCGGCGATCAGCGCCTCGAGCAATTCCTCACGGGTGAGGTCGTCGCGCTCGGACTCCTGATCCTGGCGGGTCAGCGTCTCGTGGCTGATACCGACCGGGTACAGCGTCTTGAGTGCCGTCCACAGCGCGTCCAAGTCCCAGTCCTCGGCGTAGCCTTCGGCAGTGGCGCCGTTGACGTAGGCGGTGATGACGTCGCGGACCATGTCCAGGGCCTGGTCCTTGAGGTTCTCCCCTTCCAGGATGCGGCGGCGTTCGGCGTAGATGACCTTGCGCTGCTGGTTCATCACCTCGTCGTACTTGAGGACGTTCTTTCTGACCTCGAAGTTCTGCTGCTCGACCTG
>NZ_LZLE01000099.1 GCF_001673155.1 Mycobacterium sp. 1423905.2 | reverse complement strand
GCCATCTTCTACCTGCGCCTGCCGGCCACCTTCGGCCTCGGCACCTACGGGGTGAGCGCGGACTTCGTCGCCGGCGGTGGTCTGTACAAGAACGCCAACGTCACCTACCGCGGAGTGGCCGTCGGTCGGGTCGAGTCGGTGGGGTTGAACCGCAACGGCGTCACCGCTGAAATGCGGCTCAACAGCGGCACCCCGATCCCGGCCAACGTCACCGCGACCGTCAAGAGTGTTTCGGCCATCGGTGAGCAGTACATCGACCTGGTGCCGCCGGCGACTCCCGCGCCGGGGAAGCTGCGCAACGGATCCAAAATCGACGTCAAGAACACCCGCATCGGCCAGGACGTCGCCGACTTGCTGCACCAAGCCGAGAAGTTGGTGAACAGCCTGGGTGACACGCGGCTGCGTGAGCTGCTGCACGAGACGTTCGCGGCCACCAACGGCACCGGCCCGGAACTGGCTCGGTTGATCCAATCGGCCCGGTTGCTGGTGGACGAGGCCAACACCAATTACCCGCAGGTGTCCCAACTGATCGATCAGGTCGGCCCAGTCCTGCAAGCTCAAATCCGCGCGGGGAGTGACATCAGGACGCTGTCCGACGGGCTGGCTCGGTTCACTTCCGAGGTGCGCCAGGCCGATCCCCAGCTGCGGGACACCCTGGCCACCGTGCCCGACGCGGTGGACGAAGCCAACACCGCGTTCTCCGGTATCCGCCCGTCGTTTCCGACTTTGGCGGCCAGCCTGGCCAACTTGGGCCGGGTCGGCGTCATTTACCACAAGACCATCGAGCAACTGCTGGTCGTGTTCCCCGCCCTGTTCGCCGCGATCACCACCGCGGCCGGCGGCCAACCGCAGGACGAGGGTGCCAAGCTGGACTTCAAGCTCGACTTGGGTGACCCGCCGCCCTGCAACACCGGCTTCATCCCGCCGCCGCTGATCCGTTCGCCGGCCGACGAGACGGTGCGCGAGATCCCGACGGACATGTACTGCAAGACCGCTCAGAACGACCCCAGTACCGTGCGCGGTGCGCGCAACTACCCGTGTCAGGAGTTCCCGGGCAAGCGCGCGCCGACGGTACAGCTGTGCCGTGACCCCAAGGGCTACATCCCGACCGGCACCAACCCGTGGCGCGGACCGCCCATCCCGTACGGCACACCGATGACCAACGGGCTGAACGTGTTGCCGCCCAACAAGTTTCCGTTCATACCGCCGGGTGCAGACCCGGACCCGGGCGTCCCGATCGTCGGGCCGCCGCCGCCGGGGGTCACGCCTGGCCCGGGTCCGGCACCGCACCAGCCGGCGTTTGTTCCGCCGCCGCCCAACGACAACGGGCCGCCGCCGCCGTTCACGTCGTGGCAGCCGCCAGGGGTGCCGCCGGTGCCGCCACAGCTTCCGTTCCCGAAGTACGTTCCGCCGCCGGGACCGCCGGTGGGGACGGGGCCGGAGCCCGGACCGGCGCCCGGTCCTGCGCCGGGCCCAGAACCGCAGGCCAGCGGCACGGCCTACAGCTTCTATGACCCGGCGACCGGCGCGTTCCGGGACCCGGCGGGCGGCACTGGTATCTTCGCGTCCGGCATCACCGGTGCATCCAGCGCCGAGAATTGGGTGGATCTGATGCTTGCTCCGAAGCCGTCTTAGGAGATGTAGTGGCGACACAGCAAGCGACGCCGCAACGGGTGCGTCGGCGGGCGTCCCGCGCAGCCGGTCCCGCAAAGAGCGAGACGAGTGAGAGCAAGCCCGAAGCAACCGTCGCGGTCGAAGCTCCGGCCGAGCCGGCCCGGAAAGCCAAGCCGGCCAAGCCGCTCAAGGGGCTCCGGCCGCCCTCGCGCCGCCCCGCGCACCGCCGCCTCGTCGCGTGGGTCTCGTTGGCGGCCGCGGTTCTGGTGATCGCCGGGCTGACCGCGGGTGTGCTAGCGCTGATGGGACAACACCGCGGTGCGCGTGCCGCGCAAGCCCGCGACCAGCGTTTCGTCGACACGGCAACCCAGACGGTCATCAACATGTTCAGCTACACTCCGGACACCATCGACGAGTCGGTCAACCGGTTCGTCAACGGGACCAGCGGTCCGCTGCGTGGCATGCTCAGCGCCAACAACAACGTCGACAATCTCAAAGGACTGTTCCGGTCCACCAACGCAACCTCCGAGGCGGTCATCAACGGCGCCGCCCTGGAAGGCATCGACACCGTGACCGACAACGCCTCGGTCCTGGTCTCGGTCCGGGTGACGGTGGCTGACATGGACGGCGTCAACAAGCCGTCCATGCCCTACCGGCTGCGAGTGATCGTGCACGAGGACGAGGCCACCGGACAAATGTCTGGCTACGACCTGAAATACCCCGACGGAGGTAACTGATGCGGTGGCCGCAGTGGCTGACCGCATTCCTCGGAACTCTCGCCATTCTTGCGATCGTGGGCTTGTCCGCAGTCGGGGGCTGGTTCTATTGGGATCGAGTGGAGACCCGAGGGGAACAGGCTGCGCGCACGGAACTGCCCAAGCTGGCCAAAGACCGGATCCCGCAAGTGTTTGGCTACGACTACCAGACCGTGGAGCGCAGCCTCGCCGCGGTGTATCCGTTTCTCACGCCGGACTACCGGCAGGAATTCCAGAAGAGCGCCAATGCGCAGATCATCCCGGAGGCCAAGAAACGGGAAGTGGTCGTCCAGGCCAACGTCGTCGGCGTGGGAGTGATGGCGGCGCAACGTAATTCGGCGTCGGTGATGGTTTACATGAACCGCACCGTGACCGACAAGGCTCGGCAACCGCTTTACGACGGCAGCCGATTACGTGTCGATTTCAAGCGTATCGACGGCAATTGGCTGATCGCCTACATCACGCCCATCTAGTAGCACATCGCAATCCCGTTGCAGTACAAGGGGTATCGCTCGACTGGGCTAGGCGGCGGCCCGGTCAGCTGCAGCGAGAACGGCTGCTTCTTCATATCCGACGGCAGCCCACAGACTTCGCCATGGATGATGGTGTGGGTGCCGCTCATGGTCTCGTCGCTGAAGGCGTAGGTATCGGTGGTCGGGGCGGTTCCGCCGCCCGGGCATTCCACACCGTCGGACTTGTTGACGGTGAAAGTCCACAGCACGCTCGACAACCGCGCGCGCCCGCTGAAGTTCTGCAGTCGGTCAGCGCGGGTAGTCGGCCACTGCGGCGTGGCGCTCACGACATTGAGCGCACAGTTGAACGCCTGCACCACCGGGTCGGAATAATCGTTCATGTTGCGGGTGCCAGAGGGCTGATCGCACAGCGCGCTGATCGTCCAGGTGACGTTGGACGCGCCCGCCTCGTTCAACGTGTAGGCGCCGTCCGCCGGCGGTCCCAGCGCGCGGGCCGGGTTCCCCGAATCCAGGGCAATGCCGAACCCAACGGCCACGACGACGCCCGCACCGGCAGCCAATCCGCGACGGATCCTCACGTCGGTCCTCCCTCCACGGCAAGCACTGCATCGAGTATCACAGCGTTAGTCGGCGAACACCATGGGTTTGCCGTCGCTATACCTGCGTGTGAGGTTTGGCTTCGGCAAGCGCGTCGAGGAACGACCGCGCCCAGCGGTCCACGTCATGGGCGAGCACTTGGCGTCTCAGCGCCCGCATCCGGCGCCGCCCCTCTTCGTCGGACTGGTTGAGCGCCGCCTCGATGGCGTCCTTCACCCCGTTCAGGTCGTGCGGGTTGACCAGGTAGGCCTGACGGAGTTCGGCTGCGGCGCCCGTGAATTCGCTGAGCACCAGGGCTCCGCCCAGATCGCTGCGGCAGGCGACGTACTCCTTGGCGACCAGGTTCATGCCGTCACGCAGCGGCGTGACCAGCATGACGTCGCTGGCCACGAAGAACGCGATGAGTTCGTCGCGGGGGACGGGGCGATGCAGGTAGTGCACCACCGCGTGGCCGACCTCGCCGTATTCGCCGTTGATGTGCCCGACTTCGCGTTCGATGTCGTGGCGCAGGATCTTGTAACTTTCGACGCGCTCGCGGCTGGGTGTGGCGAGCTGGATCAAGACGGTGTCGTCCCGCTTGGCGCGGCCCTCGGCAAGTAATTCCGAGAACGCTTTCAATCGGACGTCGATGCCCTTGGTGTAGTCCAGGCGGTCCACGCCGAGGAGAACTTTGCGCGGGTTGCCGATCTCGGCCCGAATCTCTTTGGCGCGGCGCCGGATGTTGCGGTCGCGGGCCGCCTGGTCGAGCTCACCGGAGTCGATGGAGATGGGGAAGGCGCCCACCCGCACACTGCGGTCCTCGAGCTGCACCTCGCCAAATCGAGACCGCACGCCCACCGAGCCGCGGGAGGTTTCCGCGCCGATGAGACGGCGCGACAGGATGAGGAAGTTCTGGGCACCGCCGGCCAGGTGGAAACCAACCAGGTCGGCGCCGAGCAGGCCTTCGATGATCTCGGTGCGCCAGGGTAGTTGCATGAACAATTCGATCGGCGGAAACGGGATGTGCAGGAAGAATCCGATGGTCAGGTCCGGCCGCAGGGTCCGCAGCATCTTCGGGACCAGTTGGAGCTGGTAGTCCTGGACCCACACGGTGCCGCCTTCGGCGGCCGCGCGGGACGTGGCTTCGGCGAAGCGACGATTGACGTCGACGTAGCGATCCCACCATTCCCGGTGGTAGATCGGCTTGACGATGACGTCGTGATACAGCGGCCACAGGGTGGCGTTGGAGAAGCCCTCGTAATACTCCGCGACATCGTCGGCGGACAGGCGTACCGGGTGCAGGCGCAGGTCGTCCTGCAGGATCGGCTCTTCGTCGGCGTCCACCACTCCCGGCCAGCCGATCCAAGCCCCGCGCCGTTTGCGCAGCAACGGCTCCAACGCGGTGACCAAACCGCCGGGGCTGCGCTTCCAGGCGGTGGTGCCGTCGGGAAGTTGCTCCAGATCAACGGGCAGCCGGTTGGCGACTACCACAAAGTCTGAGTCGCCGAAGCCGCCGGTTTCCGATGGCTCAGAAGCCGGGCTTCCCTTGTGAGCCATTAGCTCTCGTGCTTCGCCGGTCCAATACCAAGCATGGACAAGAAAACGCGGCACTCGTCGGCGTCGTTGGCGTACGCGGCGACGACGCGCCTGGCCTGGCTGGCGGTGCTGTCGGCCAGCGGCTCGACGTCGCCGATGTCGCCAGGGTCAGATTTGGTAGGCATTACACGATTTTATGCCAAGCGGCTGGACTGGGGACGGGCGCCTCGTCGCACCGTGCCGGCTACCCAGGCACGGCCTTCTTACAGACTGGCCGTAATGTGTAACGGGCTCCCAGGCGCGACGACAAGGTAGGTGGGCGATATGACACTGTCCGACCAGGCCGGTGCTCAAGCCGGCAACGCTGACCGCCCCGAGATGGTGGCCTACGAGACTCTGGACGAGGGACGCATTGCGCGAATCTGGTTGAACCGGCCCGATGCCCACAACGCCCAGAACCGCACGCTGCTGGTCCAGCTGGACGAGGCGTTCCTGCGCGCCGAAGCCGACGACACCGTCCGCGTGGTCATTCTGGCGGCGCGAGGCAGAAACTTCTCCGCCGGCCACGACCTCGGGTCGGAGGAGGCGATGCTGGAGCGTAAGCCCGGCCCGTCGCAGCACCCGACCTTCCGCTCGCACGGGGCCACGCTGGAACCGATCATCGAAAAGCTGTATCACCAAGAATGGCACTTCTTCTTTGAAAACACCTGTCGTTGGCGGGATCTGCGCAAGATCACGATCGCCCAGGTGCAGGGAAACGCGATATCGGCCGGCTTGATGCTGATCTGGGCGTGTGACCTGATCGTGGCCGCCGACAATGCCAAATTCAGTGACGTGGTCGCGGTCCGGCTGGGTATGCCGGGCGTCGAATACTACGCGCACCCTTGGGAATTCGGCCCGCGCAAAGCCAAAGAGCTGCTGTTGACCGGTGATTCGCTGGACGCGGATGAAGCCTATCGATTAGGCATGGTGTCCAAGGTGTTTCCGGTCGACGAACTGGAAGACAAGACGCTGGAGTTCGCCCGGCGCATTGCCGAGCGACCCACGATGGCGTCACTTCTGGTGAAGGCGTCGGTCAACGCCGCGTCCGATGCCATGGGGTTCACCGAGGCGCTCAGGCACGCCTTCCACGTGCATGAGCTCGGCCACGCGCACTGGGCGGCGCACAACGAAAACAGGTTCCCTGTCGGTCTGCCGCCGGACGTCGAGGACTGGCGCACCGCCAAGCCGACGAAGGTTGCGCGGCGCGATACGCCGTAAGGCCGCAGATTTATTCACAGCTGTCCCAGCAGCCTCTCCGTCGGGCGGTGTCTCTTGTGCCCGCCTCACAGCGACAACAGATGAGGCACGCCCCGAGCGCTCGCCGTTGTCGCTATGAGGTGGGCACTTTGTCACCCACCTAGTCCAGCGACGTGTGGGGCTGCTGTGACTCACTTGCCGCGCCGCTTGAGCGCAACCAGACCGGCTGCGGCGCCGGCCAACCCGACCGTGGCTCCGGCGGCGGCGCGTTGCCTG
>NZ_LZLE01000098.1 GCF_001673155.1 Mycobacterium sp. 1423905.2 | reverse complement strand
TCCGCGCTGACCAGCATCTTGGTGAGCGACAACCAGTTCCGGTAGCTTGCTCGCTGCGCTTCGTCGCCGCCGTCGGGCAGCGCAACGACCCACAGCGACCGGACGGGCACCCGCCATGGACCGCCGCGCCAGAACAGCAGCGCACACATACCCAGGTATCCACCCGACGCCAGCGTCAGCGCCTCGTCCGCAGTGGCCGGCGCACTACCGAGCAGCATGACGACGATGAGCATAAGCGCCGCGCCGGCGATCGGGCAGTGCCGCCATAGGCGCGCCCAACGCCGTTGCGCTGCAGTCGATCTCGGGCTGAAGATGGTCAAGCGGTAGTGACGAACGCCGTACCGGCTAACGGAGGCGTCGAACGATCCCCACGGGTGGGCGCCGTCGAGGAGTCGGGACCGCCACCCAGTGATGCGAGTGCCGTGCATGCGTTCGGGTTTACCTCCGGCACAGCACCTTCGGACCGCATCCCGAACGACATCCATACGCCTGCGCGCCATACTTTTACGGCATCTTTGCATCGAACGCACGTGCGTAAAGAAAGCGTCAAGGCCCCCGGCGACGCCGTTAGGAAAGCGTCAACCACCGCCCTTGGTCGGGTTACCGCTTCTAGGTTCGACCTGACCCGCCTTGACACGGGCTGCATTGCGGCAGAACCCGACCAAGGCCTTTTCGCTTGCAGGTGGACGGACGCCGAACGGAGACAGGATGGGCGTGTTGGCATTTGTCGTGCTCACGGTGGCGGTATTCGCCACGCTGGGCCTGGTGCAGAAGCTGGTGGAACGACAGTGACCTACCAGAACATCGTCGGCTTGGTATTAGCGGTCCTGGTCGGGCTGTTCCTGGTTGGCGCGCTGTTGTTTCCGGAGCGCTTCTAGTGAGCACCACCACGGCCGGAGTCATCTTCCTCGGGGCACTGATCGCGGCACTCGCGCTGGTGCATGTGCCCCTCGGTGACTACATGTACCGGGTTTACGCGTCGAAGCGGGATTCGCGGGTCGAGCGAGTCGTTTACCGGCTGATCGGCGTCGATTCCCGCGCGGAACAAACGTGGGGCGCCTACGCGCGAAGCGTTTTGGCGTTCTCGGCGGTCAGCATCCTGTTTCTGTTTGCGCTGCAACTGCTGCAGGGCAGATTGCCGCTGCATCTGCATGACCCCGCCACCCCCATGACAGCCGGGCTGGCGTGGAACACCGCGGTCAGCTTCGTCACAAACACCAACTGGCAGGCCTATTCCGGTGAACAGACGCAGGGGCACCTGGTACAGATGGCCGGGCTGGCGGTGCAGAACTTCGTCTCCGCGGCGGTGGGTATGGCGGTCGCGGTCGCGTTGGTGCGCGGGTTCGCCCGCAAGCGCACCGGCGAGTTGGGGAACTTTTGGGTCGACCTGACCCGCACGGCGCTGCGCATTCTGCTGCCGATCGCGGTGATCGGAGCGATCCTGTTGGTCGCCGGCGGGGTGATACAGAATTTCCATCCGCACGACCAGACGGTCACCACCTTGGGTGGAGGCCAGCAGACCATCACCGGCGGCCCGGTTGCGAGCCAGGAAGTCATCAAAGAACTCGGCACCAACGGCGGGGGCTTCTACAACGCGAACTCCGCTCACCCCTTTGAGAATCCGACGTCGTGGACCAACTGGCTGGAAACCTTTTACCTCCTGGTGATCAGCTTCTCGCTGCCGCGCACCTTCGGGCGCATGGTGGGCAGTAAGAAGCAGGGCTATGCCATTGCGTCGGTGATGGCGACACTGTCGCTGATCAGCGCGTCGCTGATGCTCTGGTTCCAGCTGCAGCATCACGGCACGGTCCCGACCGCGGTCGGCACGGCCATGGAGGGTGTGGAACAACGGTTCGGGGTCGCCGACTCGGCGATCTTCGCCGACGCAACGACCCTCACCTCGACCGGTGCCGTCGATTCCTTCCACGACTCCTTCACCAGCCTCGGCGGCATGATGACGATGTTCAACATGCAGCTTGGCGAGGTTGCGCCCGGCGGCACCGGCTCCGGCCTCGCCGGCATGCTCATCTTGGCGGTGATCACCGTCTTCGTGGCGGGGCTCATGGTCGGGCGCACCCCGGAATATCTCGGCAAGAAGCTCAACCCCCGCGAAATCAAGCTAGCCGCAAGTTATTTCCTGGTGACTCCGCTGATTGTGCTGACCGGCACGGCAACTGCGATGGCCTTACCCGGCGAACGAGCAGGAATGCTCAACACCGGCCCGCACGGGTTGTCAGAGGTGTTGTACGCGTTCACCTCCGCCGCCAACAACAACGGCTCGGCGTTCGCCGGACTCAGCGCGAACACCGACTGGTACAACGCCGCCCTCGGGCTGGCCATGGTCTTCGGTCGGTTCCTCCCGATCGTCTTGGTCCTCGCCCTAGCGGGTTCGCTGGCCAAGCAAGGCGCCACACCGGAATCCGTGGGCACCTTGCCCACGCACCGGCCTCAGTTCGTCGGAATGGTTTCCGGGGTCACCTTGATCTTGGTTGCGCTCACGTTCTTGCCCATGCTGGCACTCGGGCCTCTCGCCGAAGGGATCCATTGATGACCGCTACGCTCATCGATTCACCACAGCACACACAGCCCCGTACACCCTCGAGCAAGAAAAGGGTGCAAGGCGGCTTGCTCGACCCGAAGATGCTGTGGCGCTCGATGCCAGACGCGTTGGGCAAACTCAACCCGCGCACGCTGTGGCGCAACCCGGTCATGTTCATCGTCGAGATCGGCGCCATTTGGGCCACGGTGCTGGCGGTGGTCAGCCCGACCTGGTTCGCCTGGCTGATCGTGGCCTGGCTGTGGCTGACGGTGCTCTTTGCCAATGTGGCCGAGGCGGTGGCTGAGGGCCGCGGCAAAGCTCAAGCAGAAACGTTGCGGCGAGCTAAGACTCAGACCACGGCTCGGCGCCTTAAGCACTGGGCGCCGGGGCGAGACGCCGTCGAGGAGCAGGTCGCCGCACCCCTGCTGGAGCAGGGTGACGTCGTGGTCGTCGAGGCCGGCCAGGTAATACCCGGCGATGGCGACGTCTTGGAAGGCATTGCTTCCGTTGACGAATCGGCGATCACTGGTGAGTCGGCACCTGTGATTCGGGAGTCCGGGGGCGACCGCTCGGCAGTAACCGGCGGCACCACGGTGTTGAGCGACAAGATCATCGTCAAGATCACGCAGAAGCCTGGAGAAAGCTTCATCGACCGGATGATCGCCCTGGTCGAGGGTGCGAACCGGCAGAAAACTCCGAACGAGATCGCGCTCAACATCCTGCTGGCCGCTTTGACGATCATCTTCGTCTTCGCCGTCGCCACCCTGCAACCATTGGCGATCTACTCCAAGGCCAACAACCCTGGCGTGCCGAACACCCAGGCGCTCAACGCGTCTGGTGTCACCGGCATCGTGATGGTGTCGTTGTTGGTGTGCCTGATTCCCACGACCATCGGCGCATTGTTGTCCGCGATCGGGATCGCCGGCATGGATCGACTCGTGCAACGCAACGTGCTCGCGATGTCGGGCCGGGCGGTGGAGGCCGCAGGTGACGTCAACACGCTTCTGCTCGACAAGACGGGCACCATCACGCTGGGTAACCGCCAGGCCGCCGCCTTCATCCCGCTGGACGGCGTCACCGACGACGAGTTGGCCGACGCCGCGCAGTTGTCCAGCCTCGCTGACGAAACGCCGGAAGGACGCTCGGTCGTTGTCTTCGCCAAAGAGAATTTCGGGTTGCGTGCACGTACGCCCGGCGAGCTGACCCAAGCCGAATGGGTCGCCTTCTCCGCGGCGACCCGCATGTCGGGCGTCGACGTCGACGGCCACCGACTGCGCAAGGGCGCCGCCAGTTCGGTCGCGGAATGGGTGCGGGCGCAAGGCGGCACGGTGCCCATGCAACTCGGCGAGATCGTCGACGGCATCTCGGCCGGCGGCGGAACTCCCCTAGTGGTCGGCGAGAGTCGCCATGGGCAAGCGGCGGTGCTCGGTGTCATTCACCTCAAGGACGTCGTCAAGCAAGGCATGCGGGAGCGCTTCGATGAGATGCGCAAGATGGGCATCCGCACGGTGATGATTACCGGCGACAACCCGTTGACCGCCAAGGCAATCGCCGACGAAGCCGGTGTCGATGACTTTCTGGCCGAGGCAACGCCGGAAGACAAGCTCGCCCTGATCAAGCGAGAGCAAGAAGGCGGCAAGCTGGTCGCGATGACCGGTGACGGCACCAACGACGCGCCGGCGCTGGCTCAGGCGGACGTGGGCGTGGCAATGAACACCGGAACCTCGGCGGCAAAAGAGGCCGGCAACATGGTCGACCTCGACTCCGATCCCACCAAGCTGATCGAGATCGTCGAGATCGGCAAGCAGCTGTTGATCACCCGCGGGGCGCTCACCACGTTCTCCATCGCCAACGACATCGCGAAGTACTTCGCGATCATTCCGGCCATGTTCGTCACCCTGTTCCCCGGGCTCGACCTGCTGAACGTCATGCGGTTGCACAGTCCGCAGTCGGCAATCCTTTCGGCGGTGATCTTCAATGCGGTGGTAATCGTGGCGTTGATCCCGTTGTCGCTGCGCGGCGTTCGCTACACCCCGAGCAGCGCCTCGAAGTTGTTGAGCCGCAACCTCTATATCTACGGACTCGGCGGCATCGTCGCCCCGTTCATCGGCATCAAACTGATTGACCTCGTCGTCCAATTCGTCCCGGGGATGTCCTGACATGAATGCGTCTGCTCTTGTTCGCACACATTGGGCGGCGCTGCGCGCGCTGCTGGTGCTGACCGTCATCCTCGGCCTGGCCTATCCGCTATTCATCTGGTTGGTCGCGCAACTCCCGGGGCTGCACGATAAGGCCGAGGGCTCGATATTGACGGCCAACGGCAAGCCGGTGGGCAGCCGGCTGATCGGTCAACTGTTCACCGACAAAGACGGAAACGCGCTGCCGCAGTACTTTCAGAGCCGTCCTTCGGCCGCCGGCAGCGGCTATGACCCGCTGTCCACCGGCGCGAGCAACCACGGGCCGGAAAACATCGTCGACACACCCGCTGACCCCGCGCAGCTGGCAGCCGGTAAGTCAGCCTCGGACGCCGGCTTCAAACCTGGCTTGCTGACCCAGGTGTGCACCCGCAGCGTCGCAGTGGGACGACTCGAGGGCGTGGACGGGTCGCGACCGTTCTGCACCGGCGGCGGTGTCGGCGCGGTGTTGTCGGTCATCGGCCCGCGCGACGCACGCGGCAACGTCGTCCGCCCTAGCCGAGTGGTGAGCGTCAACGAGCCCTGTCAGACGACGTCGTCACCGTTTCTGACCAGCTATGAGGGTGTGCGCGTCGAATGCGCCAAGTACGGCGAGGACTACACGCTGGGTCAGATCGTGCCGATCCGCGGCGCCGCACCCGCCGATCCGGCGGTACCGGCCGACGCCGTGACCGCCAGCGGCAGCGGACTGGACCCCGACATATCGGTGGCCTACGCGGACCTTCAGATCGCACGCGTCGCCAAGGTGCGGCACATCAGCCCAGAGCAGGTGCGCGAGGTGGTAGCCCACTACCGCAGCGACCGCAGCCTGGGCTTCCTCGGCGAGCCCGCGGTCAATGTCGTGCAGCTCAACCTGCAACTCGACCGCAATTATCCGGTCACCGCCTGACCTCGGAGGGGATGATGGTTGACGTGACCGCAACCGACCACCATCCCAAGCGGGGGGAGCTGCGCATCTACCTCGGCGCGGCGCCGGGTGTCGGCAAGACTTTTGCGATGCTCGGCGAGGCGCATCGGCGTCTGGAACGGGGCACCGACGTGGTGGCCGCCGTGGTGGAGACGCACGGGCGAGCGAAAACCGCTGAGCTGCTTGACGGCATCGAGATTGTGGCGCCCCGCTACATCGACTACCGCGGTGGCAGCTTCCCCGAACTCGACGTGGCGGCCGTACTGCAGCGCCGTCCGCAGGTGGTGCTGGTCGACGAACTGGCTCACACCAATACCCCCGGCAGCAAGAACCCGAAGCGCTGGCAGGACGTCGAGGAGTTGCTCGACGCGGGTATCACGGTCATCTCGACGGTGAACATCCAGCACCTGGAGAGCATGAACGACGTCGTGGCCAGCATCACCGGGATCGAACAGAAAGAAACGATACCGGATTCCATCGTGCGCCAAGCCGCTCAAGTCGAGCTCATCGACATCACACCGGAAGCGTTGCGGCGCAGGCTGTCCCATGGCAACGTCTATGCGCCGGACCGGATCGACGCGGCATTGAGCAATTACTTCCGGCGCGGAAACCTCACCGCGCTGCGGGAATTGGCGTTGTTGTGGCTGGCCGACCAGGTCGACACCGCGCTGGCGAAGTACCGGGCCGAGAACAAGATCACCGATATCTGGGAAGCGCGCGAGCGGGTTGTCGTCGCGGTCACCGGCGGGCCGGAGTCAGAAACCCTGATCCGGCGAGCCTCGCGGATCGCGTCGAAGTCCAGCGCCGAACTGATGGTGGTGCACGTGCTGCGCGGCGACGGGCTGGCCGGGTTGTCCGACGATCGGCTGAGCAAGCTGCGGGAGTTGGCCAACAGTCTGGACGCCTCGTTGCACACCGTACTCGGTGACGACGTGCCCCGAGCGCTGTTGGACTTTGCCAGGGAGATCAACGCCACTCAGCTGGTGATCGGCACTTCGCGCCGGCCCCGCTGGGCACGCATCTTCGAAGAGGGCATCGGCCCGGCCATCGTCGAGCGGTCCGGGAAGATCGACGTGCACATGGTCACCCACGAGGAAGCCAAGCGCGGAGTGCGGGGTACGCCGGTCTCGCCAAGGGAGCGTCGTGTCGCGTCCTGGCTGGCGGCGTTCCTGGTCCCGTCGCTGATCTGCACCCTCACCGTCAGCGTGCTGGACCGGTACCTGGACATCGGCGGGGAAAGCGCGTTGTTCTTCGTCGGCGTGCTGGCGGTCGGCTTGTTCGGAGGCGTTGCGCCGGCGGCGCTTTCGGCGGTCCTGTCCGGACTGCTGCTGAACTACTACCTGATCGCTCCCCGACATAGTTTCACCATCGCCGAACCGAACAACGCGATCACCGAAGTGGTCTTGCTGCTCGTCGCGGTCGCCGTCGCGGTGCTGGTCGACGGCGCGGCCAAACGCGCCCGGGAAGCGCGACTGGCGTCCCAGGAAGCCGAACTGCTGACGCTGTTCGCCGGTTCGGTGCTGCGCGGCGCCGACCTCGAGACGCTGCTGGAGCGGGTGCGCGAGACCTACTCCCAGCGCGGGGTCAGCATGCTGCGCAAACGCGGAGACGTCGTCGCGTTCGTGGGCAACGACCCCTGCACAAGCGTCGACTTTGCCGACACCGCAATAGAAGTCGGCGACGACGAGTTCTGGATGCTGATGGCCGGGCGGAAACTGTCGGCGCGCGACCGCCGCGTGCTCGGCGCGGTGGCCAAGCAGGCCGCCGGATTGATCCGCCAGCGGGAACTGGCCGAAGAGGCCAGCCGGGCGGAGGCGATCGGCCGCGCCGACGAATTGCGCCGCTCGCTGTTGTCGGCGGTCAGTCATGACCTGCGCACGCCGCTGGCCGCGGCCAAGGTGGCGGTGTCGAGCCTGCGGGCCGCGGACGTTGCCTTCTCGGCTGAAGACACCGCCGAACTGCTGGCGACGATCGAGGAGTCCATCGACCAGTTGACCGCGCTGGTGGGCAATCTGCTGGACTCGTCGCGGCTGGCCGCCGGAGCGATTAGCCCGGAAGCGGACCGGGTGTACCTCGAAGAGGTGGTGCAGCGGGCGTTGATCAGTATCGGCAAGGGCGCCACCGGTTTTTATCGGTCGGCCATCGACCGGGTCAAGGTTGACGTCGGTGACGCCGTCGTGGTGGCCGATGCCGGCCTGTTGGAGCGGGTGCTGGCCAACCTGATCGACAATGCGCTGCGGTACGCGCCCGATTGTGTGGTGCGGGTCAACGCGGGGCGGGTCGGCGAGCGGGTGCTGATTAACGTCATCGACGAGGGGCCGGGCATTCCGCACGGCGCCGAGGAGCAGGTTTTCGAATCCTTTCAACGGCTCGGTGACCACGACAACACGACCGGTGTAGGCCTTGGGATGTCGGTGGCCCGCGGGTTTGTCGAAGCGATGGGCGGCACCATCACCGCTGGCGACACACCCGGGGGCGGCCTGACCGTCGTGGTGGATCTGGCGGCGCCATGACGCGGGTACTGGTGATCGACGACGAGCCGCACATCCTGCGGGCGCTGAAGATCAACCTGACCGTGCGCGGCTACGAGGTGATCACCGCCTCCAGCGGCGCCGGTGCGTTGCGCGCGGCCGCCGAGCATCCCCCGGACGTAGTGATCCTGGACCTGGGCCTGCCGGACATGTCGGGCATCGACGTGCTGGGCGGTCTGCGCGGCTGGCTTTCCGCGCCGGTGATCGTGTTGTCGGCCCGCACGGATTCGTCGGACAAGGTGCAGGCGTTGGACGCGGGGGCCGACGACTATGTCACGAAACCGTTTGGCATGGATGAGTTTCTGGCCCGGTTACGTGCGGCGGTGCGCCGGACCGCAGCGGCCTCGGAGGTCGATCAGCCGGTGATCGAAACCGAGGCCTTCACCGTGGATCTGGCTGCCAAGAAGGTGACCAAAAACGGCTCGGAGGTACACCTCACCCCGACGGAATGGGGCATGCTCGAGGTGCTGGTGCGCAACCGGGGCAAGCTGGTGGGCCGCGAGGAGCTGCTCAGAGAGGTGTGGGGACCGTCCTACGCGACCGAAACTCATTATCTGCGTGTGTATTTGGCGCAGTTGCGGCGCAAGCTCGAGGCGGACCCGTCACATCCCAAGCATCTGCTGACCGAGTCGGGAATGGGCTACCGCTTCGAGGCCTGAGTCACAGCGGTCACCTGTGTCCCTGTCCGGGGTGGTGCACTTTTTGCCCGCCTCATAGCGACAACTGCTGCTTGTCGGACCGGCATGCGACGGTGTCGCCCATGGT
>NZ_LZLE01000097.1 GCF_001673155.1 Mycobacterium sp. 1423905.2 | reverse complement strand
CAGCCGCTACCTGAACCCGCGGCCCGTGGCTGAACACGACTTCGAGACGATTTCGTCCGAAACCCTCTACCAGGGCGGCTCTTCAGTTCGGGGTGCGCCTGCGTGCCGACGACGAACGGGTGCTGCTCGGGCGGGTATTCGACGAACTCCACCAGATGCCCGTCGGGTGAGGTGCCGGAGAAACGCAGACCGCTTTCGGCGATCTTGTCGCGGTAGGCGTTGTTGACCTCGTAGCGGTGCCGGTGCCGCTCGGACACCTGTGTCGACTGATAAGCCTGCGCCACAATGGATTCCGGTTGCAGCACCGCCGGGTAGGCGCCCAGGCGCATGGTGCCACCGAGGTCGGCTTCGCCCGCCACGATGTGTTCCTGGTCGGCCATGGTGGAGATCACCGGGTCTGGTGTGTTGGGCTCGAATTCTGCGGAGTTGGCTTCGGTGAGGCCTACCGAGCGGGCCGCCTCGATGACGATGCACTGCAGGCCCAGGCAGAGTCCCAGCACCGGCAGTCCGCGGGCGCGGGCATGCGCGATGGCCCCGATCTTGCCCTCGATGCCGCGGATTCCGAAGCCGCCGGGGATCAGCACACCGTGCACGTCACCGAGCGTCGTCGCGGCGGCGCCGGCGGTCTCGCAATCATCGGAGGCGACCCAACGGATCTCGACCTTCGCGCGGTGCTTGAACCCGCCGGCTCGCAGCGCTTCGGTGACCGACAGATAGGCATCGGATAGCTCGACATACTTGCCGACCAAGGCAATTCGCACCGTCTCATGCGGTTCGTGCACCCGCCGCAGCAGATCGTCCCACTCGGTCCAGTCCACGTCCCGGAACGGCAGGTTCAACCGGCGCACCACAAAGGCGTCGAGTTCTTCACGGTGCAGCACCTTCGGGATGTCATAGATCGACGGCGCGTCCGGGGTGGAGATGACGCCGTCGATGTCGACGTCACACATCAACGCGATCTTGTTCTTCAGCGCTTCGGGGACATCGCGGTCACAGCGCAGGATCAGCGCGTCCGGGGTGATACCGATGCTGCGCAGGGCAGCCACCGAGTGCTGCGTCGGCTTGGTCTTGAGTTCACCCGACGGAGCCAGGTACGGCACCAATGAAACATGCAGGAAGAAGACGTTCTCGCGGCCCAGGTCGTGGCGCACCTGACGCGCCGCCTCCAAGAATGGCTGCGATTCGATGTCGCCGACGGTCCCACCGATTTCGGTGATCACCACGTCCGGGCGGTGACCGTCGGGATCCGGTTCGGCCATCGCCGTGATGCGCCGTTTGATCTCGTCGGTGATGTGGGGAATGACCTGAACTGTGTCGCCGAGGTATTCACCGCGCCGCTCCTTGGCGATGACCGTTGAATAGACCTGCCCGGTGGTGACATTCGCCGAGCCGGACAGATCCCGGTCCAGGAACCGCTCGTAGTGGCCGACGTCCAGGTCGGTCTCGGCGCCGTCCTCGGTGACGAAGACCTCGCCGTGCTGGAACGGGTTCATAGTGCCCGGGTCCACATTGAGGTACGGGTCGAGCTTTTGCATCGTGACGTGCAACCCGCGTGCGGTGAGCAGCTGTCCGAGGCTACTGGCGGTGAGACCCTTGCCGAGGGAGGAAGCAACGCCGCCCGAGACGAAGAGGTGCTTGGTGACGGCCTGCGGGTGCCTACGCAATGAGCAACCTCCGTGAAGACGGGCAGGGCTTGACGAATCTAGCCTGAACCAGCTGGGGCCTGCCGACCCACGGAAATCCACCCTAACATCCACGGCGTTTCACCGCGGCTAACACGCCCTACTGGGGCACGGTGACCGATGTGGCTCCGTGACCGGTGCCGTAGTGCCCGGGTCGCGCGCCGGCGACCAGATCATGCAGCCCCAGGATCGCGGTGATTCGGCCCGCTTCGGTGTCGACGTCGTCCACCGTGGTGATGGTCGCTGCCATGCCGGCGTCGGCGCGGGTCACCGCGACCGCGGCGCTACCGGATGCCGATCCGTCCCGTCCGGCGAGCAACGTGCCCGAGCCGTGGGGTGCCAGCGCGGTGGCGAACCTTGCGACGCTGACGCCTTGGTTGCCAGCGTCGGCGGGCAGGCCGCCGCCGGTGATCACGATCGCGGCATTTGCCGCTGCCATGTGTTCGGTCGGCTGATAGGTGATGAAGCCGGTTTCGTGCAATGCCGCCAGTACGGTGTCGCGCTGAGTGTCGTCGACGGCGGGCGCATCGGGCTTGGCGTTGATCAGCAACGCGATGCCCAGTAGGTCACCCGCCTGAGAGCCCTGGTCGACGAGCTTGGTGCTCAGTTGCGTGCCCGCCGGAAGGATCGACGAGTTGACCACCGTGCGCAGTTTCTCCGCGGAGTTGGCTTCGACGAACTCGTGCGTCAGCGTCACCGTGCCGGTGACCGCCCCGCCGGATTGTCCGACGATCTTCGAGACCGCGGTCACGTCGTCGTCTTTGGCGTCGGGGGTCCGAAACAGCACCACCGACTTGCCGGCCAATGCGTCGTGCACGATCCGGCCCAGCACCTGGTTGTCGAAATTGTTTGCCGCGCCGAGCTTTTCGTTCAGCGCGTTGCGCTGGTCGTTGAGCGTGTTGATCTGGGCGGCCAGCTCGCGCTTCTCGTTACGCAGACTGGACAGCAGGGTGTCCGAGAAGAATCCGGAGCCCAGCACCACCCCGATGGCCAGCGCCAGGAAGACGGCGGCCAGCGAGAAAGCATGTTGGCGTAACGAGATCATGAATCCACCGTCCTAGCTCACCAGGTGCTGTATCCAGAGGGTGAATTGGTTCCAGTAGTCGACGAGCCAGTGCACGACCACGCCGTCGGTCCGGGACACCCAGAGCACGACAATGATGGCGATCAACATCGTCAGGGCCAGCAGCGCGATCGCGCCTCCGGAGATGTGGTTGCGGTACAAGGTGGCAACCGCCCGCGCGTCGACCAGCTTCTCCCCCACGCGCAAGCGGGTGAGGAAGGTCGACGGGTTGCTCTGCGAGCGGGTGCGGTCGAAGAAGGTCTCGATGTTGGCGGTGTGGCCGGCGGTGACCAGCAGCGCCGCGCCATGGTGATCGGCGAGCAGCAGGGCCAGGTCGGTCGCGGACCCGGCCGCCGGGAAGGTCATGGCTCCGACACCGAGATCCTGGATGCGTTCCAATCCGGGCGCGTGGCCGTCGGCGTCGGCGCCGACGTATTGCGCAAGGCCGGTTACCGCCCGCAGCTCATCGTCGGTGACCCCGACCAGATCAGCACCGAAGTCCTCAAATGCGGCGCGCAGGTGGTGTTGCCGGCGAACGCTTCCAAGTGGGGGGCCTGTCCACTCTTGGCTTCGCGCATCAGGTCAGCGATGTCGTGATC
>NZ_LZLE01000096.1 GCF_001673155.1 Mycobacterium sp. 1423905.2 | reverse complement strand
CCACCGCAGCACCAGATCCCGGTTGGATTCGAGCACCATGTCGATGAAGTCGATGACCACGATGCCGCCGATGTCGCGCAGCCGCAGCTGGCGCACGATCTCCTCGGCCGCCTCGAGGTTGTTCTTGGTGACCGTCTGCTCCAGGTTGCCCCCGGACCCGGTGAATTTGCCGGTGTTGACGTCGACCACCGTCATCGCCTCAGTGCGGTCGATGACCAGGGTGCCGCCCGAGGGCAGCCACACCTTGCGCTCCATCGCCTTGGCCAGTTGTTCGTCGATGCGGTGCACCGCGAAGACGTCCGGTCCGGTCTGCCCGTCCGGCCCGGTCGCGGGCTCGTACTTCGTCAGCTTCGAAACAAGATCGGGCGCAACAGAATTCACGTAGTCGGTGATGGTAGTCCAGGCCTCGTCACCGGACACCACCAGACCGGCGAAGTCCTCGTTGAACAAGTCACGGATGACCTTGACCAGTACGTCGGGCTCTTCGTACAGCGCCACCGCGGCGCCCGCCGCCTTCTGCTTGGTCTCGACCGCTTGGGCCTCGATCTGCTTCCAGCGTTCCTGTAGCCGCACGACGTCGCCGCGGATGTCGTCTTCTTTGACGCCTTCCGACGCGGTGCGGATGATGACGCCGGCGTCCGACGGCACCACCTCACGCAGGATTTCTTTGAGCCGCTGACGCTCGGTGTCGGGCAGCTTGCGGCTGATTCCGGTCGACGAGGCGCCTGGCACGTAGACCAGGTAGCGCCCGGCCAGCGATACCTGAGTGGTCAGCCGGGCACCTTTGTGCCCGACCGGGTCCTTGCTGACCTGCACGACGACGTAGTCACCGGGCTTGAGGGCCTGTTCGATCTTGCGGTCGGTGCCGCCGAGTCCGGCGGCCTCCCAGTTGACTTCACCGGCATAGAGGACACCGTTGCGGCCGCGGCCGATGTCGACGAACGCCGCTTCCATCGACGGCAGCACGTTCTGCACGATGCCCAGGTAGATGTTGCCGACCAGGGATGCCGAGGCCGCCGAGGTGACGAAGTGTTCGACGACGATGCCGTCCTCGAGGACCGCGATCTGGGTGTACCGCGCCCCTGGATGCGGCGGCTCGGTGCGGACCCGGTCGCGCACCACCATCACTCGTTCGACCGCCTCGCGGCGCGCCAGGAACTCGGCTTCGGTCAAGACCGGCGGGCGGCGGCGGCCGGCGTCCCGGCCGTCGCGGCGGCGCTGCCGCTTGGCTTCCAGGCGCGTCGAGCCGTCGATGCCCTTGATCTCTCCGCCCGAAGAGTCGTCGCCACCGCCGGACTTGCCATTGCGGGGGGCGCGCTCATGCACGACGGTGTTGGGCGGGTCGTCGGGCGCGGGGCCCTCGTCGTTGTCGTCACCGGAGCCGGACTTGCGGCGCCGCCGGCGACGCCGACGCCGGCTGCCGGCATCGGCCGAGCCGTTCTCGTCGTCGCCGCCATCGTCGGAGTCGTCCGAATCGTCGGAGTCTTCGGAATCTTGGCTGTCGCCCGAATCGGAGCCGGTGTCGGCGGCTTGGTCGGCACGCCTGTCACCGTCGCCGTTGTCGAGGCCCTGCCCCTCGGACTGGCCGTCGGCTCCGCCCTGCTCGCCGCGACCGCGGCCGCGCCCCCGACGACCCCGACGCCGCCGCTTGCCGGCCGGCCGATCGGCCTGTTCGTCGTCGTCACCGTCCTGGTCATCTTGGTCGTCGCCGGAGTCGTCGTCAGCGTCGTCGTCGGTGGAGTCGTCCTCGATGGGCCCGGTGACGGGCTGCGGCGCGACGAACAACGGCATGTAGTGCGGGCGCTCAGTCTCGAGCAGCAGCCGGGATTCGGGTTCCTCCGGTGCTTGGGCTGCGGCGGGAGGGGCGCCTTCGGCGGCCGCGGTGTCGTCGGGCTGAGCGGCCAGCAGATCGCGGACCCGGACCGCGTCGACATGGTCGACGCTGGAGTGGGCGCTGCGGATCCGGCCGTCCAGTGCGGTCAGCGCGTCGAGTACCCGTCTGCTGGTGGTACCCAGCGTTCGGGCCAGCGAGTGGACTCTCAGTCGGTCCGGCAGATCCTGTCGCTGTGTCGGTTCATTTGCTGAGTCTGATGGTGGGGCACCGTCTACCACGTATTCTCCTCAAGCCCCCGGGCGCGTCTGGGCGACGCGGCCACGCGAGGGCTTCGCTATGTGCCCGGGTCACTTTCTCCCGAGCTTGTGATGGTCTCGCTCCGAGCGGCTCAAGACGAACCCACTCGGTGCCGTACTGAATGCCGGCTTGACATGCCGCGTCGCATCCGCGAAGTGGCGATGGTCGCGCTTGTCCAAGTCTTCATTCGAGTGTCCGAAGCCGGTACGACGACGTTCACCCGCAGCCAGTATCCCACATCACTCGGCGAGGTCGATCCCGCCTGAGGGCAGCGTCGGGAAAGTGCCCTAGGAATTGCCCTAGGAAATTGCTGGCTGGGCCGTTAGCCGCCCGGGAACCAGAGCGCGATTTCCCGCTCGGCTGACTCCGGCGAATCCGAGCCGTGCACCAGGTTGAACTGCGTCTCCAGGCCGAAATCGCCGCGAATCGTGCCGGGAGCGGCCTTGTCCACCGGGTCAGTGCCACCGGCCAGCTGGCGAAACGCCGTGATTGCCCGCGGCCCGGTCACGATGGCCGCCACCACCGGCGCGGAGGTGATGAACTCCAGTAGTGAGCCGAAGAAGGGTTTGCCTTCGTGCTCGGCGTAATGACGGCTGGCCAGCTCCTGGTCGACGGTCCTGAGCTGCAGCGCCGCGATGGTGAGGCCCTTGCGCTCGATACGGCTGATTATCTCGCCAATCAGTTGACGTTCCACGCCGTCGGGCTTGATCAATACGAGAGTCCGCTCGGTCACGCTGCCCAACATAGAGTGCCGACCGGTCGATGCCCAAAACGCGGTTTTGCCGTCAGCCCCCGGGCGGCAGGCCGCGGTCCTGCCGGCGCCGAACCTCGGCGCGGAAATAGGCGATGAGGCCCCACAACGCGGTGAACAGGATGCCGATGAATCCGACGCCGGGGTAGACCGCGAAGCCCGCCAGCACCAACAGCTGCGCCCCCAGGTTGAGCCAAATCGCCCACGGCTTGCGCTGGACACCGGCCAGCAGCACCAGCACGACGGCCAGGCCGATCAGGTAACCCAGCGACGGCCCGCTCAGTCCGCCGCCCACCGCGCCGACCACAGGTATGGCCAGCAGCACCACGATCGCTTCCAGGATCAGCGTGGCGGCCATCACCGCACCGAAGCTTCTCCACGGGTCGGGCCGGACCGAGTGGTCACCGCCGAGAATTTGCGGGATGCGATCGACGTTGCGACCGCGCTGGTCGACGACGCCACGGCCGCCGAAGGGGAGGCGATGTCGGGTACCGGGATAGTCATCACCGGCTCGGTTGTCACCGCCGGTGCCGCCCGCAGCCTGTTCGGTCGGGACCCGCAATGACCGACGACTCTCAGCCCGGCCTCGCCGACCACGGGCCGCCCGACCCGTGGAGAAGCTTCGGTGCGGTGATGGCCGCCACGCTGATCCTGGAAGCGATCGTGGTGCTGCTGGCCA
>NZ_LZLE01000095.1 GCF_001673155.1 Mycobacterium sp. 1423905.2 | reverse complement strand
CCTCCCCCCAACTGCCACCCCCGCCGAACTCGTGCAGAGCTTCAACAAGGGCATGGATTCCGGTGCGCCGTTCTCGGCCCCGCCCAACTCGGTGCCGCATCCGATCACTCCCACCGAGCAAGTGACACACACGTCACCGACCACTCCCGCTGCAGTCGTAAACCCGGTGGTGCACGCCCCGGTCGTCGACTCCCCTGCTCCGCAGGTCCCGCACCCGGAACCCGCGGCCGCACCCATAGTCACCAGCCCGGTCGCACCTAACCCGGGCTTCGCTGCGCCCGCGAGCTCAACGCCACTGCCGACATACGGCGCCGACCTGCGGCCGCCCACCACAACCACCGCACCCTCACTGCCCAGCTCGTCACCCGTTCAAGCGGCGACACCGTCGTCGGCGCCGGTGCACCCGTCCTCCGGTCAGGCCGGCACGGGCCAACCGGCCGTCGTGCGGCAGACTCCCGCCCCGACCAAACCACCGCCACCGCCCGCGACTGAAGCCGTCGCCGCGACCGCGACTGGAGCGGCGGCAGGCGCGGCATCCGCCGACGCCACGGCCCGCGCTCGACTGCAACGTCTAGTGAATTCGGTTGCGCGTCAGCAACCTCGGCTGGCGTGGGCGGCGGGAGACCGTCCCGACGACACCACTCTGCTGACCACCGACCTGGCCAGTGGCTGGATTCCACCGGGCATCGAGCTGCCGGCCGCCGTCACGCTGCTACCCCCGGCACGGCGCCGCGGAAACATCGAAGCCCTGCTCGGGGAGGTGACCGTTGCCGCCGGCTACACACCGATCCACCATGTGTCCAAACCCGACGAGCCGATCCCGACGTCGCCCCGGCCGCGTCAGGTGCCCGAGATCGACGAGCTCGGTTGGGAACTCGGACAAGCCACCCAATGGCGCGACGGTCTGCCGCGATTGGCGCACACGCTGGCCAAAGCGGCGTCCGCGGGCACCGGCGTACTGGATTCCGAAGTCGATCTCTTGCGCCAGCACCTGAAAGACGTCAGTAACAAAGTCCTTGACAGCTATCCCGGCAACGTCGACGCCCACGACATCGGGAACTGGCAGCTCCTCGCAGCGATAGACGCGCTGGTCACCGCCGACAAGGCCGCTGCGAACTATCACCTTGCCTGGTTCCACGCCTGCAGCCGCTAACCCACCACAATGAGCCCGTGCGGCCGGTTGTTCACCGACACGGCGCCCTCGTCGGTGACGATCACGATGTCTTCGATCCGCGCACCCCACCGCCCGGGAAAGTAGATGCCGGGCTCGACAGAGAAGGCCATGCCGGGCACCAGCGGCAGTTCGTTGCCGGCGACGATGTAGGGCTCCTCGTGCACGCTCAAACCAATCCCATGTCCCGTGCGGTGCACGAAATACTCCGCCAATCCAGCGTCGGCCAGCACCTCTCGGGCCGAGGCGTCGACCTGCTGAGCCGTCACACCGGGACGGACCGCTGAGACCGCCGCGCGCTGAGCTCGCTCCAACACCGAGTACTGCTGTGCCACCACAGGGTCTGGCTCGCCAATGCTGTAGGTGCGGGTCGAGTCGGAGTGGTATCCGGGCTCGTAGCTACCACCGATGTCCACCACGACGATGTCACCCACCTGCAGTTCCCGATCCGAAACCTCGTGATGCGGATCGGCGCCATGCGGACCAGATCCGACGATGATGAACGACACCTCTGAATGACCTTCAGCCACAATGGCTTCGGCGATATCGGCAGCGACGTCAGCTTCGGCACGGCCTGGCACCAGAAACTCAGGCAACCTGGCATGCACTCGGTCGATGGCTGCGCCCGCTTTGCGCAGAGCGTCAATCTCCGCGGGCTCCTTGATCATTCGCAACTGCCGCAGCACATCGGTGGCCAGCACCGGCACCGCTCCCAGCGCTTGCGCCAGCGGCAGTAGGTGCAGCGCGGGCATGGAATCGGACACGGCCACCGCCGCACCCGCCAGCGCCTCACCCACCAACCGGTACGGGTCGTCACCGTCGACCCAGTCCTGCAACCTCACACCCAGTTCGACCGCGGCCGACTCGCGCAACGAGGCCAACTCCAGCCGCGGCAACACCACCGTCGGCGCACCCGAGGCCGGTACCACCAGCGCGGTGAGTCGTTCGAATGTTTGCGCCCGCGAGCCGATGAGGTAGCGCAGGTCGTAACCCGGCGTAATGACCAGCCCAGCCAGACCGGCCTCAGCGGCCGCGGCCGCCGCTGCGCCCAGCCGCCGCGCATACACCTCGGTGTCGAATCGACGAGAGTCCATGGCAGCCAGGCTAATCGTTGCCGGCGCGCGTGAGACCATAGCGCGCATGCCCGCACCTGTGTTGCTGCTCGACGGCCCCAGCATGTGGTTCCGCTCGTATTTCGGCGTGCCGTCGTCGATCAAGTCGCCCGACGGCCGTCCGGTCAACGCCGTGCGCGGATTCATCGACTCGTTGGCCGTGTTGGTGACCCAGCAGCGACCGTGCCGGCTGGTGGTGTGCCTGGATCTGGACTGGCGGCCCCAATGGCGAGTCGATCTCATCCCGTCGTACAAAGCGCATCGGGTGGTGCAGGAGGAACCGGCCGACCAACCTGACATCGAGGAAGTGCCCGACGAGCTGACCCCGCAGATCGGCATGATCATGGAACTGCTAGACGCTTTCGGTATCCCAACGGCGGGCGCACCGGGTTACGAAGCCGACGATGTGTTGGGCACCTTGGCGGCGCGCGAGCGCACCGACCCGGTGATCGTGGTCAGCGGGGACCGCGACCTGCTGCAGGTGGTCAGCGACGACCACGTGCCCGTCCGCGTCCTGTATCTGGGCCGCGGCCTATCCAAGGCCACCCTGTTCGGGCCCAAAGAGCTCGCCGACAGTTATGGGGTGCCGGTCGATCGGGCCGGCCCTGCCTACGCCGAACTGGCGTTGCTGCGCGGTGACCCGTCCGACGGGCTGCCCGGGGTGCCGGGCATCGGCGAGAAAACCGCAGCAACCCTGCTGGGCCAGCATGGCTCGCTGGACCAGATCATCGCCGCAGCCAACGATCCAAAGTCGAAGATGGCCAAAGGATTACGCACAAAGCTACGCGCATCGTCGGACTACCTCGAAGTCGCGGGCCAAGTGGTGCGCGTGGCCACCGACGCGCCGGTCACGCTGTCGACGCGCACGGACAAGTTGCCGTTACATGCCGCCGACACCGCGCGCACCGCCGAACTGGCAACCCAGTACGGCGTCGGGTCATCGATAAAGCGACTGCAGAAAGCGCTCGACGCGCTGCCGTCGTAACGGTTACTGCGGCCGACCAACCTCGTAAGTGCCCTTGTTGTCCTGGAAGGTCACGGTGACGTGCTTGGAAGCGCCGTCGATGCTGACGGTGCAGTCGAAGGTGCCGCCCTTCTTCACGGTCGGGTTCGACCCGTTGTTGCACTTGACGTCTTTGACATTCTTGGCGCCGTAGCCGTTGGTCTCGTCGGTGAGGATCTGCTGCACACCCGCGTTGGCCTTGTTCACGTCCAACTTGGTGGTGACGAAGAAACCGGGCTGCCAGAAGCCGAGAACCAGGATGACCGCGATGAACAACACCGCGACCACACCGACGATGCTGGCGATCAGCGCCGTCGAACGCTTCTTGGCGGGCTGGCCGTAGGGAGCCGCCTGGCCGGGGTACTGGCCGGGCTGACCGTATTGCCCCGGCTGACCGGGCTGGCCGTACTGCGGCTGACCATACTGGCCGGGCTGCTGATACTGGCCCGGCTGGCCGTACTGCGGCGCCGCGCCGTACTGGGTGGCCTGCTGACCGAAGTCGGAGCCATATCCAGGCTGCTGGTACTGCTGCGGGTAAGCCTCACCCGGCTGCTGGTACTGCGGGTATTCGGATGGCGTGTACGCCGGCGCGTGCCAGGTCGCGTCCTGATTGGGTTGCTGCTGCCAGGGCGACCCCGCCATGGTCGGGTCGGAGGAATGGTCGCCGGGTTGCCACGACTGGCCCGGTCCCTGCGGTCCGCTCATCAATGCTCCTAGTGCGTCTTGTCCTGGCCCTGCCGATCACATTGGACGATGTAACCGTAGCTCCGGCTCAGCCTACCCGGCGTCAACTGCCACGACGCCGCGCCGAACGTCATTGATAGCGCGCTTTGCGGTGGCACGCAGGTCAGGGTCCGGCGCCGCATTGCGGACCTGATCCAGCAGGTCGAGGACCTGACGGCACCAGCGCACGAAATCGCCTGCCGATAGCGGTGATCCGGTCCCGGCTGCGTCCGCGGCGGCCAAGGCCGAGGCCAGATCACCGGTGCGCGCCCAGCGGTAGATGACGGGGACGAAGCCGTCGTCGGGTTCGCGGCTCTGGGAGATCCGGTGGGTTTGCTCGTCGGCGCGCAAGTCCGCGGACAGCCGTGAGGTCTGATTGAGCGCCTGCCGCAGTTTCTGCGTGGGCACTTCAGCGCCCAACGGCGCACTCGGAGCGTCGCCCCGTGATTCATAGAGGACCGCCGAGACCACTGCCGCCAGCTCGGGCGGCTTGAGACCGGTCCAGGCGCCGGTGCGCAGGCACTCGGCTACCAGCAGATCGCTTTCGCTGTAGATCCGCGCCAACAATCGTCCGTGGTCGGTGACCTGGGGATCCTCAGCTGGACCCGAGATGAACTCGCGCTCGGTGAGCAGGCCGACGATCCGGTCGAACGTGCGGGCCAGCGAGTTGGTCGCCGCGGCGACCTTGCGCTCCAATTGGGTGTTATCCCGTTCGATGCGCAGGTAGCGTTCGGCTTCGCGCATGTGGGATTCGCGGTCGGGGGCGTGGTGTGCGGCGTGGCGGCGCATCTTGTCCCGCAGCGACGCCAGTTCCGGGTCGTGGAATTCGCCGTCCGGGCCCCCCCGCCCACCGGAGCGTCGACCGGCCGAGGGAACCAGGTCCGCAGCGGCCGAGCGCAGCGCCGACGCCAGGTCCCGCCGCACGCGCGGCTGGCGATGCTCGACCCGTTTGGGCAAGCTCATCGACCCGACCGGTGGAGTCGCCCCGGAATAGTCGGCCGACGAGATGCGCCCCGCCCAGCGATGCTCGGTCAGCACCAGCGGCCGGGGATCGCTGCTGTCGCGCGCGGATTCGAGGACGACGGCGAGCCCGCTGCGGCGGCCATGAGTGATGTTGATGATGTCGCCGCGGCGCAATGCGGTGAGGGCGTCGCTGGCGGCTTGCCGGCGCTGTAACCGCGAGGCGCGCGCTTGTGAGCGCTCCATATCGGAGATCTGCGCACGGAGGCGGGCGTAGTCGAAGATCGACGCGTCGTGCCCACCGAATTGACCGGCGATCTCGTCGAGCATCCGCTTGCCGCGGTCGATGCCGCGGACCAGTCCGACCACCGACCGGTCGGCCTGGTACTGCGCGAAGGACTGCTCGAGCAGCTGGTGAGCCTGCTCGGGGCCCATGCGCTGCACCAGGTTGATCGTCATGTTGTAGGAGGGGGCGAATGAACTGCGCAGCGGGAAGGTCCGGGTGGAGGCGAGCCCGGCGACCTCGGACGGCTCGACATCGGGCTGCCACAACACCACCGCGTGACCCTCGACGTCGATGCCGCGTCGGCCGGCGCGGCCGGTCAGCTGCGTGTACTCCCCCGGCGTCAACGGCACATGCTGCTCGCCGTTGAACTTAACCAACCGCTCGAGCACCACGGTACGAGCCGGCATGTTGATGCCCAACGCCAAAGTCTCGGTGGCGAACACCGCCTTGACCAGGCCGGCGGCGAACAACTCCTCGACGGTGTGGCGGAACACGGGCAGCATGCCGGCGTGGTGGGCGGCCAGGCCGCGCAGCAGTCCCTCGCGCCATTCGTAGTAGCCCAGCACGGCCAAGTCGGCGTCTTCCAAGTCGCCGCAGCGGTGGTCGATGACCTCGGCGATCTGTGCGCGCTCCTGCTCGGTGGTCAGCTGTAGAGGCGAGCGCAGGCACTGTTGAACGGCCGCGTCGCAGCCGGCGCGGGAGAACACGAACGTGATCGCGGGCAGCAGGCCGGCCGCATCGAGGATGGCGATGACGTCCGGCCGCCCGGGCGGCCGATAGAAGCGCGGCCGGCTGGGACGTCCCTGGTTTCGCCGCCGCGGCTGCCAGTCCGTCATTCGGTCGGCCTCGCGGCGATGCGCGATGTGACGCACTAGGTCGGCGTTGACGTGCGGTTTGCCGATGGTGGCGTGCGTCTGCTGATTGGCCGGATCGCCGGAACGGTAGTCGAACAAGTCGAACAACCGCTTGCCCACCAGGACGTGTTGCCACAGCGGCACGGGGCGATGTTCGTCGACCACCACGGTGGTGTCCCCGCGTACCGTCTGAATCCAGCCACCGAACTCCTCGGCGTTGCTGACCGTGGCCGACAGACTGACCAGCCGTACCTCGTCGGCCAGATGCAGGATGACCTCTTCCCATACCGGGCCGCGCATCCGGTCGGCCAGGAAGTGCACCTCGTCCATCACCACATGCGAAAGGCCCTGCAGTGCAGACGAATTCGCATACAGCATGTTGCGCAGCACTTCGGTCGTCATGACCACGACGGGCGCATCGGCGTTGACCGACATGTCACCGGTGAGCAGGCCGATCCGGTCGCGGCCGTAGCGCGCGACCAGATCGGTGTGCTTTTGATTGCTCAGCGCCTTCAGCGGTGTGGTGTAGAAGCACTTGCCGCCGGCGGCGAGCGCGAGATGGACGGCGAATTCGCCGACGACGGTCTTGCCGGCGCCGGTTGGTGCGCAAACCAGGACACCGTGACCGCGTTCCAACGCCGCGCACGCCCGGCGTTGGAAGTCGTCGAGCTGGAAGGACAGTTCGGTGGCGAAGCGGTCGAGTTCGGGCAGATCACTCACGTCGCCGCCCGCAAAGGTGCGCACAGGTACGGCAACCGCGGCGTGTCGCTGTCCGGACAGGCACGCTCACGCGATGAGCCGCGCAGAAAGCTAGGTGACGTCGTCATGGGGTCCGCCGATGACCGACGGCGCCGGTACCGGCGAGGGTGGGTCGATGACGGATGCTTCGTCATCGGGTATCGACGCTTCACGCTTGGCTTTTCGCTTGTCATGGATCCGGGCGATCTGAATTGCGAACTCGAGCAACACCGTTAGCGCTACCCCGAGCGCGGTCATCGAAAACGGATCAGAACCCGGCGTGAACACCGCGGCGAAGACGAACATCGCAAAGATCAGCCCGCGCCGCCACGACTTGAGCCGCTCATAGGTGAGCATGCCGATCATGTTGAGCATGACGATGAGGAGCGGGAATTCGAAGCTGACGCCGAATACCACCAGCAGGTTGATCAGGAAGCCGAAATACCGGTCACCGGACAGGGCGGTGACTTGGACGTCGCTGCCGACGGTAAGCAGGAAGCCGAGCGCCTTGGACAGCACCACGTAGGCCAGGGCGGCGCCGGCGGCGAACAGCACGGCCGCCGGAATGACGAAGGCGACCGCGAAGCGCCGCTCCTTCTTGTACAAGCCGGGGGTGATGAACGCCCAGAGTTGGTAGAACCAGACCGGGCAGGCCAGGACGATACCGGCGGTCATACCGACCTTGAGTCGCAACATGAATTGGTCGAACGGTGCCGTCGCCAGGAGTCGGCATTGACCATCCGCGCTCAGCTCGGCTCGGGCCGACTGAGGCAGCGAGCAGTACGGCTCGCGCAGGAATTCGCCGAGGCTTTGCAGCCCGAAGACTGGATGCGAGTACCAGATGAACCCGAAGCTGGTGGTGACGACGATGGCCGCCAACGAGATGAGCAGGCGGGTGCGCAGCTCGGTCAGGTGATCGACCAGCGACATGGTCGCGTCGGGGTTGACGCGACTGCGCCGTTGCCGGGGGTTGAGCCGTTTGAGGAGACCGAAAGCGCGCGCTGAAACCCTAGGACCGTTCACGACACACGGGTCAGTGGCGCCAGGCTAGGCCGGCCGCGCCTCGGTGTGGCCCTGCTCAGCAGTGCTGGCTGGCGGGTCGACACGCTGCGACTCGACGGGTGTGGGCGCCGCCGTAGGGGCCTGCGGGGAAGCGTCGGACTTGTTCTCGTTCTGCAGCTCGCGGACCTCGGACTTGAAGATGCGCAGCGACTTGCCCAGCGAGCGCGCCGCGTCAGGGAGCCGCTTGGCACCGAACAACACGATCACCACGACAGCGAGGATCAGCCAATGCCACGGTTGAAGACTGCCCACTTTGATTACCTCCAGACGTCCACCCGATGCTACCGCAGCCCATGCGCCGCTCCGGTCCAAGCGAGGCGCGGCAGCACCACGCGCCGCCGCTAAACGATTATCAGCCCTGCTCAGCGGCCCGGTATGCGGCCAGTGCCGCAACGGCCTGCTCACGCACCCGCTGCGCCAATGACTCCGGGGCCAAGACCTGCACATCCGAGCCGAACCCCAGCAGCAGGCGCGTCATCCAGTCCTCCGACGCGTACGTCAT
Source organism: Mycobacterium sp. 1423905.2 (assembly GCF_001673155.1). Lineage (GTDB taxonomy): Bacteria > Actinomycetota > Actinomycetes > Mycobacteriales > Mycobacteriaceae > Mycobacterium. The sequence continues at coordinate 11,099 of NZ_LZLE01000095.1, read as the reverse complement.
CGCCACTTCGCAGGACCCGTCGGGCAGCTCGCGCTGCACCCGCAGCGGGTAGTACTCGAACATCCATGACGCCGAGGGCGCGACCAGCAGGGTTGCCGACGGCAGCGACGGATCGCCGTCGAACAAGGAGGTGTCTGGGGGCGCCTGGAGCACGGGTTCGGGCGGCATGGCCGGTTCGTTCAGCGCCTTGGCGTCGACGATCCGGTCGAACCGGAACAAGCGCACCCCTTCGGCTTCCCGTGACCAGGCCTCCAAGTAGCTCTGGCCACCGATCAGCAGCACGCGGATCGGATCGACGATCCGGCTGGTCAGCGAATCGTGTGAGGCGGAGTAGTAGTCAATGGTCAGCGCGCGCCGGTCATGTACGGCGGCGCGGACCGCCGCCGCGGCCCGGCTCTCGACGGGCGCCGGTTCGTCGATCACGGCCGCCGCAGTGTCGTGCCCGGCGGCACCCGCCGCCGCGGCGATCTTGGCGATTGCGCTGCGCGCGGCCTCCGGGTCGACCACCCCGGGGATGTCGGCCAGGGCCCGCAGCGCCACGAGCAACCCGGTCGCTTCCGGGGAGGTCAGCTTGAGCGGCCGATCGATGCCGGCCGAGAAGGTCACCTCGACGGTGTCGCCGGAGAACGAGAAGTCGATCAGGTCGCCGGGCAGATACCCCGGCAACCCGCACATCCACAGCTGGTTGAGGTCTTCTTCGAGTTGCTTGGCCGACACGCCCAGGTCGGCGGCGGCCTCGGCTCGGGTGATCCGCGGATTGGCCTGGAAGTACGGCACCATGTTGAGCAGCCGCACCAGGCGGGTGGACACGGGGGTCATCGGGGTCGCTCCTGCGCTTGCGCGGTCAACCGGGCCAGGACATCCTCGCGCAACGACGGCGGCGCCAGCACGATCGCGTCCGATCCGTAGCCGGCGATCTCGCGCGCCAGGCGGTCACTGAATCCGATGTCCAGCTGGAACACCTCCCCGTCGCGGCCGGCCAGTTGTCGCGGCCCGATGCTGGTGCCGGCCCGTCGCAGGGCGGTCGCTCGCCCGTCGGCCACCCAGACCGTCGCGCGCACACCGCTGGGCGCTTCGCTCACCGTTTGGGCCACGATGTGCCGCAGGTCGACGCCGTCGGGAATGGTGACCGCTCCCGGGGGGCCGACCGGCTTCACCTCGTCGCCGATGCGCGACAGGCGGAAGGTACGGGTGGCGTCGCGGTCGCGGTCGTGGCCGACGAGATACCAGCGGCCCTTCTCGGTGACCACGCCCCACGGTTCGACCGTGCGAGTGGTGTAGGGCTCGGCGCGCGTGGACCGGTGCGGGAATTGCACGGCTTGGCGAGCGTCGATGGCGGACAACAAGATCCCGAGAACGTCTTCGGACCCGCGCAACCCCGGTACTCCCGCGGGTGAGGCGATGGCCACCGGCGATCCCGCCTCCAAGGGTTCGACGTCGACGCCCGCAGCGCGAAGCTTGAGCAGCGCTCCCTGGGTGGCGGTGATCAATTCGGGCGACTCCCACAGCTGGGTGGCGACGGCGACCGCGGCGGCCTCCTCGGCAGTCAACTCGACCGACGGCAGCGCGTAGGCCTCCCGGTTGATGCGGTACCCCTCGGTCGGGTCCAGGTTGGACACGCGTCCCACCTCCAGCGGGATGCCGAGGTCGCGTAGTTCGTTCTTGTCCCGCTCGAACATCCGGGAGAACGCTTCCAAGGTAGGGCTGTCGGAGTAACCCGCAACGCTGGACCTGATCTTCTCCGCGGTGATGTAGCCGCGGGTCGAGAGCAGGGCGATGACGAGATTGACCAGCCGTTCGACTTTCGAGGTCGCCATTGGCTACAGATTAGGCCACCGGGGTGGCGCTACATGCTCGCGATCAGTCGTTTGACGCGCTCGTCGACGGCGCGGAACGGGTCCTTGCACAACACGGTCCGCTGCGCCTGGTCATTGAGCTTCAAGTGCACCCAGTCCACGGTGAAGTCGCGACCGGCGGCCTGGGCGGCGCTGATGAACTCGCCGCGTAGCCGCGCGCGGGTGGTCTGCGGCGGGTGGTCGACGGCTTCGGCGATGTCTTCATCGGTAGTGACCCGCGCGGCCAACCCCTTTCGCTGCAGCAGGTCGAAGACGCCGCGGCCGCGCTTGATGTCGTGGTAGGCCAAGTCCAGTTGGGCGATCTTGGGGTCGGACAGCTCCATGTTGTAGCGGTCCTGGTAGCGCTGGAAGAGCTTGCGCTTGATCACCCAGTCGATTTCGGTGTCAACCTTCGCGAAGTCCTGGCTCTCGACGGCGTCGAGTTGGCGGCCCCATAAGTCGACGACCTGCTCGATCTGCGCGTTGGGTTCACGGGTCTGCAGATGTTCGACGGCGCGGCTGTAGTACTCCCGCTGAATGTCCAGCGCGCTGGCCTGACGCCCACCGGCCAACCGCACCGGCCGCCGGCCGGTGATGTCGTGACTCACTTCGCGGATGGCGCGGATCGGGTTGTCCAGCGAGAAGTCTCGGAAAGCCACCCCGGCCTCGATCATCTCTAGCACCAGCGCGGCGGTGCCCACCTTGAGCATGGTGGTGGTCTCGCACATGTTCGAGTCGCCGACGATGACGTGTAGCCGCCGGTATTTCTCGGCGTCGGCGTGCGGTTCGTCGCGGGTGTTGATGATCGGCCGGCTGCGGGTGGTCGCCGACGAGACACCCTCCCAAATGTGCTCGGCGCGCTGAGACAGGCAGAAGGTGGCCGCCTTGGGCGTCTGCAGCACCTTGCCCGCACCGCAGATCAGCTGCCGGGTGACCAGGAACGGCAGCAGCACGTCGGAGATCCGGGAGAATTCCCCCGCCCGAACGATCAGGTAGTTCTCGTGGCAACCGTAAGAGTTGCCCGCGGAGTCGGTGTTGTTCTTGAACAGGTAGATGTCCCCGCCGATGCCTTCGTCGGCGAGCCGCTGCTCGGCGTCGACCAGCAGGTCTTCGAGCACCCACTCACCGGCCCGGTCGTGAGTCACGAGCTGTACCAGACTGTCGCATTCCGCGGTGGCGTATTCGGGGTGGCTGCCCACATCGAGGTAGAGGCGGGCGCCGTTGCGCAGGAAAACGTTGGAGCTGCGACCCCAGGAAACGACTCGGCGGAACAGGTAGCGCGCTACTTCGTCCGGGCTGAGCCGACGATGACCGTGGAATGTGCAGGTGACACCGAACTCGGTCTCGATGCCCATGATTCGTCGCTGCACGTTATCGAGCGTACTGGTTGTCGCAGCGGCGCGGTGGCAGTGCCGCGCCGCGGAAGCTTTCCAGGCCGACTTCGTCCGGCGTCAGTTCGACGACTCGCCGTTGGACTCTGACGATTCACCCTCGGGTGCATTGCCGTTGTCCACATCCCGCAGCAAGCCTTCCAGCGCGGCGCCGGTGAGGCGCCGGAATGCCCGCCGCGGCCGATTGGCGTCCAAGATGGCCACCTCGAGGCTGGCTCCGCCGATGCTCGACTGCCCGTTGCCGGCGTTGTCGGCACTGCTTGCCCGCAACGCCTCCACCGCGATGCGCAACGCATCCGGCAGGTCGGCGTTCTCGGTGTAGGACTCTTTGAGCGCGTTGGTGATCGGCTCGGTGGTGCCACCCATCACCACGAAGTGCGGCTCGTCAGCGATCGACCCGTCATACGTGATGCGGTACAGCTCCGGGGCTTTGGTCTCGCCGTAGTGCGCGACCTCGGCCACACACAACTCCACCTCGTAGGGCTTGGCTTGCTCGGTGAAGATGGTGCCGAGTGTCTGGGCGTAGACGTTGGCCAGCTGCCGTCCGGTGACGTCGCGGCGGTCATAGGCGTAGCCGCGGGTGTCGGCGAACTGGATGCCGCCGCGGCGCAAGTTGTCGAACTCGTTGAACTTGCCGGCGGCCGCGAAGCCCACCCGGTCATAGAGCTCGCTGATCTTCTGCAACGACCGCGACGGATTCTCCGCGACGAACAACACCCCACCGGCATAGGCCAGCGCCACCACACTGCGGCCCCGGGCGATGCCTTTGCGCGCGAGCTCGCTGCGCTCCCGCATCGCCTGCTCGGGCGAGATGAAATAGGGGAAACTCACTTCTCACCGCCGTCGGGGCCGAAAGTATCTGCGCGCGAACGACTCTCGATGACGCTGCGGGCCAATTCGGCGATCCGCTCCTCGGCTACGTCCAGCGCCCCTTCGGCGTCGATGGTGACCGCCGTGGGGAAGATGCCGCGGACCAGATCGGGCCCGCCGGTGGCGGAGTCGTCGTCGGCGGCGTCGTAGAGCGCTTCCACGGCCACCCGCAGCGCGGAGTCGGCGTCGGTAACTTGGGAGTACAGCTTCTTCATCGACGACTTGGCGAAGATCGAGCCGGATCCCACCGACTGGTAGCCCTCTTCTTCGATGTTCCAGCCGCCGGCCGCGTCGAAGGAAACGATGCGGCCCGCCGACTCGGGGTCGGGTGCCTGCAGGTCGTAACCGACCAGCAGCGGCAGTGCCACCAGGCCCTGCATCGCGGCCGGCAGGTTGCTGCGCACCATGATCGCGAGCCGATTGACTTTGCCGGCGAAGGTGAGCGGGACGCCTTCCAACTTCTCGTAGTGCTCGAGCTCGACGGCGTAGAGGCGGGCGAATTCGACGGCGATGGCGGCGGTGCCGGCGATGCCGGTGGCGGTGTAGTCGTCGGTGATGTAGACCTTACGCACGTCGCGACCGGCGATCATGTTGCCTTGCGTCGAACGGCGATCACCGGCGAGCACGACGCCGCCGGGGTATTTCAGCGCCACGATGGTGGTGCCGTGCGGCAGCTGGGCCGCGGCGGAGGGTTCGCCGCCGCTGATGCTGGCGGGCAGCAGTTCCGGCGCCTGGCGGCGCAGGAAGTCAGCAAAAGACGACAGGTCTACGGCGGATGATCCGGATAGTGCTGATTTCAGGGACAGGCGATCAGGCAACGGCCAGGTCACTGTCCGCCCTTTTGGACGTACGCACGCACGAAGTCCTCGGCGTTCTCTTCGAGGACATCATCAATCTCGTCGAGCAGATCGTCAGTCTCCTCGGTCAGCTTCTCGCGACGCTCCTGGCCGGCAGCGGTGCTGCCGGTGAGGTCGTCTTCGTCGCCGCCGCCACCCCCGCGTTTGGTCTGCTCTTGCGCCATCGCCGCCTCCTGCTTCGTCACGGGCCTTCTAGAGGCCATGCGTGCGCGTGATACGCCCGCAAGCTTGTCTCTACCCTACCGGTCAGCACCGACGTTTCCCGGTTTAACGGATGTCAGCTGGTCAGTTGTTCCACCAACTCAACCGCACTGCTCACCGAGTCCAATAACGCTCCCACATGTGCCTTGCTGCCGCGCAGCGGCTCCAGCGTCGGGATGCGCACCAGCGAATCGCCACCGAGGTCGAAGATCACCGAGTCCCAACTGGCCGCGGCGATGTCGGCGCCGAACCGGCGCAGACACTCACCGCGGAAGTAGGCGCGGGTGTCGGTCGGCGGCTTGTCGACGGCTTCGAGCACCTGATGTTCGGTCACCAGCCGCTTCATGGAGCCGCGCGCCACGAGCCGGTTGTACAGCCCTTTGTCCAGCCGGACATCGGAGTACTGCAGGTCGACCAAGTGCAGCCGCGGCGCCGACCAGCTCAGGTTCTCGCGCTGGCGGAAGCCTTCCAGCAAGCGGAGTTTGGCCGGCCAATCGAGCAGCTCGGCGCACTCCATCGGGTCTCGCTCGAGCAGGTCGAGGACGTGCGCCCAGGTCTCGACGATGTCGGAGGCGCGCGGGTCGGGGTCGCGGCCGTCCACCAGCTTGGCCACCCGGTCCAGGTAGATCCGTTGCAGCGCAAGACCCGTCAGCTCTCGACCGTCGACCAGGGCCACCGTTGCGCGCAATGCCGGGTCGCGGCTGATGGCGTGGACCGCGTGCACCGGCCGCGCCAGGGTCAGGTCGCTTAGGTCGATCCCATGCGATGGGCCTTCCTCGATGAGGTCCAGCACGAGCGCGGTGGTGCCCAGCTTCAAATAGGTCGACGTCTCGGCGAGGTTCGCGTCGCCGATGATGACGTGCAGCCGGCGGTATCGGTCGGCGTCGGCGTGGGGTTCGTCGCGGGTGTTGATGATGCCGCGTTTGAGCGTGGTTTCCAGGCCGACCTCGACCTCGATGTAGTCCGAACGCTGCGACAGCTGGAAGCCCGGCTCGTCACCGGACGGGCCGATCCCCACCCGGCCGGACCCGGTGACCACCTGCCGGGACACTAGGAACGGGGTCAGTCCGGCGATAATGGCGGAGAACGGCGTCTGGCGTGACATGAGGTAGTTCTCGTGGGAGCCGTAGGAGGCCCCTTTGCCGTCGACGTTGTTCTTGTACAACTGCAACTTGGCGGCGCCGGGAACGCTGGCGACGTGGCGCGCCGCGGCTTCCATGACCCGTTCGCCGGCCTTGTCCCAGATCACCGCGTCGAGCGGGTCGGTGCATTCGGGCGCGGAGTACTCCGGGTGCGCGTGGTCGACGTAGAGCCGTGCCCCGTTGGTCAGGATCATGTTCGCGGCCCCGACCTCGTCGGCGTCGACGACGGGCGGCGGACCCGCCGAGCGGCTGAGGTCAAAGCCGCGCGCGTCCCGCAGCGGCGACTCCACCTCATAGTCCCAACGGGTGCGTTTGGCGCGCTGTATACCGGCGGCGGCGGCGTAAGCCAGAACCGCCTGAGTCGAGGTGAGGATCGGGTTGGCGGTCGGGTCTGACGGCGAGGAGATGCCGTACTCGACCTCCGTCCCGATAATCCGTTGCATGCCTTAAAGAGTAGGTGCGCGTGCCGACTAGCAGCGCGCGGGTGGTTGCCGGCGCTAATGTGACCCGGCATGAGCCGTTCCCTGCGTCGTCCGTTGGTGCACCGAGATTCGGCGACGGCCGCGGCCGAAAGTTGGTTTCTGCTGCGCGGCTTGCCCTCAGTGCCGACCACTCGTGGTCGGTGGCGGCGGCTGTGGCCGCGGTCTGCTCCCATGCTGGCGGCGTGGGCGACCGTAGAGACGTGCCTGCTGGCGGTGTACTTCGTCAGTGCCGGCCGCGACGTCGAAATTGCTGGCACGCCAACGACTTCCCAATGGGTCATCCTGGCCTTACTGGCGGTCGCCCTCCCCCTGGCCGCAGTCGTCGGCTGGCTGGTGTCCCGAATCTCGGCGGTTCGCCTACGCGCGATCGCGGCGACCGTCGCCGTCGCCGTCGCGGTGACGTCGGACGTAATCGAAGCCGGCACCGATGCGGTTCAGCTGTCGAGGGCCGTCGTCATCCTCAGCCTCACGCTGGTCCTGACCGGCTGCGGGATCGGATCGGTGCTGGGTTGGGCGGTGCGCATGACGCTGTCGCACCTGGCAACCGTCGGCGAACTTGCGGTGCGCGCCCTGCCGGTGGTGCTGCTGACCGCTTTGGTGTTCTTCAACACCTACGTCTGGCTGATGGCGGCCAACATCAGCGGCGAACGGCTATGGCTGTCGATCGTGTTCCTGTTGGCCATCGCCGGGGCGTTCGTCGTGTCCAAGACCATCGAGCGGGTGCGGCCGATGCTGCGGGACACGGCGGTGTTGCCCGAAGGCAGCGAGGACCTCGCGGACACCCCGTTTGCGACCCTGCCCGACCCCTCGCCCCGCGCACCGCTCAAACGCAGCGAACGCCTCAACGTGGTCTTCCTGCTGGCCACCTCGCAACTAGTCGAGATCCTCGTGGTGGCATCGGTGACCGCCACCATCTACCTCGTACTCGGGCTGCTGATCCTCACCCCGCCGCTGGTCAAGGAATGGACCCACACCACCGTGAACACCGCCACGGTGCTGGGCATGACGTTTCCGGCGCCCAACTCCCTGATCCATATCTGCCTGTTCCTGGGCGCGCTGACGTTCATGTACATCAGCGCCCGCGCGGTCGACGACGCCGAGTACCGCGCGATGTTCCTCGACCCGCTGATCGACGACCTGCACACGGCGTTGATCGCCCGCAGCCGTTACCGCGCCAATATTGCGCACACGCCGAATGCCGTTGTTGACGCCACCGACGGCAGTGGCTAATTTCGCCTGATGTCGACCACCGAAGACGGGCAGACCCGGCCCCGACATGCGGCAAACATGTCGGGCAAGCGGTACGGCGAAGTGCTGCTGGTAACCCCCGGCGAAGCCGGCCCCCAGGCCACCGTCTACAACACCTATCCGCTCAACGACTGTCCGGCCGATCTGTGGTCGGCACTGGATCCCCAGGCGCTCGCGACCGAACACCGCGCCGCCGGAGCGTTGCTCAACGGCCCCCGCTACTGGCTGATGAACTCGGTGGAAAAGACGCAGCAGGGTCCCCAGATCACCAAGAACTTCGGCGGGATCGACATGATTCTGCAAGCCACCGTGCTGCTTTCGTCGATGAATCCCGCGCCCTACACGGTCAACCAGGTCAGCCGGAACACCGTGTTCGTCTTCGACGCCGGCGAAGAGATCTATGAGCTGCACGACCCGCAAGGACAGCGCTGGGTGATGCAGACCTGGAGTCAAGTGGTCGACCCCAACCTGTCCCGCGCGGACCTACCGAAACTGGCCGACCGCCTGAAACTGCCCGAGAGGTGGACGTATCAGAGCCGAGTGCTGCGCGAGGAGCTGCGGATCGACACCACGACCCGCGCCGCCCGCGTGCTGCAGGACGACCTGAACAACAGCTATTCGCTGGTGTCCGACTGACCTACAGGTACTGACCCAGGTTCGACTCGGTGTCGATGGCCCGCGACGCACTGGACGACTTGCCGGTGACCAGCGTGCGGATGTAGACGATCCGCTCGCCCTTCTTGCCCGAGATCCGCGCCCAGTCGTCGGGGTTGGTGGTGTTGGGCAGGTCCTCGTTCTCGGCGAACTCGTCGACGATCGAGTCGAGCAGGTGCTGGATGCGCAGACCGGGCTGCCCGGTCTCCAACACCGACTTGATCGCGTTCTTCTTCGCCCGGTCGACCACGTTCTGGATCATCGCCCCGGAGTTGAAGTCCTTGAAGTACATGACCTCCTTGTCACCGTTGGCGTAGGTGACCTCCAGGAACCGGTTGTCGTCGATTTCGGCGTACATCCGGTCGACGACCTTCTCGATCATCGCCTTGATGCAGGCGCTGCGGTCGCCGTCGAACTCGGCCAGGTCGTCGGCGTGCACCGGCAACGACTCGGTCAGGTACTTCGAGAAGATGTCTTGCGCCGCTTCGGCATCAGGGCGCTCGATCTTGATCTTCACGTCGAGACGTCCGGGCCGCAGAATTGCGGGGTCGATCATGTCCTCGCGGTTTGAGGCGCCGATGACGATGACGTTCTCCAGGCCCTCGACGCCGTCGATCTCGCTGAGCAGCTGCGGGACGACGGTCGTCTCGACGTCCGAGGAAACCCCGGTGCCGCGGGTGCGGAAGATCGAGTCCATCTCGTCGAAGAACACGATGACCGGGGTGCCTTCGGATGCCTTCTCGCGAGCCCGCTGGAAGATCAGCCGGATGTGCCGCTCGGTTTCACCGACGAACTTGTTCAGCAGCTCGGGGCCCTTGATGTTCAAGAAGTACGATTTGGCCTCGCGGGCGTCGTCGCCGCGGACCTCGGCCATCTTCTTGGCCAGCGAGTTGGCCACCGCCTTGGCGATGAGCGTCTTCCCACATCCGGGCGGGCCGTAGAGCAGCACCCCTTTGGGCGGGCGCAGCGCGTACTCGCGGTAAAGCTCTTTGTGCAGGAACGGCAACTCGACGGCGTCGCGGATCTGTTCGATCTGGCGAGTCAGGCCACCGATGTCCTCGTAGCTGACGTCGGGCACCTCTTCCAGCACCAGGTCTTCGACCTCGGCCTTGGGGATGCGCTCGAAGGCATAGCCGGCTTTGGTGTCGACCAGCAAGGAGTCGCCGGGCCGCAACTTGCGCGGGCGGGTGTCGTCGTTGATGCCGTCGACGACGGTGCCTTCCGGCAGGTCCTCGGCGACCAGCGGCTCGGCCAGCCAGACGATGCGTTCCTCGTCGGCGTGGCCGACCACCAGGGCCCGATGCCCGTCTGCGAGCAGTTCCCGCAGCGTCGAGATCTCACCGACGGATTCGAACGTGCCGGCCTCGACCACGGTCAGCGCCTCGTTGAGCCGGACCGTTTGGCCCTTCTTCAGGGCGGTGGCGTCGATGTTGGGCGAGCACGTGAGGCGCATCTTGCGACCGGAGGTGAACACGTCGACGGTGTCGTCCTCGTGCGCGCCGAGCAGAACGCCGTAGCCGCTGGGCGGCTGCCCCAACCGGTCCACTTCCTCGCGCAGCGCAAGCAGTTGCTGGCGAGCCTCTTTCAGCGTCTCCATCAGCTTGGAGTTGCGCGCCGCGAGCGAGTCGATGCGCGCCTCAAGCTGATGCACATCGCGCGCGGTCCGCGCCGCGCCGTGCTGGCCCACCGCGTTGTCGAGTTGCTCCCGCAGCACCGCCGCTTCACGTCGCAGCTGTTCCAACTCTGCAGCATCTTCACTGGACAGCGGCATATCGCGGGGGGTCCCGAATGCTTCAGAACGCTCTGAGTCACCCATCTTGCGCTCCTTTCCCCCACCAGGAATGGTGTGGCGGATACTCCAACGCTACCGGCGTTTCCGGTTTGATGTGCGGAGTCAAATGCCGACGCAAAGTAACAACTTGGGTCTCACTGGTAATCTCGCCTTCGACTCCGGCCGAGTGGAAGGACCGCGGTGATCGCGAAATCCCAAGCCACAGGCCTGACTGTCGTCGCGGAAACCGCCGCGGCGGCCGCCGATGTGACCTCCATTGCATTTGCAAATTGTTTGTAGTTGAAGCCAGGCGCAGGACGCGCCGAAACCTGCGCGTAACTCTGGGTGCCGCCACGGTCGTGGCGGCGGTTGCCTTGTCGGGCTGCACCCACGACGCGGCCAGGAAGTTGGCCTCCGACGGACCAACTGGACCGCCCGCCACGTCGAGCGTCGTTGCCGCGCCGCCGACGGCTCCGCTGCCCGGACCGGAAGTTCTCACCGATGTGCTGTCCCGACTCGCCGATCCAGCGGTGGCGGGCGGAGACAAGCTGAACCTCGTCCAGGGCGCCACCCCCGAAACCGCCGCGGCCCTAGACCGATTCACTACCGCGGTGCGCGACGGCGGCTTCCTACCCATGACCTTCGCGG
>NZ_LZLE01000094.1 GCF_001673155.1 Mycobacterium sp. 1423905.2 | reverse complement strand
CAACCGCATCACCGTCGCTCAGGAACACGCCGCCACCGCGATCAACGATCGGGTGATCGCCGCGCTCCCCCACCACCACCGACCACGACAGAGCCACCCACAGCGACGGAGACCCAGACAGTGACCGTGACCCCGGCGCCACCCCCACCACCGGCGCCGGCGCCCGCGCCGTCGACCGCGGCACCACCACCGGCCTCCAGCCCGTCGGCGGCCGCGCCGCCGCCACCGCCCACAACGCCGGCCGGGCCGCGCCAAGTCACCTACACGGTGACCGGCACCAAAGCGCCCGGCGACATCATCTCGGTCACCTACGTCGACGCTTCCGGCCGGCGGCGCACGCAGCACAACGTCTATATCCCGTGGTCGATCACCGTCACCCCGATCTCCAACTCCGACGTCGGGTCGGTCGAGGCCTCCAGCCTCTTCCGGGTCAGCAGGCTCAACTGCTCCATCACCACCAGCGACGGAACGGTGTTGTCGTCCAACAGCAATGACGCCTGGCAGACGAGCTGCTGATGGTCGGTCGATACTCCTCCTACCGGCGCGGCCCGGATCCCGTGGTCCCGCCGGACCTCATCGACCGCATCATGATCGGTGTCTGCGCCGCAATTTGGCTGGTGCTGGTCGGCGTCGGGGTGGCCGCCATCGTCGCCCTGGCCGATCTCGGCCAGGGGTTCCACAAGGCGTCCGGCGGTTCGCACACGACGTGGGTGTTGTACGCGGTGATCATCGTGTCGGCGTTGATCATCGCCGGGGCCATCCCAGTGCTGCTGCGAGCGCGCCGGGCCGCGCCCGAGCAGCCGATTGTGCGCTCCCCGGCGCTCCAGGGACGGACTCTGGGGCGCCAGTCGCTGCGGGCCGGGCGTCCGGGGCCACGCGCTGCGGCCGAGCCGGCCCGCCGGGGGACGGTCCGGGCCGTCCCGGCGGACGGGAATTGGTCGGGCGAGGCAGTGGACCGGATGTGGCTGCGCGGGACGGTGGCGCTGACCGCGGCCATCGGCACCGCCTTGATCGGGGTCGGGGCGGCGACCTACCTGATGGCGACCGGTCACGACGGTGCGGCTTGGGTGGTCTACGGTTTGTCCGGCTTGATCACCGTGGCCATGCCGGCGATCGAGTGGCTCTACGTTCGCCAGCTACGCGCCGCGCACGCCGAGCACTGACCCGGCTTTCCTGCTGAAACGACTCAGGGCGGGAGCCCGGTGTGGGTCCCGCCCTGAGTTCATTTCGAGGCGTTGCGGTTAGTGGTGATCGCCGTTGCGTGAGCCGTTCGAGCCACCGTGGCCCTTGTGTGAACCGTTGTGTGAGCCGTTGGAGCCGTTGCCGTTCAGGCCCTCCTGATACTCGCGCAGCGCGGTCAGCGCGCGCCGTTCGCCGCTGTGCTGGGCTTCGCGCAGCGCGGCGTCTTCCGACGCCGGGTCGGCGCGCAGGAAGCTGCCCATACCGGGCGAACCGCCGGAACCCAGCTTGTTCATCCGCTTCGGCAGCGCCCCGCCCTGGTACTCCAGCGGGATCGGGTGGCCGTGGTCGTCGACCGGTCCCAGCGGCTGATGCAGCTCGATGTAGGCACCGTGCGGCAGCCGCTTGATGATGCCGGTCTCGATGCCGTGCTCGAGTACCCCACGGTCGCTGCGTTGCAAGCCGACCGCCCACCGGTAGGCGATGAAGTAGACGAACGGCGGCAGCACCACCATGCCGATGCGGCCGATCCACGTGGTGGCGTTCAACGAGATGTGGAACTTCCACGCGATGATGTCGTTCATCGCCGCCAGCGTCAGCACCATGTAGAAGGCAATCGCCATGGCGCCCACCGCGGTGCGAACCGGTGCGTCACGCGGCCGTTGCAGCAAATTGTGGTGCGCGTAGTCGCCGGTGAACCGCTTCTCCAGGAAGGGGTAGACGATCAGCAGGATGAAGATCAGTCCCATGATCAGCGCCACCCATACCGGGGCCGGGATGGTGTGGTGCCAGAAGTAGAACTCCCACGGCGGCCAGATACGGGCCAGGCCTTCGGTCCACATCATGTAGAAGTCCGGCTGCGAGCCCGCCGACACCTGAGATGGCTTGTAGGGGCCCAAATTCCAGATCGGGTTGATCTGCAGTAGACCGCCCATCAGGCCCAGCACGCCGACGATCGCGGCGAAGAAGGCGCCCGACTTGACCGCGAACACCGGCATGACGCGCACGCCGATGACGTTGTGCTCGGTGCGGCCCGGCCCGGGGAACTGGGTGTGCTTCTGGAACCACACCATGGCCAGGTGCAGACCGATCAGCGCCAGGATGATCCCAGGCAGCAGCAAAATGTGCAGCGCGTACATGCGGGGGATGATGACACCTGCCTGGGCGCACTCGTATCCGATGCCGCCACAGGGGAAGTCACCGCCGAACAGCGCCCAGTGCAACCAGGTCCCGATGACCGGCATGCCCAAGGTGATCGACGACAGCGCGGCGCGCAGGCCGATGCCGGACAGCAGGTCGTCGGGCAGCGAGTAGCCGAAGTAGCCCTCGAACATCGCCAGGATCAACAACAGGGCGCCGATGACCCAGTTGGCTTCGCGAGGCCGCCGGAACGCGCCGGTGAAGAAGATGCGGGCCAGGTGCACCATGATCGATGCCGCGAAGATCAGCGCCGCCCAGTGGTGTACCTGCCGGACGAACAACCCGCCGCGCACCTCGAAAGAGATGTCCAGAGTCGATGCGTAGGCCTTGGACATCTCCACCCCGCGCAGCGGCTGGTAGGCGCCGTTGTAGGTGACGTCGGCCATGGACGGGTCGAAGAACAGCGTCAGGTACACACCGGTGAGCAGCAGGACGATGAAGCTGTACAGCGCGATCTCGCCGAGCAGGAACGACCAGTGCGTCGGAAAGACCTTGTTGAGCTGCCGCCGGACCGCCGCCGACGGGTGATAACGGGTGTCGATGTCCTCGCCTTGGCGGGCCAGGACGTCGCCGATTTTTGGGGGACGAAGTTTTGGACTCATGATGTTGTGCGCTCCCAGAATGCGGGTCCCACGGGTTCGCGGAAGTCGCCGTTGGCGACGAGATACCCGTTTGAGTCAATTGTGATGGGTAATTGCGCCAACGCGCGGGCCGCCGGACCGAAGATCGGCTTGGCGAAGTGCAGCGCGTCGAACTGCGACTGGTGGCACGGGCACAGGATGCGGTACGACTGCTGCTCGTACAGCGATGCCGGGCATCCCAGGTGCGAGCAGATCTTCGTGTAGGCGAACAACTCGCCGAAGTTGAAGCTTTCCTGGCCCTGACGTTTGACCACGCGGCCGACGTCGGAGGGCTTGATCCGAATGAGCATCACCGGGTTGCGGATGCCCATCGCGATCGCCTGCAATTTCTCCCGCGATTCGACGGTGGTGCCGTCGCCGTCGGATTCGCGCCAGGGGAAGACGGTTTCCATGCCGCCGGCCTCGATGTCCTCGGGGCGCATCCGGACGAAGGGTGCTCCCGCGTAGGACCCGGTGGAGCGGGCCAGAAAGATCGTCTCGCCCTTGTAGCGGGGAGTCCAACCCGACGTCCACAAGACGGCCTTCTTGCCCTCGGCGGTGGAGACCACCGGCTTCCACGGGTTCTTGATCAAGCCGCCGGCAAACGCGACCAGGGTGCTCAGGCCGAAGGCGCCCAGGCCCATGCCCAAGGACAACCCGATCAGCTTGCGCCGTCGCACCGTGGAGCTGTCCAGCGCGTCGGTGAGGTTGGCGACCACCGTCTTGCGGTCGACTTCCCGCGAGGCGCCGTCGTGGCGTTCCTGGATCGAAATCTCTTCCGGGATGAACTTTTTCTGGAACTGCACCGCGCCGATGGCGATGGCCAGAATGGACAGACCGAAGGTCAGCCCATACAGCGGCGTGGCCAGCGAATACCAGAAGTTGCCCGGGTCTTCCCTGGTCTTGTACTCCCACGGCCAGAACAGGAAGACCAGCAGCAGCGCGAGTCCGAACAAGCCGCCCAGCAAAAGCCACACCGCAACCGAGCGCTCGGCGCGTTTCTCGGCGCGGGTGCCTTCGACCGGCCAGCGCAGCTCCTTGTAGACGGTGTTGACGCCGTCCATGCGGCCGCCGAGCTGCACCAGTTCCCGGGTCGACATGGCGGCCAGCGCCGCGTCGTCGGGTTCGTCGTGCGTGCCGACGTTGGCGCCGGTGTCGGTATCCGAGCCGACGTCGGCCTTCGCGCGGTTCTTGATGTCAGCGTCGTCGCTCATGCTCGAGCCCCAATCCACAATGCCAAACCGATCGCGGCCACCATCCCGATGATCCACGCCGCCATGCCCTCAGGAGCGGGTCCGAAGCCACCGAGGCCGTAGCCACCAGGCTGCCGCTCCTCCTTGACGCTCCGGATGTAGGCGATGATGTCCTTCTTCGCCTCGAAGGACAGCTGGCCGTCGCCGAACTTCGGCATGTTCTGCGGACCGGTCAGCATGGCGGTCAGAATCTGCTGTTCGTTGGCCTCGATGTTGGGCGCGTACTTACCCGACGACAGCGCCCCGCCCTGCCCGGTGAAGTTGTGGCAGGAGGCGCAGTTCAGCCGGAACAGGTCGCCACCGCGGCCCAGGTCGTCCCCGCGCAGCGAGTGCTGGGCGATGCTGCCGTCGGGATTGCGCACCACGGTCGGGCCGCCGCCGATGGACTGCACGTAGGCGCCCAGCGCGTCGATCTGGGCCTCGTCGAAGATCGGCTCTTTACGGGGGGCCTGCGCCTCTCCGCGCATCGCGGGCATGCGGCCGGTAGAGACCTGGAAGTACACGGCCGCTTCGCCGACGCCGATCAGGCTGGGCCCGTGATCGGGGACACCTTGCAGGTTGGCGCCGTGGCAGGACACGCACGAGGTGTCGAAGAGTTGCTTGCCGGTGCGCAGCAGGGCCGAGCCGGACTCGTCGGCGACGGCCACCTGCGGCGTGGGGGTCAGAACCGCGGCCAGCCCGCCGGCGATGGTCAGCGCTATAAGCAGCAGCAATCCACCCGACAAGCGTCGGCGCAGCCGCCGCCGCGCGCGATCGCTGAGCCGGGCCGAGGGCCGGCTTTGCCTACCGGATCGGGTAGACCCCAAGTTCTTCAACCGAGCACTCCTGTTCATAGCTGTATTCGGAGCCGCGAGCTCATCGGATGAAATAAATGACGGTGAACAGCGCGATCCACACGATGTCGACGAAGTGCCAGTAGTAGGACACGACGATGCTGGCGGTGGCCTGCGCGGGAGTGAACTTGCTCATCCCGGTGCGGGCCAGCAAGAAGATGAAGGCGATCAACCCGCCCGTCACGTGCAGCCCGTGGAAGCCGGTGGCCAGGTAGAACACGGTGCCGTAGGCGCTGCCGGGAATGGTGGTCCCGTGCGTGACCAGGTGGAAGTACTCGTAGGCCTGGCCCAGGATAAAGAACAGGCCCATCAGGAACGTGATCACGTACCAGCGGCGCAGCCCGAACACGTCGCCGCGTTCGGCCGCGAACACCCCCATCTGGCAGGTGAACGA
>NZ_LZLE01000093.1 GCF_001673155.1 Mycobacterium sp. 1423905.2 | reverse complement strand
CAGCGGGTCGTTCGTCTCCGCGGCGCGCGGCGGGGTCAAGACCAACTGGGTGATCGCCATGCCTCCGGGCCAGACCAGGCTGCTGCGGCCGGTCATAGCACTGCACGGCAAGGATGGCAACGCCGGCCAGATGCTGGACCTCGGCGTGGAGGACGGCTTGGCGCAGCTGGTCAAGGCGGGTAAGGCGCCGTTCGCCGTGGTAGGCGTCGACGGCGGCAACACCTACTGGCACCGCCGGGCGTCCGGTGGCGACTCCGGCGCGATGGTGCTCGAAGAGCTCCTGCCCATGCTCGCCTCGATGGGCATGGACACCTCCCGGGTGGGATTTTTGGGCTGGTCGATGGGCGGGTACGGCGCCCTGCTGCTGGGCGCGCAACTGGGCCCGGCCCGCACCGCCGGGATCTGCGCGATCAGTCCCGCGCTGTACACCTCGTTCACCGGCAGCGCACCCGGTGCGTTCGACAGCTACGACGACTGGGTACAGCACAGCGTCGTGGGGCTGCCAGTGCTGAACCAGATTCCGTTGCGGGTCGACTGCGGGACTAGCGACCGGTTCAACTTCGCCACGCGTCAGTTCGTCAACCAGCTGAAGAAGCCACCGGCCGGCAGCTTCTCCGCGGGCGGGCACGACGTGGACTACTGGCGCGCCCAGCTGCCCGGAGAGCTGGCCTGGATGGCGTCGTAGTTGCGATGACCGTTCGACCGGCAGCCGGCGAGAACCCTCCGAAGGACTCGGAGGGCCGGATCCCCCGAGGCCGGTTCCGCCCCGACATCGAGGGCCTGCGCGCCGTCGCGGTGCTCGCCGTCGTGCTGTATCACGCGCGCCTTCCCGGCATCACCGGCGGATACGTCGGGGTCGACGTCTTCTTCGTCATCTCCGGATTCCTGATCACCGGCCTGCTGTGGCGCGAGGTGACCACCACCCAGACCGTCCGGCTGGGCCGGTTCTACGCCGCCCGCGCCCGCCGGCTGCTGCCCGCGGCGGCCACCGTCGGCGTCATCACCGCGCTCAGCGCCGCCGTCCTGTTGCCGCCGTTGCAGGCCCGCCGCGTCTTCGTCGACGGGATCGCCAGCGCGCTGTATGTGGGCAACTACCGGTTCGCCGGCCAAGGCACCGACTACTTGGTCTCCGACCTGCCACCCTCCCCGTTCCAGCACTATTGGTCCCTCGGCGTCGAGGAGCAGTTCTATCTGCTGTGGCCGGCGCTGATCATCGCGACGGCCTGGTTGGTGCGCCGGATCAACCGCGACTTCTCGCCGCGCACGCCGTATCTGGTGGTGCTGGGCGTGCTCGCGGGGGCGTCGCTGGCCGTGGCCGTGGTCTGGACTCGCACGTCGCCGCCCTGGGCGTTCTTCTCCCTGCCCTCGCGCGCCTGGGAGTTGGCCGCCGGCGGTTTGATAGCCCTGACGGTCAACCAATGGCGACGACTGCCGTTGCTGCCCGCCACGGTGATCGGGTGGGGCGGTCTGGGCCTGATACTGCTGACCTGTAACCAGCTGGGTCCCCACACGCCGTACCCCGGCACCGCCGCGCTGCTGCCGGTGCTGGGCACCGCGCTGGTCATCGGGGGCGGCTGCGTCAGCGGCGGCATGGGCGTCGGGCGGGTGTTGTGCCGCCCGGCGATGCGGGCCATCGGCCGGGTGTCCTACTCCTGGTACCTGTGGCACTGGCCGGTGCTGCTGTTCATTCCGCCGCTCCTTGGTGAGCGGGCGGGCTTGGCCGGCCGGCTGGCCGCGCTGACCGTGTCAGCCGGGCTGGCCGTGATCACCCTGCACCTGGTCGAGAATCCGGGCCGCTTTGCCGCCGCGCTGCGCACCTCGGTGAAGGCCAGCTTGACCCTGGCCGGCGCCGCCACCGCGGTGGCCGCGTGCGCCTGCGCCGGACTGCTGACCGTGGTTCCGGCGCCGGTGGGCCACGGCGCGGCCGCCCCGCAGGCCAGGATCGTCGCGCTACCGCCCGCGCCCGCCGACCGACCCGTCAGCCCGCAGGAAGCCGCGGTGCGCGATGCCTACGCGCAGGCGCGCGCCGCTCTCGCGGCCGCCGCCGGGCTGCGCGCCGTTCCGTCCAACCTGGACCCGCCGCTGGCCCGCGCACCGGCCGACAAGGCCGCCGTCTTTGTCAACGGCTGCATGCGGTCCTGGCGCGATCTCGGACAAAGCGAGTGCGCCACCGCCGACAAGTCGTCGCCGACGACGGTCGCGTTGGTCGGCGATTCCCACGCCGCCATGTGGGATCCGGCATTGCAGCAGGTGGCCCAGCAGCGGCACTGGCGACTGGAGACGATGGCCAAGGTGACCTGCCCGCCGCTGCAGGACCTGCCCATCGTTAGCCCATACCTGGGGCGCCGGTACACCGAGTGCGAGCAGTGGCGCACCGAGATCATGGCTCGACTGCAGGCTGAGCGACCACGCCTGGTGGTGCTTAGCATGAGCCGCCGCTACCACGCCGACTTCAGCTTCACCTCGTTCGACCCCGGCTGGATCGACGGCTTGACCCGCACCGTGGCGCAGCTACGCAAGTCGGGTTCCACGGTCCTGATCCTGGGCCCCGTCGCCGACCCGCAATCCTCGGTGCCCACATGCCTGTCGGGTCACCTCGACGACGCGACGGCCTGCGCGCCGGCGCGTGCGGTGGCGGTCAACGGTGACGGAATCGCCGCCGAACAAGCGGCCACGACGGCCGGCGGCGGGCACTACGCGGATCTGACCGATCTGTTCTGCAGCCCCGACCGGTGTCCGGTGATTGTCGGCAACACGCTGGTGTTCCGCGACGACAACCACGTCAGCACCGAGTACGCCGAGCTGCTCGCACCGGTAATCGGCGCGTTGGCCGACCGCGCTCTGGGGGACGGGTGAACGCCGTGCTCAGTCCCTGCGTCTTACCCGAAGAAAGGTTGTTGGAGGTTCTGACATGACTCTGCTGCTGGTGTGCCTGACTGCGGCCACCCCGCTGGCCGGAGTCGGGCTGGTGCGGCTACAGGCTCGACTCGAGCGCTGGGCCTACGAACGCCACGCGGACGACTAGAAGCGCGTGCCGCCGACCCCCTATGGGGTCAGCTGCGCGCCGATCAGCGGGGCGATCTTGCCCGCCAGATAGGCGTGGCCCGCATCGTTGGGATGCACCCCGTCCGCGCCGATCAGGCCCGGGGTGTCGGCGAACCAGCGTTCGGCGATCGGGTCGATGAACGTCGCTCCCGCGGCCTGCGCCTCGGCGCCGAGCACGTCTCGAATCGCCAGCACCGGTGGCGGGACATCCGCGGTCGGCCACGGCGGCCCCACCACCAGAAACCGCGCCGACGGCGCCAGATCGTGTGCCAGCGCATAGGTGCCGCGGATCCGGTCGGCCAGCAGCCCCAGCTCGACGCCCTGGTCGTTACGGGAGCCGAAGAACACCACCAACGCGTCGTCGGCCTTGACCGCCCGGGCGGTCAGGTCCTGAAAGACGCTGCCGTGGTCCCCGGCCACGCCGTACCCGGCCCGGCCCTCGGCCGCCACGTCGGCTATTACCCGCACGCCCCGGCGGTTCAGGTTCTGCCAGGCCAGCGCGGTCCAAGCGTTGGGGCCGAGTCCGCCCTCGTCGGTGCCGGTGGTGTAGGAGTCGCCGACCACCGCGACGTGGTTCAACCGGAAATCTTTGGTCAGCGCGTCATAAGCGGGCATCCGCGCGGCGTCGGGCACGGCCACGCCGGCCAGCAAAGCCAGCCCGATGACGAACGTGGCCAGACGACTCACTGCTACCTCCACCGCGAAACGGCATGGTCGTGTGCCGCATTGAATTCAACGGAATCGTACGAAGAAACGACGCGAAATCGCGTCGACGCGCGCGGGCTCGGGCGCTGAGCACCGTCACACCGCGCGGGCCGACACCGCCTCCCGCGCATCGCCTAGCTGGTGCACCTTGCTCGACTCACCGGGCTCTGGTTTGGCGGTCGCGG
>NZ_LZLE01000092.1 GCF_001673155.1 Mycobacterium sp. 1423905.2 | reverse complement strand
TCTTCGGCGGCGTTTCCCCGATGTGGTGGGTCACGGGCAGTCCGGAGGCTTCGATCTCGTCCCATACCGGGCTCATCGTCGTGCTCGCGTAATCGATCGGA
Source organism: Mycobacterium sp. 1423905.2 (assembly GCF_001673155.1). Classification (GTDB taxonomy): domain Bacteria; phylum Actinomycetota; class Actinomycetes; order Mycobacteriales; family Mycobacteriaceae; genus Mycobacterium. The sequence continues at coordinate 3,493 of NZ_LZLE01000092.1, read as the reverse complement.
TTGCCGTCGTCGTCCTTGCCCGGGTTAAGCGGCATCAAAAACGTCTTGAGCCCCAACGATTTCAGCTCTTCCAACGTCCGCCGGGTACCCTGCGGATCCCACCAGTTGATCAAGCCGGCGCCGTAGAAGTGACCACCCGAACGTTCCTGCAGCTCGGCGATGTACTCGTTGTAGATGCGAAACGCCAACTCACGTAGCTTCTTGTCGGGGTAGTGGAACAGGGCCAGGATCGCATTGGGAAACGCCAATTCTTTTTCTACGCCGTCATCGTGCAATTCCTGAATACGCGCTTCGATGTTCGTGCTCGCCGCACCCGGCAGGTCGTCGTACTGCATGAGGACCGCACTGAAGTCACCCGGGAGGAAGGACTGTCCTTTGCGGCCGACCTGGTAAGCGCCGTCTTCGTACCAGATTCGCGGCGCCTTGTCCTTCAGGTCGTCCGGGAACCGCTCATAGAAGATGTCGTCGGCCAGCGAGATGTGGTTGTCGGCGGAGAAAACCACCGTCCCTTCGGGCAGCCCCACATCGCGGCCCAAGGCGTGGCCGCGGCGATTCTTGGGCGCACCAAAGCCTTCCGGCGGGTACAGCGAAATGGTGCTGGTCTGGGTTGACATGACGGGCCCTCCATTGGGTTCGGTCGGTTTCTCAAGTACTCACCAGGTGACCGGAAGTTCGTACACGCCGTAGGCAAGGCGGTCGTGTTTGAACGGGATGTCGGTGACCGGGACGGCCAGCGCCAGAGTGGGGACCCGGCGCAGCAGCGTGCGATACACGATCTGCAGCTCGGCCCGAGCGAGCTGCTGGCCCACGCACTGGTGTCGTCCGTAACCAAACGCGACGTTGCGCTCTGCCCCGGAGCGGTGCAGGTACAGCCGCTCGGGCTCGGTAAAGGCGTTCGCATCCCAGTTGGCCGGGGCCAAGTCGATGATGATGCCGTCGCCGGCCCGGATGGTTTCTCCGGCGATGTGGATCTCTTCCAGGGCGACGCGACGTTGGCCGTTCTGGATGATGCTCAGATAGCGGAGCAACTCCTCGACGGCGTTGGCGACGATCTTAGGGTCTTCAGCGTCGCGCAGGACGGTGGCTTGCTCGGGATTTACCAGCAGCGCAAGCACTCCGAGCCCGATCATGTTCGCGGTTGTCTCGTGCCCGGCGATCAAAAGCCCGGTACCCAACTGGGCTGCTTCTTTGACGCTGAGCTCGCCGGCCTTGACCCGTTCGGCCAGATCGGACACCGCATCCTCGGCCGGATTGGCCATCTTGGCCTCGACCAACTGCGCCAAGTACTTGTGTAGGCTCATGGCGCCCTTGACGGTGTCTTCGCCGGTCGCGTACCGCGCCAGTCCCACGTTGGCGTGATGCTGGAACATCTCGGCGTCTTCATACGGCACGCCGAGCAACTGGCTGATCACCAGGGACGGGACCGGCAGCGCCAGCGCGGTGACGATGTCGGCCGGCTTGGGTCCGGCCAGCATCGCGTCGATGTGGTCATCGGTGATCTGCTGAATGCTGGCGCGAAGTCCTTCCACCCGCTTGAAGGTGAAGGGCTTGGACAACATTCGCCGGAACCGGGTGTGTTCCTCGCCGTCGGCGGTGAACACCGATCGAGGTCGCTTGTGCACCGTGGACAACATGCCGGCGTTCCAGTGCGGGAATCCGGGCACCCGGTCGTCGACGCTGACGCGGGGGTCACTGAACAGTTCGCGGCACTCCTCGTATCCGGTGATCAGCCAGGGTGTGCTGCCATCCCAGATGCGGACTCGGGTCAGCGGCTGCTGTGCTGCCAAAGCCATGACGTCCGGAGGCGGTGCGAATGGGCACCCGCTCGATCGGGCCATGGGATATTCGGGGACCGCCGCGGCAGTCTCGGCGGTGCCGGCCAGAGTGTCGGACACGGTCACTCCTCGATGTGGATAGCCAAGGCCGGACAGAAGGCGGCGGCTTTGCGGGTGGCCTCGTGTTGTTCGGCGGGTGGATTGGGGGTGAGCAGTTCGACGACGCCGTCTTCATCGCGCTGGTCGAACACCTCCGGCGCATTCATCACACAGTTGCCCGACGAGGCGCAGATGTCTTGATTCACAGTCACTTTCATTGTATTTGGTCTTCGCTTGAAGTCACCGGGGCCAGCCACAATCCGACGATGGCGTCGATGAGCCCGGTGGCAGCAGCACTCCAGGACGGCCGGGGAGTCGACATGCCGCCGGCGAGCGCACGTTCGAGATCCGCGCAGGTGTGCATCAATAGGTTGCGCGCCATGATGTTTCGCTCGAATCGAACCTCGAGGGGCAAATCGGGAAGACAGCGGTTGATCCCGTCGACAACCTGAACCAGTGACGGCGAGCTGAGCGCTCCCTTGACGATGATGTTGTAGTAGGCGGGATCGGTCATGGCCTGGGCGGCGAACCTGGCGTACCAGGTGGGGTTGCGCAAGTCCGCCAGGTGGTCGGTGAGCGGGCGCACCAGGCATGCCACCCAGGCCCGCATGTCCGCCGGATCACCGGAGTCGAGTAGGGCACTGACCATCCCCTCGCGCAGTTCTTCCACCGGGCCGCGGTGCTTTTGCTCGATTGCCCGCACGAGGTCGGCCTTGGTGCCGAAGTGGTAGCCGACGGCCGCGTTGTTGCCCTGACCGGCAGCCTCGCTGACCTGCCGGTTGGACACGGCGAACACCCCGTGCTCGGCGAAGAGTCGCTCGGCCGCCACCAGGATCGCTTCCTGCGTGGAACTGGCTCGCTCGCTACGAACGGCCCGGCCGATCGAAGTCATTCGGCTAGTCAACCGCGCGGCGCGGTGTTAAGTCAAGCGATTGATTTAAATGCTATTGAGCGAAGTCGGCGGGACGAAACTTCCCTTCGGCGAGCTTGCCTTCGATCTCTTCGAGACTCCGACCGGTGAGATCGGGCATTCGGAAAAATACGAAGAGCCAAGCACAGACGTTGAACAGGGCGTACAGCCACATCGAGGGACCGACGCCGATGGTGTTGATGGTGGTGAGCAGGGTCAACGTGATGACGACGTTGGTGCCCCACATGGCCGCTGACTGCGCGGCCGCACCGGCGGGACGCACCGCCAGCGGGTAGGTCTCCGAACCGGTCAGCCATCCCATCAGTTGCAGCCCGCCCGCGTTGAACAACATGAACACGATGAGGCAGGTGACGATGAGCGGCACGGAGTCGCGGCCGCTGTTGCCGGTGACGAACAGTAGTCCTAACCCGAGAAGGCTTGCCGCTGCGCCGGGAATCATGATCAGGGTGAGCCGGCGTCGCCCCACCTTGTCGATGACCGCGAGGCCGACGAGCTGGGCCAGCAGGTAAGTGAAGCCCAGCCCGACCGAAACGTCGAGCGCCACCGATGTGTCGAATCCGTTGTCCGTCAGAATGGTTGGTGAGTAATAGATGATCATTTCGATGCCGCTGAGTTGGGTGAAGACGGCGATGCCGCACCCGAGGATCAGCGCCGGACGTACCCACCGCTCACGCAGCCCGGCCCAGCC
>NZ_LZLE01000091.1 GCF_001673155.1 Mycobacterium sp. 1423905.2 | reverse complement strand
GCGCGACTTACCAACGGCTCACCGACATCGAACTCGGCGACCTGCATTGGTTCTACGTGTATTCCGGCGTGATGTGGGCGTGCGTGTTCATGCGCACCGGGGCGCGACGGGTGCACTTCGGCGAGGTCGAAAAGCCCGACGACGTGGAGTCGTTGTTCTACCACGCTGGCCTGATGAAACGTCTGATCGGAGAGGATGGCTAATGCTCGGACCGCTCGACGAGTACCCCGTACATCAGGTGCCGCAGCCGATCGCGTGGGCGGGCTCGTCGGACCGCAACTTCTACGACCGTTCCTACTTCAACGCCCATGACCGCACCGGCGACATCTTCCTGATCAGCGGAATCGGCTACTACCCGAACCTGGGCGTGAAAGACGCCTTCGTGCTGATCAGGCGCGGCGATACGCAGACCGCGGTGCATCTGTCCGATGCGATCGACCAGGACCGCCTGCACCAGCGGGTCAACGGGTATCGCATCGAGGTCATCGAGCCGCTGCGCAAGCTGCGGTTGGTTCTCGACGAAACCGAAGGAATTGCAGCGGATTTGACGTGGGACGGTCTGTTCGACGTGGTGCAGGAGCAACCGCACATCCTGCGATCGGGCAACCGGGTGACGCTCAACGCGCAGCGTTTCGCCCAGCTGGGCAGTTGGAGTGGCAGCATCGCCATCGACGGTGAGGAGATCGCCGTCGACCCGGCAACCTGGATCGGCAGCCGCGACCGGTCCTGGGGGATCCGGCCCATCGGCGAGCCCGAACCCGCGGGCCGGCCCGCCTACCCGCCGTTCGAAGGCATGTGGTGGCTGTACGTGCCAATGGCGTTCGACGACTTCGCGATTGTGCTGATCATTCAAGAAGAGCCCAACGGTTTTCGTTCCCTCAACGATTGCACCCGGGTGTGGCGCGACGGCCGCGTCGAGCAGTTGGGCTGGCCGCGGGTCACCATCCACTACCGCTCCGGCACCCGCATCCCCACCGGGGCGACCATCGACGCCACCGCCCCCGACGGCACGCCGGTGCATTTCGATGTCGAATCCAAGCTGCCCGTGCCGATTCACGTCGGCGGCGGCTACGGCGGCGACTCGGACTGGCTGCACGGAGTGTGGAAGGGCGAGAAGTTCATTGAGCGGCTTACCTACGACATGACCGACCCGGCCATCATCGGCAGGTCCGGCTTCGGCGTCATCGACCACGTCGGACGCGCGGTGTGCCGCGACGGAGACGCGGCACCGGTCGAAGGCTGGGGCTTGTTCGAGCACGGCGCGCTGGGGCGCCACGACCCGTCGGGATTCGCGGACTGGTTGACCGTCGCGCCGTGAGCGTCGAGTGTGTCGGGCACCCGGGCGTGCACACACGGCAGGATTGCGCCGGCAACCCCACCGTCAGCGCTCAGTCGAAACCGTGAGCGCACACTCGACGCAGCAGGCGGCTAGGCCAACCGGTCGATGATCTCGGCCAGCGTGGACAGGCCGATGGGCGCAGGCTGATACAGGCACACGGTGTCGGAGACCCCGTCGACACGGTCGCGGATGTAGGCGGCGATTTCGGCGGGCGTGCCGCACGCCGCCAGGGTGCGCATCATCTCGTCGGTGATCAGCCCACCCATTTCCTGCCAACGTCCCTGTTTGGACATCGCGTTGAGCTCGGGCTGCAGTTCTTCCCACCCGTGCGCGGCGAGCACCGGGCGATACGCCGGGGTAGACCCGTAGAACGCCAGCAACTGGCGGGTGCCCGCATCGGCTCGCTTGCGATCTTCATCGGTTTCACCGGCCGACACGATGATCTCCGGGATGATCGCGAAGTCTTCGGCGCGCCGCGCACTGGCCTGCAGCCCCTCGCGCACGGCAGGCATGGTGTTGTTGTGCAGGAATCGTTTCGAGCCGAACGGCATGACCAGCAGTCCGTCCGCGTGTTCGGCGGTCGCCCTGGTCAGCCGTGGCCCTAATGCGCCGACGTAAATGGGTGGCGCGCCATAGGGATTGGGGCCGGGGTTGAATGCGGGGGTCATCAGGGTGTGCCGGTAGTAGTCGCCGCGGAAATCCAGCCGTTCCCCGGTTTCCCACGCCGCGAAGATGGCGCGCAGCGCCGCGATCAACTCCGTCATGCGGGCGACCGGGTGATCGAACTGGGACCCGAACCGCTTTTCGATCTGCGGCCGGATCTGGGTGCCCAGGCCGAGGGAGAACCGGCCGCCGCTCAACAGTTGATGATCGTTGGCCTGATGCGCCAGATGGATCGGATTGCGCGGGAAGGCGATGGCCACGTTCGTCATCAGATCCAGTTCCCCGACGGTGGCCGCCAGTGTCAGAGGAGCAAACACGTCGTGCGGACCTTCGAAGGTGGCCACGCCGCTCGCGCCGGCGTCGCGCAACGCCCGCGCCCGCTCGGCTGCATCGGTCAGCCCGTACAACGCGGTGAAGATTTTCAACTCGCCTGCCTGACGACGATTGCTGATCGGGAAACGGCTTTCAACAAAGCTCGAAACGAGCGGTAGCGCAATTCATGGTACGAATCCGCTCCGATGCGGTTGACTAGAGGGCGTGACAAACCCCCCGTGGATTGTCGACGTGGTCGTAGTAGGTGCCGGGTTTGCTGGATTGGCCGCAGCTCGGGAGCTGACGCGACAGGGTCACGACGTGCTGGTGTTCGAAGGCCGAGATCGAGTGGGCGGCCGCTCCTATACCGGTAGCGTCGCAGGATCACCAGCGGATATGGGCGGCTCGTTTGTGGGTCCCACCCAGGACGCGGTGCGCGAACTCGCAGCTGAGCTGCGGGTTCCGACCATCCCGACCCACCACGACGGCAACAACTTGATTTACTGGCGCGGCTCGGCCCGACCGTACAGCGGCACCATCCCGAGGCTCTCGCTGTTCGGGCTGCTGGACATCGGGCGATTGCGCTGGCAGTTCGAGCGCATCGCGCGGACCGTACCGGTCGCGGCGCCCTGGAACGCGCAGCGCGCGGGCGAATTAGACCGCGTCTCGCTCGGGCAGTGGCTGCGCCTGATGCGGGCCAGCGCGTCTTCCCGGGACCTGATGGCCATCATGTCCCGAGTGACGTGGGGCTGCGAGCCCGACGACGTGTCGATGCTGCACGCCGCCCGTTATGTTCATGCCGCCGGTGGCCTGAATCGGCTCCTCGACACCGAGAACGGGGCGCAACAAGACCGTTTCCCCGGCGGCACTCAGCAAATCGCCGAACTGGCCGCGGCCGAGCTCGGTGATCGAGTGGTCCTCGATGCGCCGGTGCGC
>NZ_LZLE01000090.1 GCF_001673155.1 Mycobacterium sp. 1423905.2 | reverse complement strand
GGCGCTGGACAGCCTGGCCGCCGCGCCGGAGCGGCCCTCGGGCACCAGCGTCCTCTATGTCTCGCCGCTCAAGGCGCTGGCCGTCGACGTGGAACGCAACCTGCGCACCCCGCTGGCCGGGCTGACCCGGCTGGCCGAGCGTCGCGGCATGCCCGCACCCAACATCAGCGTGGGCGTCCGGTCCGGCGACACCCCGCCGGCGCTGCGTCGCCAGCTCATCGCTCACCCGCCGGACGTGCTGATCACCACACCCGAGTCCCTGTTTTTGATGCTGACGTCGGCGGCGCGCGAAACCCTGACCGGGGTGCGCACCGTCATCGTCGACGAGATCCACGCCATCGCGGCCTCCAAGCGGGGTGCGCATCTGGCGTTGTCCTTGGAACGCCTCGATGCCTTGTCCGTGGAGCGGCCCGCGCAGCGCATCGGCTTGTCGGCCACGGTGCGCCCACCCGAAGAGCTGGCGCGGTTCTTGTCCGGCCAATCCCCCACCACCATCGTCGCGCCGCCCTCGGCCAAGACCGTCGAGCTTTCGGTCCAAGTCCCGGTGCCCGACATGGCGAACCTGGAGAACAACTCGATCTGGCCGGACGTGGAAGAGCGGCTGGTCGATCTCATCGAGTCGCACAACTCGACGATCGTGTTCGCCAACTCTCGGCGGCTGGCCGAACGGCTCACCGCGCGCCTCAACGAGATCCACGCCGAACGGTCCGGCATCGTCCCGCCGGCGGACACCAACACCGAAGTCGCCGGAGGCGCGCCGGCCTACATCATGGGCAGCGGCCAAACCTTCGGCGCACCGCCGCTGCTGGCCCGCGCCCACCACGGGTCGGTCAGCAAGGAACAGCGGGCCATCGTCGAGGAAGACCTCAAGCGCGGCCAGCTCAAAGCGGTGGTGGCGACCTCGAGCCTCGAACTCGGCATCGACATGGGCGCGGTCGATCTGGTGATCCAGGTGGAAGCTCCGCCGTCGGTGGCCAGCGGCCTGCAGCGCATCGGGCGGGCCGGACACCAGGTGGGGGAAGTCTCACGCGGGGTCTTGTTCCCCAAACACCGCACCGACCTGATCGGCTGCGCGGTGAGCGTGCAGCGCATGCTCACCGGCCAGATCGAGACCATGCGGGTGCCGGCCAATCCGCTGGACATCCTGGCCCAACAGACGGTGGCGGCGGCCTCGCTGGAGCCGTTGGACGCCGACGCATGGTTCGACACCGTGCGTCGCAGCGCCCCGTTCGCGACACTGCCGCGCAGTGTGTTCGAGGCGACGCTGGACCTGCTGTCCGGCAAGTACCCCTCGACCGAGTTTGCCGAGCTGCGACCAAGGCTGGTCTATGACCGCGACGCCGGCACGCTGACGGCGCGGCCCGGCGCGCAGCGCCTCGCGGTCACCTCCGGTGGTGCGATACCCGACCGCGGACTGTTCACGGTTTATCTGGCTACCGACTCCGAAACACCTTCGCGGGTGGGCGAACTCGACGAGGAGATGGTTTACGAGTCGCGGCCTGGGGACGTTATCGCGCTGGGCGCCACCAGCTGGCGGATCACCGAGATCACCCACGACCGGGTGTTGGTGATCCCGGCGCCCGGTCAGCCGGCCCGGTTGCCGTTCTGGCGCGGCGACGACGTGGGACGTCCCGCCGAACTCGGCGCCGCGCTGGGTGCGTTCACCGGCGAGCTGGCCGGCATGGACCGCGATGCCTTTCAAAAGCGTTGCGCCGAGTTGGGTTTCGACGACTATGCGACCGGCAACCTGTGGACGCTGCTAGACGAGCAGCGCACCGCCACTCGGGTGGTACCCACCGACACCACGCTGCTGGTCGAGCGGTTCCGCGATGAGCTGGGCGACTGGCGGGTGATTCTGCACTCGCCCTACGGGCTGCGGGTGCACGGTCCACTCGCGCTGGCCGTCGGCCGGCGGTTGCGCGACCGGTACGGCTTCGACGAGAAACCCACCGCGTCTGACGACGGCATCGTGGTGCGGTTGCCTGACACCATCTCCGACACCGACGCCCCGCCCGGCGCCGAACTGTTCGTCTTCGACGCCGACGAGATCGACCCGATCGTGACCGCCGAAGTGGGCAATTCGGCACTGTTCGCGTCCCGTTTCCGGGAGTCGGCGGCGCGGGCGCTGCTGCTACCTCGGCGCAACCCCGGTCGCCGGTCACCGCTGTGGCATCAGCGTCAGCGCGCGGCCCAACTGCTGGACGTCGCCCGCAAGTATCCCGACTTTCCGATCGTGCTGGAAACCGTGCGCGAGTGCTTGCAAGACGTCTACGACGTGCCGACCCTGACCCGCCTGATGAGCGAGATCGCTCAGCGGCGCATCCGGGTGCTCGAAGCCGAGACGGCCAGGCCGTCCCCGTTCGCGGCGTCCCTGCTGTTCGGCTACGTCGGCGCGTTCATGTACGAGGGGGACGTCCCGCTGGCCGAGCGCCGCGCCGCGGCCTTGTCGCTGGACAGCACGCTGCTCGCCGAACTTCTCGGCCGGGTCGAACTGCGCGAACTGCTCGACCCCGACGTCATCGCCGGCACCGGGCGGCAACTGCAGCACCTGTCCGATGACCGGCACGCCCGCGACGCCGAAGGCGTCGCCGACCTGCTGCGGCTGCTCGGCCCGCTCACCGAGGAGGAGATCACCGCCCGGGCCGATGCCGCCGACGTCGGCGGCTGGCTGGAAGGACTGCGCGCGGCCCGTCGCGCGCTCACCGTGTCCTTCGCCGGCCGGAGCTGGTGGGTCGCCGTGGAAGACATCGGCCGGCTGCGTGACGGCGTCGGCGCCGCGGTGCCGGTGGGCCTGCCGGCCACCTTCACCGAAGCGGTGGCCGATCCGCTGGGGGAACTGCTCGGCCGGTACGCGCGCACGCATACCCCGTTCAGCACCGCCGAAGCCGCCGCCCGTTTCGGTCTCGGCCTGCGGGTGACCGCCGATGTGCTGGGCCGGCTGGCCAGTGACGGGCGGTTGGTGCGCGGTGACTTCGTCACCACCGCCGCCCCAGCCGGGACGCCCGGTGCCGAACAGTGGTGTGACACCGAGGTGTTGCGCATTCTGCGGCGCCGTTCGCTGGCCGCGCTGCGCGCTCAGGTGGAGCCGGTCAGCACCGCCGCGTACGGCCGCTTTTTGCCGGCCTGGCACCACGTCGGGTCCACTTCGGCCCAGGGGTATGCGGGTTTGGACGGGTTGACCACGGTCATCGATCAACTTGCCGGGGTGCGGTTACCGGCCTCGGCGCTGGAACCGCTGGTGCTGGGCCCACGGGTGCGCGACTATTCCCCGGCGATGCTCGACGAGTTGCTGGCGACCGGAGAAGTGACCTGGTCGGGTGCCGGGGCGATCTCGGGCAGCGACGGTTGGATCGCGTTGCACCCAGCCGAGACGGCGCCGTTGACGTTGACACCGCCGGTCGACATTGACTTCACCGACGTGCACCGGGCCATCCTGGACAGCCTGGCCGGCGGCGGCGCCTTCTTCTTCCGCCAGCTCACCCAGCACAGTCACAGCGAGGCGGATCTGAAAGCCGCACTGTGGGAACTGGTTTGGGCCGGCTGGATCACCGGTGACACGTTCGCGCCGGTGCGGGCGCTGCTCGGCGGCGGCTCGGGTGCGCGCAAACGTTCGGCGCCAGCACATCGGTCGCACCGGCCGCCGCGGCTGAGCCGGTATAGCGTCGCACACGCGCAGACCCGCACCGACCCCACGGTGGCCGGCCGCTGGTCAGCGTTGCCGACGCCCGAGCCGGACTCGACGCTGCGCGCCCATTACCAAGCGGAGTTGCTGCTCAACCGGCACGGCGTGCTGACCAAAGGTGCCGTGGCCACCGAGGGCGTGCCAGGCGGGTTCGCCACCCTCTACAAGGTTCTCAGCGCGTTCGAGGACGCCGGCCGCTGTCAACGCGGCTACTTCGTCGAGTCGTTGGGCGGTGCGCAGTTCGCCGTCGCGTCTACGGTCGACCGCCTCCGCAGCTACTTGGACGGAGTCGACCCGGAACGCCCGGACTACCGAGCCGTGGTGCTGGCCGCCGCCGACCCGGCCAATCCCTACGGTGCCGCGCTGCCCTGGCCGAGCGCCGAGGGCGACGGCTCGGCGCGGCCCGGCCGCAAAGCCGGCGCCCTGGTGGTCCTGGTGGACGGCGCGATGGGCTGGTTCCTGGAGCGGGGCGGACGGTCCCTGCTGACCTTCACCGACGACCCCGGCGCCCATGGCGCGGCCGCCACCGCGCTGGCCGAGTTGGTCGCGAGCCGGCGCGTCGCGTCTCTTCTGGTCGAGCGAGTGGACGGTGCCCCAGTCCTGCAACCCGCTGCCCCGAGCCCGGTCACCGACGCCCTGGTCGACGCGGGGTTCGTGCGCACGCCGCGCGGATTGCGACTGCGCTAGGCCATGCCTGAAGGAGACACGGTCTGGCACACCGCTGCCAAGCTGCGTGAGCACCTGGTCGGCCGCACGCTTACCCGTTGCGATGTCCGGGTGCCGCGGTATGCCACCGTCGACCTGGCCGGTCAGGTGGTGGACGAGGTGGTCAGTCGGGGCAAGCACTTGTTCATTCGCGTCGGACCGGCCAGCATTCACTCCCACATGAAAATGGACGGCAGCTGGCGCGTCGGCGAGCGAGCGGTCAAGATCGACTACCGGGCGCGAATAGTGTTGGAAGCTGGCGCTATTCGGGCCGTCGGATACGACTTGGGAGTGCTGGAGATTCTCGACCGGGAGCACGACGACGCCGTGGTCGCCCACCTGGGGCCGGATCTGCTGGGGCACGACTGGGACCCGCAGGTCGCCACCGCTAATCTCATCGCCGATCCAGCCCGGCCGCTGGCCGAGGCGCTGCTCGACCAGCGGGTCCTCGCCGGAGTCGGCAACGTCTACGCCAACGAATTGTGTTTCGTCAGTGGGCATCTGCCGACCGCACCGGTGAGCGAGGTGCGTGATCCCAAGCGACTGATCAAACGTGCGCGGGACATGTTGTGGCTGAACAGGTTTCGATGGAACCGCTGTACCACCGGGGATACCCGTACCGGCCGGCAGTTGTGGGTGTACGCCCGGGCGGGAGAGGGCTGCCGGCGCTGCGGCACCCCTATCAACTACGACGACACCGGCGACCGGGTCAGGTATTGGTGTCCGTCCTGCCAGCGCTGAATCGGCTCAATCGCGGCCGTGCGCCACGAAGAACTGCGCGATGATCTGCGAGGCGTCGAACGCGCGCGTGGTGGAGCCGATCACCGGTTTGGGCAGATATTGCTTGGCGCCCGGCCAGGTGTGCCCGCCGTTGTCGATTTGGTAGAACACCACTTCGGTCCCGTCAGCGCACGCGGCGGAATCGAAGCGCCGGACCACGGTGCCGTCCCCGACGTTGGGCAGATTCTGCACGGCGGGCTCACCCTGGCAGCGGTCCACCGCACGCCATTTGTTCACCATGGCGGTGGCGGAAATAGCGCGGCTGACCCCGCCGCGTCCCCGGACGTCGCCGCCGTTGAACGGGACCACCCGGTCGGCGGTGCCGTGCGCCGCCAGGACCGACACCGGCCGGGACGGATTGCACGCGACCCCGATGCCGAGCGTGCCGGAGATCGGTGCGATGGCGGCGAAAAGATCAGCGTGATCGCAAGCCAGTCGGTTGGACATGAATCCGCCATTGGACATCCCGGTGGCGAAGATGTGTCCAGCCGGCGCATTGAACTCTTTGGCGACCTTGCCCACCAGCGCGACCAGGAATCCGATGTCGTCGAGATGGCGGCGGTCGGCCGGGGCGGCGCCTCTGCCGTCGGCCCAGCTTTTGTCGTAGCCGTCGGGATAAACCACCAGCAAGTTGTGGATGTCGGCGACCGAGTCGAAGTTGGTCAGACCCTGCTGCCCGGCTCCGGTCCCGCCGCCGCCGTGCAGGTTGAGCACCAGACCGGCCGGCGGGCCCGGCGGTACGTGCACCGTGTAGGTCCGGTTCATGCCCCCGAACTTGAAAGCGCCCGGTTGATTGTGCGAACTGGCCGCCGAAACCGGCCGCCCGCAACCGCACAGCACGACCGCCAGCACGGCAAGCGAGAGCAGTCGGGGCCAAGGCATGACCGCCAAATTACCCAGCCCGTTCCCGAACCGAGTGAAGACCTCGGATACTTGGCCCCAATTTTCGGCGTGCTCAGCCCGCCGACGGGGGCCGCGGCATGAACGTGCCCTTGAGCTCCATGCCCATCGCCAGGTCTTCGTACTTCTGCTGCTTGCGCTTGCGCCAGCCACTGCCGGCCGAGATCGGCGGCGGCATGAGCGGCGGCAGCATCGGGAAATCGGATTCGCCCGCGGTCAGCGGCGTCGCCGCCGACGCCAGCTGCACAGGCGTCTGCGCCGCGGGCAACAGGCCCACCACCGCCGGCGGGGCGGTGAGGTTGCCCATCGACACTCCGACGCCGACCGCGGCCGTCGGTTCCGCCGCGCCCACGGCCCTGGACAAACTGGCCACCGTATCGCCTAGGGCCGCTTCGCCTTCCGAGAGGCCCTGGCCGATTTCGGGGGCGACCGACTGCAGCGCTTGGGCCGACGTGTTCTGTGCGAGATAGCTCAGCAGGTTGATGGGGAATCCCGACGAGACGAACTGGTTGGCGTAGGTGTTGGCCAAGCCGAACCAGCCTTGGTTGGGGTCGAAGCCGACACCGAACACCTGCAACAGCGAATCGAGCGGAGAGACGGCCTCAGCGGGCGCCGCCGCGGCAATCGAAGCTGCCGCCGGAGCGGCGGCCTCGGAGACGGCGGCGGCCTGCCTCGTCATGCCCGCCGGATCGGTGATCGACGGCGGCGAGGAGAACTGCGGCAACGCGAGGGATTGCTGGGTGGCCGTCTGATAGCGCGACATGGCCGCCGAGTTGTTCACCCACATGGTCTCGTACTGCTCTTCGGTCTGGGCGATGGCCGGCAGGTTCTTGCCGAATTGGTTGGTCGCCAGCAACTGCGCCAATTGGGTCCGGTTGGCGGTCACTACCGAGGGATGCACGACGGTCGCCAGCGTTGCTGCGAAGGCGGCGGCGGCGGCTTGAGCCGCCGCGCTGAGCTGTTGGCACTGCTGTGCGGTGATTTGCAGCCACGCCAGATAAGGAGCGACAGCTTCGGTCATCACCGCTGCGGACGGGCCGTTCCAGCCCTCGGCGAGCGTCGCCAGCACCGGAGAGTACAAGCCGGCGGACTCTTCCAATTCGGTCGCCAACCGCTCCCAGGCATCCGATGCTGCGATCAACGACTCCGCGCCCGGTCCCGAGTGAATCAAGGCCGAGGTGATCTCGGGGGGCAACGTTATGAATTCCACAGCATCGTTATTTGACCATGAAAGGAAATTTTCCGGAACGTTACGTTGACGACAGCGGGAAAACGCCCGGAACATCTCAAGTCGGCGTCCTCACGCGACGGTGTTGACCGCCGTCGACAACCGTCCCTTGAACTCGTCGGGAATGGGGATGTAACCGTTGTCGACCAAACCGCCCTGCCCAGCGCCCAGCGCGGTCTGCAGAAACATCCGGACCGCCGCCCCGACCTGCGGGTCGGCGTACTTCGAGCAGACGATCTCATAGGTCGCCAGCACGATCGGGTAGGCGCCGGGCTGGTTGGGCCGATAGAAGGAGATCGTGTCGAAGGCCAGATCATTGCCCTCTTTGGTGAACCAGGCAGCCGAAATGGTCCTGCCGACCGAATCAGGGTTGATCGCGGTCGGTTCCGGACTTGCAGAGGTGACGATCTGCGCCATGTGCAGGTGTTGCGCCTGGGCGAACGACCATTCGACGTAGGTGACCGACCCTTCAGTCGTCCCGACGGCCCCCGCGGCGCCCTCGTTGCCTTTGGCGCCCTCCCCGACTCCGCCGTTGAATGCCTTTCCGGCGCCTCGGCCCCACACCCCGCCCGAAGCCGTATCCAGATACCTCTGGAAGTTGTCGGAGGTGCCGGATTCGTCGCTGCGGAAGACGACACGAATGGGCTCAGCGGGCAAGACGACGCCGCTATTGAGTGCCCCGATCGCGGGGTCGTTCCAGGTGGTGATGGCGCCGTTGAAGATCTTCGCCGCGGTCGGGCCGTCCAGGGTCAACGACGTGACGCCCGTGACGTTGTAGGCAATGGCGATGGGCCCGAACACCACTGGCAGGTTCCACGCCGGCGAGCCGCAGCGCTGCTGGGCGCGTGCGTACTCGTCCTTGCTCAGCGGCGAATCCGATCCAGCGAAGTCGGTCTGGTTGGCCAGGAATTCGCTGATGCCGGCACCGGAGCCATTGGCCGTGTAATTCACGGAGTGTCCGGTGCACGCTTGTTCGTAAGCCTTGACGAACCGGATCATCGCGTTCTCTTGGGCGGTGGATCCGCTGGCTTTCAACGTCGATTTGCCGCCACAGGGAGCCTTCGCCGCCGTCGTGATCGTCGCGCTGGGCACACTGGCGTTGTTGTCACTGCCGCACCCCGCCAGCGTCATCGCCGCGATCATCACGACGCCAATTCCGTTTAGGCTCAGCGCGATTCCTCGGCATCGCGGGGAAACGATCGCAGTCATGAGGCATGGTAACAAGATCCGCCGGTGCGCCACCGGGTTCGAGCAGGACGTTGGTACTCGACAGCCGCGAGTTCAAGCGCAGTTTGTGATCAATTCATCGCCCGGACAGGTCTGAGCCAGCTATCCGGTGAATCTCGTTCGTGTTTCGGCCGGGTAAACTGGGTATTTCGGTCTTGGTTCCGCCCAACATGCATCGGGGAGGTTACTGCGATGGTGATCAGCAAAGCCCACAGGCGCGCGCCGTTCGCCGGCCTGCTTGCCATCGTCTCCGTATGCCTGGTCAATGCGGGGATGTCGAGCGCCCATGCCGATGGGGTCGACGACGCGTTCCTCAACGCGGTGAAAAATAAGGGCATCAACTTCGCGTCACCACAGGCCGCGCTGATCGCCGGGCACGAAGTCTGCGACGAGCTCGACCTGGGCAGGCAGAAGGGTGATGTGGCCAACGACGTGAGCGCCAACAGCAACCTCGACGGGTATCGCGCCGGCTACTTCGTCGGCGTCAGCATCGCCGCATTCTGCCCGCGGCACCACGCCACGGCTTAGATCTGGCGGCGGCTGACGAATTCCCGAGTCAACCCGGTCACCGGGTCATCGAACGCCATGCGCTGCGCCAGCAGCCGCAACGGTGTGCTGAAGTCATCGGCGGGCACGTCGATCACCTTGGGATACAACGGATCTCCGATGATAGGCAGACCGAGCGATGCCATGTGCACCCGCAGCTGGTGGGTGCGTCCGGTGCGCGGCGTCAGTCGGTACAACCCGTCGGTGCTGATCATCTCCACCAGCGTCTCGGCGTTCGGATCACCGGGCTCACACACCGCCTGCAGCTGTCCGCGCCGTTTGACGATGCGGCTTCGCACCACCTGCGGCAGCACCAGATCGGGGTCGACCGCGGCGCGCGCCAGATAGGTCTTGCGTACCGCACCCCGGGCGAAAAGTGTTTGGTAGCGGCCGCGTAGCTCACGGCGGGTGGTGAACAACAGCACACCGGCGGTCAGCCGGTCGAGCCGGTGCGCCGGGCTCAGTTCGGGCAAGCCGAGGCTGCGCCGCAGCCGCACCAGGGCGGTTTGTGCGACATGGCTGCCCCGCGGCATGGTGGCCAGGAAGTGCGGCTTGTCGGCGACCACGATGTCGGCGTCTTGGTAGAGCACCGGTATGTCGAAGGGCACCGGCACTTCCTCGGGCAGCTCGCGATAGAGGTAGACGCTGGCGCCGGCGGGCAGCACCGAAGCGCCGTCGATCACCGCGCCGTCGGCGTCGACGACTTGTCCGGCAAGGACTTTGGCGCGCGCCGGGGCGCCGAATCGTGCCGTCAGCTCGGCCAGCACCGGCCCGCCGCGCAGCCGCACCCGCGCAGGACCCAGTCCGTCGCGCACCGGCAACGGAGCCGGCCTCAACGGTGGCTCAATTCAGCGGCACCGGCTCGAGAATCTCCGCGCGCGCCTCGGGTGCGCTGGCGCGCAGCGTATCGGCGGACACGTCATCGGGCTGAGCCTGGGACAGGATCTCGGCTTCCACCCGGGCTTTGTAGTTGGAGACTTCGCGCTCCACGTCGGCCGGGCTCCAGCCCAGCACCGGCGCGACGACGTCGGCCACTTCCTGCGCGCAGTCGACGCCGCGGTGCGGATATTCGATGGAGATCCGCATGCGCCGGGCCAGGATGTCTTCCAAATGCAGGGCGCCTTCGGCGGCGACCGCGTAGAGGGCTTCGACTTTGAGGTAGCCGGGCGCCTCGGTGATCGGGGTGAGCAGTTCTGGACGGTCGGCGGCCAGGGCCAGCACTTCGTCGAGCAGTGAGCCGTAGCGCTCCAGCAAATGACGCACGCGGTAGGGGTGCAGTCCCCGCAGTTCGCCGACGTGCTCGGCCTGATTCACCAGCGCGAAGTAGCCGTCGGCGCCCAGCAGGCCCACCTTTTCGGTGATCGACGGCGCGACCCGGGCCGGAACGAATTGCACCGCAGCATCGATCGCGTCGGCGGCCATCACCCGGTAGGTGGTGTACTTGCCGCCGGCGATGGCCACCAAGCCCGGGGCCGGGACCGCCACGGCGTGCTCTCGGGACAGCTTGGAGGTTTCCTCGCTCTCCCCGGCCAGCAACGGCCGCAGGCCCGCGTAGACGCCGTCGATGTCGGCATGCGTCAGCGGGGTGGCGAGCACGGTGTTCACCGTGCTCAAGATGTAGTCGATGTCGGCCTTGGTGGCCGCGGGGTGGGCCAGGTCGAGGTTCCAGTCGGTGTCGGTGGTGCCGATGATCCAATGGCTGCCCCACGGGATGACGAACATCACCGACTTCTCGGTGCGCAGGATGATCGCGACGTCGCTGACGATCCGATCTCGCGGCACCACTACGTGCACACCCTTGGATGCCCGCACCTGAAATCGCCCGCGCTGCTTGGACAGCGCCTGGATCTCGTCGGTCCACACTCCGGTCGCGTTGACCACCACGTGGCCGCGGACCTCGGTGATCGCGCCGTCCTCGGAGTCGCGGACCCGAACGCCGGTGACCCGATCCCCTTCGCGCAACAGCGCGATCACCTGGGTGGAGGAGCGCACCACCGCGCCGTAGTGGGCGGCGGTGCGCGCGACTGTCATGGTGTGCCGGGCGTCGTCGACGACGGTGTCGTAGTAGCGGATACCGCCGATCAGGGCGCTGCGCTTGAGCCCCGGGCTCAGTCGCAGGGCCCCGGCGCGGGTCAGATGTTTCTGTGCGGGAACCGATTTCGCGCCGCCGAGGGTGTCGTAGAGGAAGATCCCCGCGGCGATGTAGGGGCGTTCCCACACCCGTTTGGTCAGCGGGAACAGGAACGGCAGCGGTTTGACCAGGTGCGGCGCCAGCGTGGTCAGCGAGAGTTCGCGTTCGTAAAGCGCCTCACGCACCAAACCGAATTCGAGTTGCTCGAGGTAGCGCAGGCCGCCGTGGAACATTTTCGACGAGCGACTCGAGGTGCCGGAGGCGAAGTCGCGCGCCTCGACCAGCGCGACCTTGAGCCCTCGCGTCGCCGCATCCAGGGCGCATCCCGAACCGACCACGCCGCCGCCGATCACCACCACGTCGAATTGCTCGGCGCCGAGTCGCTCCCACGCTGCCGCCCGCTGCGCGGGGCTCAGGGCC
>NZ_LZLE01000089.1 GCF_001673155.1 Mycobacterium sp. 1423905.2 | reverse complement strand
ACACGCGCTGGGACTACCGACCCTGTACGCCTCTGGGCGGGCCGGGATCGCGAGCACCGAGGCGCCGGCCGACGGCCAGGTCCCCGACGGCACCAACCTGGACCCGCTGTTCAACGTCCTGCTCGAGCACGTGCCGCCGCCCAAAGGTGATCCGGAAGCCCCGCTGCAGGCGCTGGTCACCAACCTGGACGCCTCGGCGTTCCTGGGCCGGCTGGCGCTGATCCGCATCTACAACGGCCGCATCCGCAAAGGCCAGCAGGTCGCCTGGATGCGTGAGGTGGACGGGTTGCCGGTCATCACCAGCGCCTGCAGCGGGGCTTCCGGATCACCTTTGGGCGGCGGCACGTGCTCGAGCAGGACGTTGAACAGCGGGTCCAGGTTGGTGCCGTCGGGGACCTGGCCGTCGGCCGGCGCCTCGGTGCTCGCGATCCCGGCCCGCCCAGAGGCGTACAGGGTCGGTAGTCCCAGCGCGTGTTCGGCGGCCGCGGCGGCTTCGTCGTCGAGGTCGGAGGCGACGTCGAGCAGCAGGTCGTGGCTGGCCTCGACGACTTCGGCGATGCGGGCGTCGGGCCGGTCGGTCTTGTTGACCACCAGGATCACCGGCAGGTGGGCGGCCAGCGCCTTGCGCAGCACGAACCGGGTCTGCGGCAGGGGACCTTCCGACGCGTCGACCAGTAGTAGCACCCCGTCGACCATGGACAGGCCGCGCTCCACCTCGCCGCCGAAGTCGGCGTGGCCGGGGGTGTCTATGACATTGATAACAGTGACGGAGCCGTCCGGGTGATGGCGGTGCACGGCGGTGTTCTTGGCCAGGATGGTGATGCCCTTTTCCCGCTCCAAGTCCCCGCTGTCCATCACACGGTCCTGCAGGTCACCGCGTTCGTGCAGCGCACCGGACTGCCGCAGCATCGCGTCGACCAGCGTCGTCTTGCCGTGGTCGACGTGGGCGACGATGGCTACATTCCGGAATTGCACGTCGGTGATTGTGGCAGCGGGCGCTGCAGATGGCGAACTGGGCAGCTCAGCGCGGTGCGGCTCACCAGCCGCGGCGGCGCGGCGCGGAGCCGACCAACTGGTTGTCGTCGGCTGCGTCCCGGCTGCGGTAGACGATGTAGGGCCGGAACAGGTAGGCGATCGGCGCGCTGAACGCGTGCACCAACCGGGTGAACGGCCACAGCGCGAACAACAACAGCGCGATGAAGACGTGGATCTGGTAATACTCCGCCGCGTGCGCCATCAGGTCGCCGCGCGGATCGAGTAGCCAGATCGAGCGGAACCAGACCGACACCTTCTGCCGGTAGTCGTGCAGTTCGCCGAAGTGCGTGGCACCCATCAGCGTGCAGCACATCCCCGCCACCAGGGCGCACACCAGCACGACATACATGACCTTGTCGCTGCCGGTGGTGGCGCGCCGCACCGGTGTGTTGGTGCGGCGGCGGTAGATCAGCAACCCGATGCCGACAACCGTGGCCGTGCCGGCCGGCACGCCCAGCAGCAGCGCCTGCAAGTGGTAGAGGTGATCGCTCATGCCCAGCGCCCGTGTCCACGGCTCGGGAATCAACAAGCCGATGACGTGGCCCATGATGACCATCAGGCTGCCGAAGTGGAACAGCGGGCTGCCGATGGACAACAGCCGCGATTCGTAGAGCTGCGACGAGCGGGTGGTCCAGCCGAATTTGTCGTAGCGGTAGCGCCACCAGGTGCCCAGGACCGCGATGGCCAACACGACGTAAGGTGCGTCGTCCCAGAAGATCTCGAGCAGTTTCATCTCAGCCTCCCTGGACGCGCCTGGGCGGTACGGTCAGCGTAAAGGGTTGCAGGCCAACGGATTCCGCGGGCGGCCCGGCTGCTGCCAGCTGTTGGGCCCGGCGTGCTTGGTGATCGGTTGCGCTGGGCAGGGTGGCGCAGACCGCCGCGACGGTGTGCTGGTAGGGCGATCCGGCGTCGGCCAGGCCGCTGCGCAGCACGTCGATGGGCACTCGGTGTTCGACGAGCAACCGGTGGCCCACCTCGGGGTTGACGGTGGCGGCGAACTCGAGCACGACAGCCAGGTGATCGGGCGCCTCGTCGCGCGGCGGCTCGACGCCTGCCTCGCGGTACGCGGTGGCGAAGGCCAGCATCTCGCGTCCGCGGTTTCGCGTGTCGCCGGCGGTCCAGTAGGTCAGATACATCGTGGTGCGGCGGCGCAAGTCGAAGGTTTCGACATACTGCGTTGCCGCGGTCATCGGGTCCAGCGCCCGCAGGGCCGCGGCCGTCCGCTTCAGCAGCCCCGCCGCGGTGCCGCTGACATTGGCCAGGAGGGCGTCGACGGTGTCCAATCGCTGGGGCATGCCGTCGTCCGGGTAAGCCAGCAGCAGCGATGCGCCTTGCCACACCAGGCGGTTGGGCAATGTGCCAGTCTTGGTGCGGGTCAGCAGCTTCATTGCTTCTGCTCTGCGGGGAACATTCCGGCGGGCACTTGGTTGCCGTCCCAGTTGAGCAGGTTCACCCGCGATCCGTTGCGCGGTCGTTGCAGCCCGTGAAACGTCTCCACCGAGACCGGTACCGGGGCGTCTTCGTACATGCCGGGGCCGCCGTCCCCGGACAACGAACAGCCCATCTCTTCCAGATCCCGGGCCTGGGCCGTGAACGCGGTCGGAATGACGTATCGCTCTTCGTATTTGGCGATGGCCAGCAACCGGTACATGTTGTAGATGTCCTGCTCGGTCATCCCGACGGCGTGCGGGATATGCGGCTGGGTTTCCCGGCCGAGGTTGATGTCGCGCATGTAGGAGCGCATCGCGGCCAGCCGCCGCAACACCCCGGCGACCACCTCGGTATCGCCCGCGGTGAACAATTCGGCCAGGTACTTGATCGGAATGCGCAACGCTTCCAGGGCGCCGAACAGGTTGCCGACGTCTTCCCCGTCATGTCCGTCGCGGCTCACGGCGTCGACGACCGGCGACAACGGCGGGATGTACCAGACCATCGGCATGGTCCGGTATTCCGGATGCAGCGGCAACGCCACCTGGTAGGTGTTGATCAGCGCGTACACCGGTGAGCGCTGCGCGGCTTCGATCCAATCCTCGGAGATGCCTTCCGCGCGGGCGCCGGCGATGACGTCAGGGTCGTTGGGGTCCAACAGGATTCGGCGCTGGGCGGCATAGAGGTCGGTGTCGTGTTCCACCGACGCGGCCTCGAGCACCCGGTCGGCGTCGTAGAGCACCAGCCCGAGGTAGCGCAGCCGGCCGACGCAGGTTTCCGAGCAGATGGTCGGCAGACCGATCTCCATGCGGGGGTAGCACAGTGTGCACTTCTCTGCCTTGCCGGTTTTGTGGTTGAAGTAGACCTTCTTGTAGGGACATCCGGATACGCACATCCGCCACCCGCGGCAGCGGTCCTGGTCGACCAGGACGATGCCGTCCTCGCTGCGCTTGTACATCGCCCCGGACGGGCAGGACGCCACGCACGACGGGTTGAGGCAGTGCTCGCAGATCCGAGGCAGGTAGAACATGAAGGTCTCTTCGAGCCGCAAGACGACCTCGTCGCTGACCTTCTTCAGGATCGGGTCTTCGGCCAGGATCTCCGGTGACCCGGCCAGGTTGTCGTCCCAATTGGGCCCCCAGGAGACCTTCATCGGCTTGCCGCTGATCAAGCTGCGGGGCGCGGCCGTCGGAAAGGTGTCGCCGGCCGGTGCCGTCGTCAAGTTCTCGTAGTCGTAGGTCCACGGCTCGTAGTAGTCGTCGATCGTCGGCAATTTGGGGTTGGCGAAGATGCGCAGCAACTTGGCGATTCGCCCGCCGTCGCGCAGTCGCAGCCTGCCCTTGGCGTCCCGAATCCACCCGCCGCGCCATCGGTCCTGGTCCTCGTAGGTGCGCGGATACCCCTGTCCCGGGCGGGTTTCGACGTTGTTGAACCAGACGTATTCGGTGCCGGGGCGGTTGGTCCACGCCTGCTTGCAGGTGACCGAGCAAGTGTGGCAGCCGATGCATTTGTCGAGGTTCATCACCATCGCCAGCTGCGCCATGACTTTCATCTAGTAGGTCACCTCCTGGCGGCGACGGCGCACCACGGTCACTTCGTCGCGCTGGTTGCCGGTCGGACCCAAGTAGTTGAACGCGAAGGCGTGCTGCCCGTAGCCACCGGCCAAGTGGCTGGGCTTGATTCGCACCCGGGTCAGCGCGTTGTGGTTACCGCCACGTTTGCCGTTGGTCTGCGTACGCGGGGTGTCCACGGTGCGCTCCTGTACGTGGTAGACGAAGACCACGCCGTCGGGCATCCGGTGCGAGACGATCGCCCGGCAGACGTAGATGCCGTTGGTGTTGATTGCCTCCACCCAATCGTTGTCGCGTACACCGATTTTCGCCGCGTCTCCCGGGCTCATCCACAGCGTGGGACCACCGCGCGACAGCGAGAGCATGTACAGGTTGTCCTGATAAGTCGAGTGGAATGACCACTTGGAGTGCGGGGTCAGATAGCGCACCGTGAGCCCGATTCCGTCTTCGTGGGGCCCGAGTTCTGGCTGACCGAACAGGCGCGTCATGTCCAGCGGCGGGCGGAACACCGGCAGATGCTCGCCCAACTCTTCGACCCAGTCGTGGGCCAGGTAGAAGTGCATGCGCCCGGTGAGGGTGTGGAACGGTTTGAGGTTCTCGATGTTGATGGTGAACGGCGCATAGCGGCGCCCGCCGGTTTCGCTGCCCGACCACTCCGGGCTGGTGATCACCGGCACCGGCCGGGCCTGGGTGTCGGCGTAGTCGATGCGGCGATCTTCACTGCCTTCGGCCAGGTGGGCCAGCGGTTGACCGGTGCGCTTCTCCAGCTCCCGGAAACCCTCTACGGCCAGGCGGCCGTTGGTGGTGCCAGACAGCAGCAACAACACGTCGGCCATCCGTTGGGCGGTGGTGATCGCCGGACGCCCCGCGGCCACACCGGAATTCATCACGCCGAATTTCGCGGCTAATTCTTGCACCTCGCGGAACGGATGCACGGTGACGCCTTTGGTGGTGACCCCGAACCGGTCGACCAGCGGACCCAAGGTCAACCACTTGTCGTAGACGGCGCCGTAATCGCGTTCCACCACGGTCAGTTTGGCCATGGTGCGCCCGGGGATCGGCGTTGTACCGGTGCTCAGCCAGTCTTCTTCGGTGCCATCGGGATAGGCCATGGCGTCGGCGGTGTCGTGCTCCAACGCGGTGAGCACCACGTCGCTGCGAACGCCTAAATGCCGCTTGGCCAGTGCGCTGAACGCCCGGGCGATGGCGCCGAATGCGTCGAAGTCCGAGCGGGTTTCCCAGGGCGGGTCGGTCGCGGCGCTGAATGCGTGCACGTACGGGTGCATGTCGGTGCTGGAGATGTCGGCTTTCTCGTACCAGGTCGCCGCCGGCAACACCACGTCGGACACCAGTGTGGTCGAGGTCATCCGGAAGTCGATGGACATCAGCAGGTCCAATTTGCCTTCCGGGATGTCGCCGGCGCAGACGACGTCGACCGGTCGTCGGCCGTCTTGGGGCGGCGGGGCCTGAATGTTGGCATCGGTGCCCAGTAGGTGGCGCAGGAAGTATTCGCCACCCTTGCCCGACGAGCCGATCAGGTTGGCGCGCCACACGGTGAGGACTCGCGGCCAGTTGACGGGATTGTCCGGATCTGTGACCGACAGCTTGAGTTGGCGGGTGCCGAGTTGCTCGGCGACATACTCGGCGACGTCGCGGCCCGCGGCCCGCGCGTCGTCGGCCACGTCCAGACTGGATCGGTCGAACTGCGGGTAGAACGGGCTCCAGCCCATCGCGGTGGCCGCGGCCAGCAGGTCCATCGTGTGCTTGTCCGCGAAGCGGCCCCGGCCGAGCGGGCTGGCCAGTTTGTCCGCGCCGTATCCGTCGTAGCGCCATTGGTCGGTGTGGGCGTACCAGTAGGAGGCACCGGGTACCTGCCGGGGTGGACGCACCCAGTCGGTGGCCATCGCCATGGTTTGGAAACCGGTGAGGGGACGGACTTTTTCCTGCCCGACGTAGTGGGCCCACCCGCCGCCGTTGCGTCCCATCGACCCGGTCAGCATCAGTAGCGCCAGCACCGCCCGGTAGATCGCGTCGCCGTGGAACCACTGACAGATGCCGCTGCCCATGATGATCATCGACCGCCCGCCGGATTCCTCGGCGCTGCGGGCGAATTCCTTGGCGACCCGGAGGGCCTGAGCGGCCGACACTCCGGTGATCGGCTCTTGCCAGGCCGGGGTGTTCTGGTGCGATGGATCGTCGTAGCCGGTGGGCCAGTCACCGGGCAGCCCTGGGCGGGCCACCGCGTATTGCGCCAGCAGCAGGTCAAAGACGGTGCACACCTGGTGATTACCGACCCGACGCACCGGGACGCCGCGTACCACTGTGGTGCCCGCTCCGTTGACCGTGTCGAAGCTGGGCAGGTGCACCAGTGCGGTGTCGCCGCCGGTCCGGTCCACGCTGAGGGCCGGCACCAGATGGCCCAGGTCCAGGTTCCACTTACCCACGCCGTCCTCGCCGTAGCGGAATCCCAGCGAGCCGTGCGGCACCACAACGGATTTCGTCGCGTCGTCCCAGACCGCGGGTTTGAGTGCCGCGTTCTCGACCGCCTCCCCGATGTCCGCCGCGGTGAGGTTCTTACCCGGAACCAGCATGTCGCCGCGCTGCTCGAGCTTGATCAAAAACGGCAGGTCGGTGTAGCGGCGCGCGAAGTCGATGAAGAACGGAACCTGCTTGCGCACATAGCATTCGGTGAGGATGACGTGTCCCATGGCCATGGCCAACGCGCCGTCGGTGCCGGCCGCACACGGCATCCACTCGTCGGCGAATTTGGTGTTGTCGGCGTAGTCCGGGCTGACGGTCACGACTTTGGTGCCCCGGTAGCGCGCCTCGGCCATCCAGTGAGCGTCGGGAGTGCGGGTGATCGGGACGTTGGAGCCCCACATCATCAGATACGCCGCGTCCCACCAGTCTCCGGACTCCGGGACGTCGGTCTGGTCGCCGAACACCTGCGGTGAGGCGACCGGCAGGTCGGCGTACCAGTCGTAGAACGAGGTCATGGGGGCGCCGATCAGCTCGAAGAACCTCGATCCGGCGGCATAGGAGACCATCGACATCGCCGGGATGGGGGAAAACCCGGCGACCCGGTCGGGCCCGTAGGTCTTGATGGTGTGCACGTGTGCGGCGGCAATCAGCTCGGTGGCCTCGGCCCAGGTGACCCGCACCAGGCCGCCCTTGCCGCGGGCCTGCTGGTAGCGGCGACGCCGCTCGGGGTCGGCTTGGATGTCGGCCCACGCCAGCACCGGATCACCGAGGCGCGCCTTGGCCTCCCGGTACATTTCGACGAGCACGCCGCGGGCGTAGGGGTAGCGCACCCGGGTGGGCGAGTAGCTGTACCAGGAGAACGACGCGCCGCGAGGGCAGCCGCGTGGCTCGTATTCCGGCCGGTCCGGGCCGACGCTGGGGTAATCGGTCTGCTGGGTTTCCCAGGTGATGATGCCGTCTTTGACGTAGATCTTCCACGAGCATGATCCGGTGCAGTTGACCCCGTGTGTGGAGCGGACCACCTTGTCGTGGCTCCACCGATCGCGGTAGAAGACATCGCCGGCCCGCCCGCCGCGCCGGGTCACGGTGCGCAGGTCGGCCGACATCTCTCCGGGTGTGAAGAATCGGCCGCTGCGCTCCAGCAGTTCCTCGAGATGTCCGCCAACATGCGGGGTCAAAGTCAAGAGTCGGTCCTCCTACGTGTTAACGGCACGCCTGGAGATCGGGTTCAGCGCCCATGCGCAGGGGCGCGACAAATTAATTGCCATCAGGAAACAGTTGACTACTGCTACCTTCAGCGGCGCTGGAGATTTTCTGCAAAAGCGCTGTGTTTTTGCGCGGCGGGCCTCAGAGGGCTCGAGCCAGGTCGGGCAACCAGCCGCGGTCCGCCGGCACCCACTCCACGTCGTGCAACTCGGCGGCGGTGACCCAGCGCAGCGCACCGTGGTCACGCGGGCGGGGCTCTCCGCGCAGCAGGCGGACCCGGTAGGCGCGCAGGGTCATGGAGTCGTTGAGCGCGACGTCATCGCCCAGCCGCTCGCCCACCGCGACGTCAGCGGCGTCGAGGTCCAATTCCTCGGCCAGCTCCCGGGCCAGCGCGGCCGGTTCGGTCTCCCCGGCGGCCACCTTGCCGCCCGGAAGTTCCCAGCGGCCGGCCAACTCCGGCGGCCGGAGTCGCTGCGCCACCAGGACCGCAGAGCCGGCGATGATGGCGCCGGCGACGACGATCTGGGTGGTCATGGCCAGTGACGGTATACCGCCGCGTCAGTTCACCAGCGCCGGCCGTCGGGGATCAGGTAGGCGGAGCCGAAGGTGCACGGGCACCACTGGCCGACCCCGCCGTGACCCGAGCAGGTCCCGCTGCGGTGCTGGCTGTGCGAGTGCGAGCCGTCCTGGCAGACCGCGGAGACGTCGGTGTCGGAGTTGTTGGGCCGCGGGACGCAGGTGCCGCTGGAGTTCTGGTAAGTGCCCGATGGGCACCCCGAGGCGGTAGCTATTCCGCCGGGTGTCGGCGCCGCGACGGCGATTGCGGGCGCGCCCACGGCGACACCGGCGGCGACCACCGACGCGAACAACGAAGACCGAAACATCAACTCCCCCAAGACTTCCTCGAACTCTCCGGTGACTTGTCCGGATCCCCAGACGGGAAGGTTAGCCGACCGCCATGCGGCCGGGGGTGAGTTTGCGAAAATCCGCCGGGCCGCGGCGGTACGGTTGACACCATGGCTGTGTTACCGGATGAGCAAGTAGACGCCGCACTGCCCGACCTCAACGATTGGGAGCGCGCCGACGGCGCCCTGCGCCGCTCGATCAAATTTCCGTCGTTCCTCGACGGTATCGACGCCGTGCGCCGGGTGGCCGAGCAGGCCGAAGCCAAGGATCACCACCCGGACATCGATATTCGTTGGCGCACTGTTACTTTCGCGCTGGTCACGCACTCCGAAGGCGGTATCACGCAAAAGGACATCGATATGGCGCGGGACATCGACGGGATTGTCGGCGCCTAGCGCGCGGTCCGGCGGGTCGTGGTGATCCAGCCCAGCGTGGCCAGCGTCGCGACAACGTAGACCAGTCCCGCCCACGCCAGGTACCACGGCCGGCTGATCTGCCAGATGGTCGGCTGCGCGAAACTGAGCAGCCAGGGCACGCCGATCAGCGTCAGCGCCAGCCATCCCCAGCCCAGGACCTGCGCGCCGCGGCGCTCCCGCAGCGGCCCGTGTAGCAACCACATCATCAGCGGTATCAGCCATACCCAGTGGTGCGTCCAGGAAATGGGCGAGAGCAGCAGGCCGAAGAGTTCGACGACCAGCAGCCGGCCCAACACGTCGGCGCCGTCCAGCGCCCGCCAGGCGGCCAGGGCCAGCACCGCCGTCACCGCGATCCCGGCCAGCACCAGCGGGCCGAAACCGGCGTCGTGGCCCAGAATTCGCGAGATCGCGCCGCGCCAGGACTGATTGAACGACGTGGCGATCGGTCCGACCCGGTGCGCGTCGCCGAGCAGGTCGGTGAAGTAATAGCGGGCCTGGTCACCGACGACCAGCCACGACACCGCGATGGTCGCCACGAACACCACGGCGCTGGCTATCGCTGCCGCCCACCGACGGGCACCCCCCAGATACACCGCGGCGATCGCCGGGGTCAGCTTGATGCCGGCCGACACGCCGACGAGCAAACCCGATAGCCACCACCGGGAGGCGTAGACCGCGCCCAACACCGCCACCATCAGCAGCACGTTGACCTGGCCATAGTCGAACGTGCTGCGCATCGGCTCGATCCAGATGGCGACCGCCGTCCACACCAGGGCGGTGCCGCGACCCGCCCCGGCCGCCACGCCGAGCAACCGCTGCGCGATGCGCACCGATCCGTACAGCGCGACCAGCGTGATCACCTGCCACAGGAAGGCCAGCAGGCCGAACGGCACCAGATGCAGCGGGTAGAAGACCACTGCCGCAAACGGCGGGTAGGTGAAGGGCAGCGGGAAGTCGGGGGTCTGATCGGCGTAGACGTAGTCGTACAACGTGCCGGGATGGTTCAACGCTGCTGCCCCGCCGACGTAGACGTGCAGGTCGACGAAGTTGGCGCCGTGCGGCGTCAGGTAGGTCCAGGCAAACCGCGCGGCGATGCTGGCCAGCAACAGCAGGGGCGCGGCGACCGTCTTCCAGGCCGGGCGTGCCGCCGGGGCGGCTGAAGTCGTGTCTATCTGCCCGACTTTAGCGAGGCTGTGCGCCGAGCCCATCGATCACGGTTCGGACACGGATCCCAGGTGAGCGGTCACCGCTGTCGCTCGTAACCGTAACGATCACATAAATGCCACACGTGTCACTTGAGTCACTCCTGTACCGCGATAACTTCGCCTGCAGGTCCTGTGGGGGGCCTGTCCGACAACCAGGGAGAGTCATGCCAACCATTTGGACTTACGTTCGTGCCGCCGCCGTATTGGTCGGTTCGTCCGCTGCATTACTGACCGGCGGCATTGCGCACGCCGACCCGGCGCCCGCCCCGCCGGGGCTCGACAACTTTCCGCAGCAGCTGATCAGCTCGGCGGCCAACGCGCCGCAGATCCTGCAAAACCTGGCCACCGCGCTGGGCGCCACACCGCCGGCCAACGGAGTGCAGCGGGCACCGGACCCGGCGCCGGCCGGCCTGTCGCTGCCTGGCTTGACCCCGGCCGCGCCCGCCGCGACGGCTCCGGCGTCGGTGCCGTCCATCCCGGGTGTGAACACCCCGATTCCGGGCATCACCGCGCCGGCTGCGGCCGCACCGGCGCCGGCCCCCGCCCCGGCAGTCAACCCCGCCATTCCGGGTGTCACCACGCCGATTCCGGGGATCACCGCGCCGGCGGCACCAGCGGCACCCGCGGCCCCCGCCGCGCCCGCCGCCTCGCTGCCCGGCCTGGCCTCGGCGATTCCGGGACTGGCTGCGCCCGCGGCTCCGGCGGCACCTGCGGCCCCGGCGGCCTCGCTTCCGGGGATCGCGTCAGCCATCCCCGGCCTGGCTCAGGCTGGTCTGCCCGCGTTGACCTCGGGCGCCATCCCGGGCTTGCCGGCCGCCGCCGCTCCGTCCGCCCCGGCCGCACCAGCAGCACCGTCGCAACCGCAGACGTTGCTCGCCGCCATCCCGTGATCCGCTGACCAATACCGCAATCGCTGACCACTACTGAAACGGGAGAAAAACCGTGGCAAACGCTTGGAGTCCGTCCAAAGGTTTGGCCGCAGTCGTCGTCACGGCGGCTGCCGCGTTCAGGCTGTGCCCGAACGCGGCAGCCGACCCGGCGCCGCCGCCGCCCAACCCCGTCCAACAGCTACCTGGACTTCCAGCGTTGACCGAACTGAGCCCGATCATTCAGCAAGCGGCCAGCAACCCCGGGCAGGCGACGCAACTGTTGATGGCTGCGGCGCAAGCCTTTACGCACAACCCGGCGGCGCCGACGGAGTCTAAGAACGTGGCCGCGTCGGTGAACCACTTCGTCTCCGATCCGACCAACCCCACCGCGCATCTACCGGGCCCGGCCCCGGCCGGCGTGACCACACCCGAGGCCGCCGGCGTGCCGCACGTCCCGCCGGCCGGCGTCGAGCCCGGCACGCTGCCCCACATACCGACCGGGGTAGACCCGGTACACGCCGCCGGCCCAGGGCCGGTGGCTGAGCCGCAAGCTGTGCCGCCGGTTGCCGCACCCGCACCCATTCCTGCGCCGTCCGCCGCGCCTGCGCCGCCGGCACCGGCGGCCGAGCCGGTTTCAGCACCGGCACCCGCCGCGCAACCGGCGCCCGCTCCAGCCCCGGCGCCCGCCCCCGGCCCGGCGCCTGGTTTCGGCCCCGACGCGCCGCCGACGCAAGACTTCATGTACCCCTCGATCGGCTCCAACTGCCTCGGTGAGGGGGCTAACGCGCTGGCCACCGCGCTGTCGGTGGCCGGACCGGCCACCATTCCCACCCCCGGCCCCGGACCCGGCCAGACCGCTTACGTCTTCACCGCGGTCGGCACGCCCGGGCCCGCCGAAGTGCAAAAGCTGCCGCTGAACGTCACCTGGATCAACCTCACCACCGGTAAGTCCGGCAGCGTGACGCTCAAGCCGCGCACCGACATCAACGCAGACGGCCCGACCACCTTGACCGCCATCGCCGACACCGGTTCGGGCAGCATCATGTCGACGATCTTCGGTCAGGTCACCACCAAGGACCGGCAGTGCCAGTTCTTGCCCACCATCGGCTCGACGGTGGTCCCCTAGTTCTCCGGTCCGCTCTACCGGAAGCGGCGAGCTAGTAAGCCATGAAGAGGATGGCGTCCCGGTCGTACTCCAGGCCCGGGTGAGCATCGGCCAGATGGGCCTGGGTCAGCTCGACCAGCTCGTCCTCGTCCTTACCGACGATGGCTTCCCCGCACGGACACGTTATGTGTGTCTTCACGTTGCCGCCTTTCCTTGCGCACTCTTGGCTGCTGCTTTCATCTGCTTCTTGTACGACCGCACTTTGCCCAGCGATTGGGCGTCGACGATGTCGGCGACGGACAGGTGGGTTCCGGGCCGGCCGAAGTCACCGGCCGCTTCCTGCCAGCCCGGCGGCGTCACCCCGTACTGCTTGCCGAGCAATGCCAAAAAGATGCGGGCCTTCTGTTCGCCGAAACCGGGCAGCCCCTTGAGGCGGCGCAGCAGCTCCTTGCCGTCGGGGTCGCCGGCGGTCCAGATGGCGGCGGCATCACCGTTGTATCGGTCGACGATGATCTGCGCGAGGGCCTGGATCCGCTTGGCCATGGCGGCCGGAAAACGATGTATGGCAGGTCTTTCCGAGCACAAGGCGGCGAACTTGTCGGGGTCGTAGTCGGCGATGTCGCCGGCGTCGAAGCCGCCCATCCGGTCGGCGATCTTCCTGGGCCCGGCCAGGCTCATCCGATCTTCGATCACCTTCGGTCCGCGAAACGCCTTTTCGAGGGGAATCTGCTGATCGAGCACCATTCCGACGAGCAGGGCGAAAGGATTCTCGGCCAGTAGCTTGTCGGCCTCGGAATCTTGAGCGAGCCACAGCTTCAATGTCAACGACCTTTCTTGACCATCCGCTCCATACCCTAAGACCGACGACCGTTTCATGGGACGCTACCCACGGTTATCGTGGCGTGGTGGTGGACGAGGCCAGATTGGCACTGATGCTGGCCCGCGACGAACTGCATCAACTCGTCACGGCCTATTGCCGGGCCGTCGACCGCGCCGATTACGACGCACTGCGCCGCCTGTACCACCCGGACGCGACCGACTCGCACGGCTCGTTCTCCACCGGCGGCGTCGAGGAGTTCATCGCTCAACTACAGGCCGCGCAGCCCTATGTGCGTGTCTCTCAACACAACATCACCACCACGAACTTCGCCATCGACGGCGACACCGCCCGCGGTGAGGTCTACTGCCTGGCGTTCCACACCTTCGCCGGTGCCGAACACGACGTCGACGTCGTCATCGGCGGCCGGTACCTGGACACCTACAGCCGGCACGACGGTCACTGGAAATTCCGGCACCGCACGATCGTCACCGATTGGGCCTACCAGAACGACCCGTCCCGGCTGAACTTCGACCACCCCAGCACCCGAGGCGCCCTGCGCGGCCAGCCGGGCGCCGACGATCCGTCATTCCGCCTGTTTTCGACGCCGCCCGGCTAACCCGCTGTCTGCCAATCAGATTGGGCTAGCCGCTCTTGCGGCGGAATTCCCGCCGGTTCTCCACCGGACCGTGCACCCGCGACTGCTTGCCGCCGCCATCCTTGTGCTCGGACTTGCCCGACGAGTTCGCCAACTTGCGGTCTAGGGCCTCGCGGAATTTGCGCTTGGTGTCGTCCTCTGGCTGGGCGTCTTCCGGGGACTTCGATTCGGCCATGCGGTTCAGCCTAACGCTTACCGGGCGGCAGGCCGTAGACATGCGAGATCGGCAGCGTCAGCACCACCCGCCGATCGGTGACCATCGCCTCGCGGTATTCGTCCCAGTCGGGATGTTCACCAGCGATGTTGCGATACAAGGCAATTAACGCCTCGACCGTGTCGTCGTCGGGCGCGGCCGCCGGCGGCGTCAATTCGGCCGTCCCCTCGGCGACGGCGTAGGACCAGCCGTCGTCCGCGTCGACCAGAATCGACGCTCGCGGGTCGCGGCGCAGGTTGCGAGTCTTGGCGCGCGGCTCGGTGATCGACACCTGCAGCTGCAACTTCTGGGCGTCGAAGTGATAGGACACATTGGACAGCTGGGGGCGTCCGTCCCGCTTGATCGTGGCCAGCACTCCCAGCGAGTTGCAACTGATCACTGCGAGCAATTTGTCGTCGAAGACTTGGCGGCCCATGTCGAAAGCCTACGTCGCCGTTGCCGCTTTCTCCGTTGGCCTGATGGAATCACAACCATGACCCAGTACGCGGTATTTCTGCGCGGCGTCAACGTCGGAGGCGTCAACCTCAAGATGGCCGAGGTGGCCGCCGCCCTGACCGACGCCGGCTTCAGCGCCGTGCGGACCGTCTTGGCCAGCGGCAACGTCGTACTCGAGTCGTCGTCTAGTGTCACGGCGGTGCGCAAGAAAGCCGAAGCCGCGCTGCGGGACAGGTTCGGCTACGACGCCTGGGTGCTCGCCTACGACCTGGACACCGTGCGTGAGATCGACGCGGCCTACCCCTTCGAACGCGAGGTCGACGGCTACCAGTCCTACGTCACGTTCGTATCCGACGAGACGGTGCTCGACGAGCTGGCCGCACTGAGCAGTGGCCCGGACGAGAAGATCAGTCGCGGCCAGGGCGTCCTCTACTGGCAGATCCCGAAAGGCAGCACATTGGACAGCACTATCGGTAAGACCATGGGAAAGAAGCGGTACAAGTCGTCGACCACCACCCGGAACCTGCGCACGCTGGCCAAGGTGCTGAAGTGACCCCCGCCGGTGAGTCCGCACGTCAACGGGTCAGCCTCACCGGCGTCTCGGAGACGGCGCTGCTGACACTCAACGCCCGGGCCACCGAGGCCCGCCGCCCCGACTCCGTCCTGGACGACCCGCTGGCCGTGGCGTTGGTCGACTCGATCGACTTCGACTTCGCCAAATTCGGCCCCACTCACCAGGACATCGCGCTGCGGGCGCGAGCCTTCGATCTACAGACCCAGGCCTATCTGGCGACTCATCCCGCGGCGACCGTCGTGGCCCTGGCCGAAGGCCTGCAGACCAGCTTCTGGCGCCTGGAGGGCGCCCTGCCGGATAGTCAATTCCGTTGGCTGACCGTGGATTTGCCGCCCATCATCGACATCCGCACTCGGTTGCTGCCGTCGTCGGATCGGGTGTCGGTGTGCGCGCAATCGGCGTTGGACTACAGCTGGATGAATCGCGTCGACCCGTCCGACGGGGTATTCGTCAGCGCCGAGGGATTGCTCATGTACCTGCAGCCCGAGCAGGCGCTGGGGCTGATCTCCGAATGCGCCAAACGATTCCCCGGCGGACGGATGCTCTTCGATCTGCCGCCACGCTGGTTCTCGCTGTGGAGTCGGCTGGGCATGATGCGCACGTCGCTGCGCTACAAGGTGCCGACCATGCCGTTCAGCTTGTCCGTCGCACAGGCCGCCGACCTGGCGAACACGGTGCCCGGTGTCGGCGCGGTCCGCGATGTGCACCTGCCGCCGGCCCGCGGGCGGTTGCTCAACGCGGCTCTGTCGGCCGTCTATCGGCTGCCGGTGTTGGACCCGCTGCGGCCGTGCTTGACGTTGCTGGAGTTCAGTCGTCCGGAACGTTCGTGAGGTAGCGCATCGCGTCGGACTTGGTCAGCCCCAGCGCCTTGGCGACGTCGACGTACTCCTTCGCCGCGGCCGCCATCGCGGCGTCGGTGGGGTCGAAGCGGGAGATGAAGGTGCCGAAGCGGCCCCGGGTTTCGACGATGGCCGCCGATTCGAGCTCACGGTAGGCGCGGGCGACGGTGTTGGCGGCCACGCCGAGTTGACCGGCCAGTTCCCGAACGGCCGGCAGGCGTGTGCCCGGCGGCAGCGAGCCGGCCCGCACCCCGTCGATCACCTGTGTCCTGAGCTGGTCGAACAACGGTTTTCCCGCCCTCATGTCGACCTTAAGTAAATCGCGCAGCTCCACACAACCAGTATTGCCTAAGCCCGGCTATGTTTGTGGGATGCGAGTGGCGGTGCTCAGCGGCGCGGGGATCTCCGCAGAAAGCGGCGTACCGACCTTCCGCGACGACAAGAACGGGTTGTGGGCCCGCTTCGACCCGTACGAGCTGTCCAGCACCCAGGGTTGGGAACGCAATCCCGAGCGGGTGTGGGGCTGGTACCTGTGGCGCCACTACCTGGTCGGCGACGTGGAACCCAACGCCGGTCACCGGGCGATCGCGGATTGGCAGGACCAGGCCGAGGTCACCGTCATCACCCAGAATGTCGACGACCTGCACGAGCGGGCGGGCAGTTCCCCGGTGCATCACCTCCACGGCAGCCTCTTCGCGTTCCGGTGTGCGCGTTGCGGTGTCGCCTACACCGATCCGCTGCCGGTGATGGCCGAGCCCGCGATCGAAGTGGACCCGCCGGTGTGCCGATGCGGCGGCCTGATCCGCCCCGACATCGTGTGGTTCGGCGAGGCCCTGCCCCAGGGGCCGTGGGGGTGCGCGGTCGCGGCGACGCAGGCCGCCGACGTGATGGTCGTGGTCGGGACGTCGGCGATCGTCTATCCGGCGGCCGGACTTCCGGAGCTCGCGTTGGCGCAGGGTACGACGGTCATCGAGGTCAACCCCGAGCCGACACCGCTCACCCCCAGCGTCACCCTCAGCATCCGCGAGTCGGCCAGCACCGCGTTGCCGGGGCTGCTGGACCGGCTGCCCGCGCTGCTGAGCTAGCTTTTCGGTCGCCGAGCCTGCGCTGTTCCGCCGAGCCTGCGCACACATCACGCTTCGTCCACAATTCGCCGCGCTGAGCGCAGTTTCGGCACACCCGCGTCGGCGCACTGAACCAGCCTGCGGTCATGACAAGACCATTTTTGGGCAGCGAAGCGGTCCGCGGCGGAACCCTGCGGCCTCACCACCTGCGGACCCGGTTCCACCGGATCTTTCCCGACGTGTACGTCGCCCGCGATCAACCGGTGCTGTCGCTGCGGCAGCGCACCGAGGCCGCCTGGTTGTGGTCGCATCGGCAGGGGGTGGTCGCCGGGGTGAGCGCGGCGGCCTGCCATGGGTCGAAGTGGGTCGACGAGCGCCTCCCCATCGAGTTGATCTGGCCCAACGCTCGACCACCGCAGGGCATCCGCACCTACGACGTGTGCCTGGACGCGGACGAAGTCGGCGTCATCGCCCACCTTCCCGTCACCACTCCCGCGCGCACGGCCTACGACCTCGCGCGCCGCCCGCCCCTTGACGCCGCGATCGCCCGC
The DNA here is from genome assembly GCF_001673155.1 of Mycobacterium sp. 1423905.2. GTDB lineage: Bacteria > Actinomycetota > Actinomycetes > Mycobacteriales > Mycobacteriaceae > Mycobacterium. The sequence goes on along the minus strand of NZ_LZLE01000089.1, from coordinate 6,471 downwards.
CTCGACGCGCTCATCAGCGCTACCGGCGTCAAGGTTGAGGAAGTCGCCGAACTGGCTGAGCGCCACCCCGGTGCGCGCGGGCTGCGGCAACTCGATTCTGCGCTGCAATTGGTCGACACCGGCTCCCAGTCACCCCGAGAGACATGGCTGCGTCTGCTCCTGCTCAGGGCCGGTTTTCCGCGACCGGTGACCCAGATACCAGTCGTGTGCGCAGACGGGAGGCAGGTGTTCTACCTCGACATGGCCTGGGAGGATCTGCTGGTCGCCGTCGAATACGACGGCGAACACCACCGCTTGGATCGTTGGCAGTACACCAAGGACATCCGGCGCAGTGAGGCGTTAGAGCGGCTGGGTTGGCTGATCATTCGGGTGGTCGCGACGGATCGCCCAGCAGACATCGTGCGTCGTGTTCGGGATGCGCGGGAACTGCGCGCGTCGAGTCTGCGCTAGCCGCACTGAGCCTGCGCTCACAGCACCCGCAGCCGTGATTTAGCGCGCTGAGCGCAGGCTCGGCGAATGGGGGACGGCGACTAGACCCGACGCGCGCGCCCCACCACCAACTCCGACACCGGCCACGGCAACCAGCCCGGCATCGTGAGCTCTCGACGCGACACCTCCACCTGGAAGCCGGCGCCGGCGATCACCTGCTCGGTTTCCCGATGGGTGTGGCAATTGCCGAACAACCTCGGCCAGAACGTCGCGTCGACGAGGCGTTGCAGCCGGCCCACAGCACCGGCGCTCGCCACATGCTCGAGGTAACGCAACTGCCCGCCGGGCCGCAACAAGGAACTCAGCCGCCGCAGCACCGCATCCGGCTCGCGCACCGAGCACAGCACCAACGAGCACACCACCGCGTCGAAGGGCTCCCGGTCGGTGAAGTGCTCCACCGTCTGACCCAGCACAACGACGGGGACCGGGGCGGCAGCCGCTGCGGCAAGGGCCCGGGCGGCCAGCCGTAGCTCGGGTTCCACCGCCACCACCTCGTCAACCGATGACGGGTAGAGCGCGAAATTGGTTCATATAGCTGGGATTAACGCTGTCGACCCCAGGCATCTTCGCTATTTCGGCTTGAAGGTGGCGGGCCTCGGAGCTGCGATCCAGGGCAGCGCACGCACCAGTCGCCGCCACCAGACACGCCATGGCCGGCATGCAAAGCCACCACAGCCGGCGCCGCCTGATCAGCCTTTGCGCGGCGCTAACCGAATAGCCCGTCATCTCACCATTATCGGCGAGGAGCGGAGCTTTTTGCGTCATCGATTTGGGCGCTCGCGCCCTGCAGGGCAGGGCAGGGCAGGGCAGCGAAGTGTCGCCTTCCGCCGGGCCGCTTTCCACGTCGCATCGTCTCGTCACGCGGCGCAGTGGTGAGGCGCGAGTGGCTGCCGGCGCGCTCAGGTCGGGCAGGCGCGTGCCAGCGTGGCCATTTCGTCGCCGAACTCGCGGTTGACCTGGCCTGCCGCCTTCGCCGATGGTGGCAGTTGCGGTTTCAGGGGGTCTTGTTTGTCCAGTTCGGCGTTCATCTTGTTGGCATCGTTCATGAATTCGCGCGCCAGCGCCGCGGCTCGTTGCGCGTGCGCCGACAGCTCAGGTGCGGTCACTTGGTTGGCGTGCTGCTGCAGACCGTCGAGCCAGGCCTGGTAGTCGCCGGCAGCCGGTACCACGTCTGGTTCGTATGAACCGGGCGGCGCAAACCGCGTCTTGGCTTTCAGCGAGGCCTGCGTAGCGCGGTTGAACTCGATGAATTGCCGCACACTCCAACACGGTTGTGCCCGCTCCTCGATGCGCCCCGCGACGACCACACCTGCGGCCGCCGCAGCCACGCACACCAGCGCGAGCACCCCTCGAGCGATCCTGCGGCTACGGACACTGTTGGCGACCACGCGACCAACGTACTGGCTGATCACGCACAAGTCGGTGCGGTCAGCGCCGTGTACTTCGGGTGAACCGACACCACGCAGTGTGTTTGGCAAGGGGAAAGTCCTACTGTCGACGCGCGCGAGTAGGGGCCAGCATTACGCGCTTGCTTGCTTAGGAGGGCGCGAGTTTCACGACTCGCGCCTGCATGGAATCGGCAACGTAGACGGCGCCGATTCCATCCACGCTCAAGTTTTCGGGCGAATTGATGCCTTTGCAGGGGAGCTCAACTGGACTCGTCGAGCCCGCAGTGAGCTTGAGGACTTGGCGGTTGTTCAAGTCGGTGATGTACACCGTGCCCTGGCGGTCGACTGCTACCCCGGTTGGCTGGTTGAGTCCGGTGAAGGGAAGCTCGGTCTGGCTCGTCGAGCCTGACGGCAACTTGAGCACTCGGTTGCGGCTGGTACCGGCGTCGGTGACATAGACGGCGCCTGCGGCATCGACTGCAACACCGCTGGGAAACTCGAGCCCCCGGAAGGGCAGAATCTTTTGGCTCGCCGAGCCGGCCGGCAGGTTCACCACCTGTTTATTGCGGCGATCGGCAATATACAGACCACCCGTCGGATCGACGGCGATACCGCGAGGGTCCGCGAGATCGGTTACGGGCAGCGTGCTTTGAGCGTTGGAGCCGGCCGCCAGCCTGACTACCCGCCCGACACCGGGGTAGCCGTCGCTGAAGTCGGTCACGTACACGTTGCCCGCCGGATCGACGGCGATACCGGTCAGGTTTTGCAGGCCCGTGAAGGGCAGTTCGGTCTGACTGGTGGACCCGGCGGCCAGTTTGAGGACTCGGCGGTTGCCCGCGTCCGTGACGTAGAGAGCGCCGGCCGCATCGACTGCAACCGCGTTCGGATCCTTGAGCCCTGTCAAGGGCACATCGCTTTGGTGATAGGCGTCGGGTGACTTCGGCGAAGGACTCAGCGTTGCTGTTGTCGACGGCGTGGTGGTCGATTTGTCTTGAGCTGGCGCGCGTTGACCGCCACAGCCCACCAACGCCATAACGACGACGCACACGAGTGTCATCGCCGCCAGAGCCTGTCGACTGCGAGGTGGCCCGGGTCTGCCGGTTTCCACGACACATGATTGATCCATCACACGCCCATTGACGTCGTCAATGAATATTCGGTGCTTGCACACGGTTTCACCCTTCAGGAAGGTCGCTACCATATCTGCCGGGCGAAACGCACTGTAATGACGCCCCCCGGCAGGTCCTCACCGCCTGGGTCTCGCCGGGACGTTATGCGATCGCCGAAGATTGATGCCCCTTACCCGCCCTCGTCGTCACGGGTCTGCACGTGGTGGTGTGCTGTGCGCCGTGCCCAATCACCTGTACGCAATGCTGGGCTGCGATGTGACAGGGAGTCGAACCCTGAGCACTGCCCTTCGTGCGCCAGGAGAGACCGGGCTTGGCCCGCCGGTCGGGGCTTGTGCACGGCCCCCGCGACGACTACCTGCTCACTTCGGCCGTCAATCCAGCAGTTCCACCTCCCAGTTCACCTGTTGGATACGAACATCGAGTTCACGAAGCTCGCGTGCCAGCGCATCGGCTTGGACGCGTAGCTCGGCAACGGGCAAGGCGGACAGCATTTTCAGCTCCGAGCGCAGTTGCCGCGCATAGCCGGATTGGCTGATTCCCGCGGCCGCGTCCGCTGCAGCGGTGACGACGTGGTGACGCAGACGCAACGCGTCTCGACGAGCCAGCGCATCAGTCAATGTGCCGTCGGTACCGATCGCAGTGGACGCGTTCGTGCGATTGATACGCCGGATCAAAGTTTCTTATTCGGCGAGCACCTCGCTCGCCTCGACCAGCAGTGCCGCAGCGTCCTCGGCTGGCTCTTCGCCCTCTTGATAACGAGCATTGCTCACGATACGAGAGCGCAACTGCTCGATACGGCGCGCCGCATTAGCGCGCAGCGATAACGCCTCCGCCAGCTTCACCATCCTGCCCTTCTCGAAATAGTGGTCATGAATATGTTGCCCCAGAATCGGGATGGGTCACGACACATTTTTCGGTGACTGAGCCCGTTGCGTCTGTCGAGGCTAAGGCCGGGGCGCTCGCGGACAGGGTGGTGCGTAGTTACATGGGCCTGATCGTCGAGGCGATGCACGACTCTGGCCTCACCCGCATCTCACGGTGAATTTTAATTGCTATGCCATCCACAACAGCAATGCCCCAACGGATTTGAGCACCGGTCGGTGTTGGAGTTGTGGGTCTATTGCTGGTTCGTGCGGCGCTTGCCGGACCAGGCCCGGTAGCCCATCAAGACGGCGAGGCCTCCGGTACTGATCAAGCCCAGCCACGTGCCGTGAATGACGTTTACCACGAACAGGACCAGGAATAGCGCAGCCATCACGGCGAAGAACACTGAGCTATACAGGCGGTTCCTCTTCACGCAGCGCGTTCTCCCTTCGGGGGCGTGCCTGGGTTGAGGCTGCCAGTCATCATCCAGTCTGTGCTGTCGGCGATATATCAAGGTTCGCATTAGTTGGCGGTCTGACGCATCAAAAAGTGTCCGGTCACCACCTGGAGTGCAGTGATAATGGGTTCATGAATCGGATCGGCCAGGCGGTTGCGGGCTTCCTGGCTATGGTGGCCACGGTCCCGGCTTTCGCCGCGCAGGCCGCGCCGGTCGCCCCGGACTTCTCCTCCTACCCGAAGGCATCTGAGAGCGACTACACGGTGCGACGCGGGCTTGCCTACTCGGTGCGCGGTTTCCGCACACCCAGCGGTCTGTACTGCACGTCATCCAATCACCGCATGATGTATGCGATGAACTGCACCGGGCCGTTCGCCGGCGCCCCCGGGGCAGCGAACACCGTGAGCCTGTTCGAGTCAGGCACCGTCGTCAGCCCAATCAAGTTCACCAGCGTTGAAACCCCGAGCCCCGGCAGTAATCCCGAGTTCGAGGGCCACCCGATCAACCTGCTACCCAAAAACACCGCATACGCATTCGACGACGCTATCTGCGTATGGACCGACACGATTGCACTGGCATGCCGGATCGGCTCGGGACAGACCTACACCGGGTTCATCGCCACATCGGATACCACCACCACCATCGGCAATAACTGACAGAGGGGATTACGTGGCTGCGGTCGGTGCGCTCGATGTCGTCAATGACGTTGGCCCGGCACGGTGGCTGACCGAAAGCGCGGGCAGCTTTGCAGAGAACGTCGGGTCGCTAGTTCCGGCCAGCTTCGCCGCCTACGCCCGGGTGCTCCACCCCGCCTTCGATCACCAAGGCGGCGAGCGGCGACGGGTGAGCTGGGCACAGATCGCCCGGGCTAACCGCAAAGTGGTGCACCCGCAAATGCAGTTCGCCCGCCTGCTCGGTTACACATCGCGGTACGACTCCGGGTACCGGCCCGAACAGCCCGGCCTCCTCGACGAAGCACCGGCGGTGGGAACACTGCCGCCCAACATTGCCGCCTCGCTCGCCCGCACCCTAGCGAGACATACCATGACCACTGACCGCTGCTGGTTTGCCGTGTGGCACGGCCACGCTGCACTCGACCCGGCATTTCATGACGGGTCGACCTTCTCGTTACCGGGACGCAACTACCACCTGGCCCGCGGTCCTCTGGCCGCGGCCTCCCAGTCGTTAGGTATCCACCAGGTATCACACCTGTCCGCCAACCTGTGGTGGCCGGATGACCACGCTTGGTGCGTGGCCACCGAAATCGACCTGGACAGCACCTATCTCGGCGCCTCGCAAGCCTGCATCGAAGAGCTCGCGGCGGACTCTGAACTGGAAGTGATGCCGCTCAGCGTCACCGCCGGGGTTACCGCCGACAGCGACACCCTGAACCCGGCCACGCCACGGGGTTTTCCGAGGTCGGGTCTTAACCCGCCCTAGGCATATAGATGCCGCCAAACCCCGCTGGTTCGCCGGATTCGATCGCGTCATCCAGCCATTCTTTCGCAGACATGTGCCAGCACGCCCCCCGACGTTCCTGTCTCTTCGGCCTTCCCGGGATGCCACGCTGAACTCTTCGTCCATTGTGGCGCGGGCAGCCTCGGGCAATTGGTCGCGGTGCTCGAGGAACGCCTGGCGCATCAGAGCAGGCGTTGAGCCACGCCGAACGGGTCTGAGGTCATATCGCGTAACTTGCCCGTGGCAGGGCGATTCGCGGGTCCGACACAGCGCCCCGGAATGACTCACGAGTCGGCAGGTCTAATGGGCGGATGGCTGCACGTGATCGCGACAACTCCGGGCGACCTCGCAATGCTCAACCCCGCGATGCCCTGGGCCGGCTTCTTCCGCCGGGCAGCGAGGGTGTGGCCCGTATTCCAGATGATCTCGAGTTGTCGCCGGTCAAATCCCTTGCCTATGCCCAGGAACTGCTGAACGATGGCTTGGCGTTCGCCGCGCACGAGGTGCTGGAGGCCGCATGGAAGAGCGGCCGGGTCGACGAGAAACCGCTGTGGCAGGGCTTGGCCCAGCTGGCGGTCGGCATTACCCATGTCCAACGTGGCAACCGCAAAGGTGCGATCACGTGCAGCCATCCGCCCATTAGACCTGCCGACTCGTGAGTCATTCCGGGGCGCTGTGTCGGACC
>NZ_LZLE01000088.1 GCF_001673155.1 Mycobacterium sp. 1423905.2 | reverse complement strand
GTAGATGGAGTCGTTCGCGATGCGGATGGCTTCGTCTTCGGAGCGATAGGTCATCACCGCCAGCACAGGCCCGAACACCTCCTCCTGACATAACCGCATGTCGCTGCGGCAGCCGACAAATGCCGTCGGTTCGTAGTAGAAGCCGCGTTCGAGATGTTCGGGCCTGTGCTGGCGGTGATGACCTATCGCTCCGAAGACGAAGCCATCCGCATCGCGAACGACTCCATCTACGGTTTGGCGGGTCTGGTGATGAGTCGCAACGCCGCAAAGGGATTCAACGTAGCGAGGCAGGTCAGAACCGGCACCATCATGGTGCAGACGGTCGGATCCGGCGCCGATTTAGGAGCCAATCCGGGGGGAGGACAGGGCCCCGGCTGGTCTCTGCCGGCGCGCGGCATGTTCAACGGCGGGGGTCCTCTCGGCGGCTTCAAGCAAAGTGGTCTTGGCCGAGAGCAGGGTCGCTGGGGCTTCGAGGAATACACCGAGCTCAAATCGATCACCATGATGTAGCGGGGCACTGCACCTTGACGACGCGGCGCGAGTCCGCGTCGGGATTTGAGGTTGGAAAGGTCGCGTGATGGAACTTCTCAAGGACGTACGAGTCCTCGAGGTGTCGCTCTTCTCTGCGGATGCACTGGGCGGGCATCTGGCTGACCTCGGCGCAGAGGTGATCAAGGTTGAGCCACCTGGCGGCGGTGGTTTTCGCGGCTCGGCGGTTTCTGGCGGCGAGCTGCAGGACTCGCACTGGAACCGGGGCAAGAAGAGCGTCGCGATCAACCTGAAAACGACTGAGGGGCAAGATGCGTTTCGCCGCCTTGCCGCGACATCGGCGGTCGTGATCGACGGACTACGGTATGGGACCGCGCACCGGCTGGGCTTCAGCTATGACGACATCGTCGCCGTCAACCCGACAGTTGTCTATTGCGTGCTCAACGGCATGGGCAGCTATGGGCCATACACCCGATTGCCCACACACGGACTGTCCTTCGACTGTTTCGCCGGCTTGAGTCCGCCGATCTTCGATGCGGATGGCACGCCCCGCCTTTCTGGTGCGGCCACAGGGACGACGGGTGTTCTGGCGGGACCGCTCTACGCAGCGATGGGCGTGCTCGCCGCGTTGCATGCCGCCGGTCGTGACGGCAAGCCCCAGTACATCGAGGTAGCGCAGGTCGATGCCGCGATCAATTGGAACTTTCAACACCTCGCAGGCCTGGCGAACGGTCAACCGGCCTACGGTGAGGGAATCCGCGCTTCGCTTCGCTACCAGTACTACACCACGAGCGACGGCAACTACGTGGTGTTCAACGCCCTGGAGGACAAGTTCTGGCTGAGATTCTGCGAGTCACTCGACAGGATGGATCTCTACGAGCCGGGGCGCCGCAAGGCGGGGGAGGACGTCGCGGCAGAGGCCCGGCTGCGCGAGGAGTTAACGGCGATTTTTGCGAGCCGCACCCGCAAGGAATGGACCGACTTCTTCATTGCGACTGATATCGCAGGAGCCCCAGCATTTTTGGGAGCAGACCTCTTCGATGACGACCACGCGAAGGCCCGCCGACTCCTCTACGAGCAGGCTCAGCCGGACGGGACGTCACAGCGATTGATGGGGACGTGCATCAAGACCAAACCCGACGAACGATTTGCACCGCCCGCAGCGCCGCACGTTGGGCAGCATACGGAAGAGTTACTCGGCGCCCTGGCAGGCTACGACGCGGCCGGAATGGAGCGCCTCCGTTCGTCGGGTGCAATCTGAACACCGGCCGCTGCCTGACGGTGTTTCGGCTGACGGTTGACAGTTATTTCGGTTGATCCTTGACACTCCCTAGATGAGGGATTTGAGCGTGGCCGAGCAGCGATATGTGGCCGCTCGGTAGAGCGCGACTTCGCTCGAACCCTCACTTCAGGCTACGGTGGGCACGCGGTGGCCTCGCCTGCCCCTCTGGCCCGAGCGCTGCCCGGTAATCGCTCGTCCGCGGCGCCAAGGCCGCGTTTGCTTGGAGGAATTTACCAATGCGCCTGCTCAACGTTGCCGTATTCGCCGCGGCTGCGGCACTCCTCGGTTCTCCTGCCGCGGCGGTAGCGGCGCCAAAGGACTACTGCGCCGACCTCAAGGGCAACAACACCGGCAGCACGTGTGAGATCCAGCTGTCCGACCCCGCATATAGCGTCGACATAAGCATTCCGCTCGATTATCCCGACCAGAAGCCGATCGCCGACTTTGTCTCCCAGACACGCGACGCATTTCTCAGCGCGGCGAAATCGGGCGCGCCCGGTGACAAGCCCTCTCAGCTGAAGATCAAGCCGACGGAATACAGCTCCTCGATTCCACCGCGGGGCACTCAGGCTGTGGTGTTCAACGTGTACCGGAACGTCGGCGGCGCGCAACCGCAAACGACGTTCAAGGCGTTCAACTGGGACCAGAGCTACCGCAAAGAAATCGTCTACACGGCCGCATCTGACGACAAACAAAACACGCCGTTGTGGCGAGTCGACGATCCGCTGCGGACCGTAGCGCCCATCGTCCAGGCTGAACTGCAGAAGCAACAGGCACCTTCGCCGGCCGGGCCCGCTCCGTCCCCGCAACCGGGACAGCCTGCCACTGCCACGCCACAACCGGCGTCGCCGGTCGTGCAACCCGCGCTGTACAACCCGGCTAACTACCAAAACTTCGCGGTGGTCAACGACGGAGTGATTTTCTTCTTCGACCAGGGCACGCTGCCCGACTCGGCCGGGCCGGTCCAGGTGCTCGTGCCTCGCTCGGCGATCGACCCGATGCTGGCCTAAGACTTCTGCACCCGGTCGAAAGGGGTCCCTAGATAGGCTGCGGCGGCCCCGAGCCACAGGCATCGCCGGCAACCGTTGGACCCGCCATCAGCCCTGTTACGGACGCAGCTCGTATTCGTCGGCGTTGGGTCGATTAGTCCACTTCCAGTAGTCGAAGATCCGGAACCCGTACAACGTGGGCACATGGCCCGCGGCGTTCTTGTAGTAGCTGGTGGAGACCGCTGGGTGGCTGTACACCATCCGCTTCAGGCGCTCCTGGCTCCGTCGGTTGTAGTCATCGCACACGTCGGCCCGCACGGCGGCGGAACCGAATTCGCCGGCTAGCACCATGTCGATGGAACCCATGATGTAGCGCATCTGACACTCGGAGTTGTAGATGATGCTGGCTCCGTTTACGGCGTTGGTGCCCGGTCCGAACATGCAGAAGAAGTTCGGGAAGCCCGGCACGGTGATGCCGAGATAGGCGTAGGCGGAGTCGCCCCACGCCGTGTTGAGTTCGACGCCGTCGCGGCCGCGGATATTGAGCGGCCCGAGTTGGTGGTTTACATCAAATCCAGTGGCCCACACCACCACATCCGCAGGGCGATGGGTTCCGTCGACGGTCGTCACTCCGTCAGAGGTGAGACCGGCGATACGGTCAGTGATGAGCTTGACGTCGTCGCGTTGCAACGTGGTGAGCCAGGTTCCGTTGTCCTGCAAGGTCCGCTTACCCATTGGCGGATAGTTTGGCGTGACTTTCGCCAACAGTTCTTCGTCGCTGCAGAAGACCCGCATCCATGCGATGAACATCTCACGTATCGCGTGGTTCGACTCGCTGCACGAGAGCCCGCCGTTGTCCCAACCGGGGTCGATAGTCACCTGCTCGTCGAGTGCGTCGGCGATCGGCCACCACGAGACGAACCGCGACCACCTGCCGTAGTAGGGCAGATGGCGTATCGCCCACCTGGCGCCATCCGGGATAGCGTCGTGGTAGATGGGATTGGGCGCCATCCATTGTGGTGTGCGTTGATAGACGTCGACGTGTTGGGCCGACTGGGCGATGGCGGGCACGAGTTGGAAACCGCTGGCGCCCGCGCCGATGACCGCCACACGCTTACCCGCCAGGTCGACGTCGTCGCGCCAGTCCGCGGTGTGAAAGGCGGGGCCGCGGAATTCCTTGGCGCCGTTGATATCCGGGATCACCGGGTTGCTGAACTGGCCGACTGCGCAGATCAGCGCTCGGGCGGTCAGTGTCTCCTCGCTACCATCCGCGGCGCGAACCATCACTCGCCATGTCGCCGAGTCCTCATCCCACGAGGCGCTGGTCACCTTGGTGTTGAACCGCACCTGGGGAGCGATGTCGTGGCGGGCCGCAACGTCGTTGAGGTATTTCAAGATCTCCGGTTGTTCAGAGAAGTAATGAGTCCAGTGGTCAAGCGGCTCGAATGAGTAGGCGTAGTACTGGTTGGCGATATCGACGCGGCAACCGGGATAGCGGTTGGCCAACCATGTTCCACCAACCTCAGACTGCTTCTCGATGATCGTGAACGGAATGCCCGCAGCTTTGAGTTTGATTCCGGCCAGCAGCCCGGCCTCGCCGCAGCCGATGACGACGACAGGGAATCCACTGCGCTGCTCCGGCGTCGACTCAAGCACCGGTCCGCACTGATCGGCATCGCTGAACCGGAGGTCGGCGGCAACATAGTCGACGTGTTCTTCTTTGACCTGCCCAGCCGACATCACGTCGAGCATCACCCGCATCTGCTCGGCGTCCGGAACGAACGGGGGCGGGCAGCCACGGTCCCGGTACTCGCGGATCACATCGAAGGCGCGCTTGCGCACGATCTCTTTGTCGGGCTCACTCATGGCACCCTGCAGGTCCATCGCAATGAGCATGAACGGTCCCGGTAATTCCTCGAGCAGACCCATGTCGCCAGTCATGTGAACCATCGACATCAATAGCGCGGGAACGCTCGCCTCCGCGACGGCGCGCGCGATCACTTCGTCGGAGTCGTCGAACGGCTCTCCGAGCAGTCGGCTGAGGTCAGTCGGCGCGGATGTCGAGGCAGATAGGGTCACATATCCTCCGCGACTAGACATATCGCAATGGTTGTCTAGCCGCAGAGTAGCACCGACTCGCGCGGACGTGAAGGAGCCGGCAACGCGACAGCCAAGGCCCGGTTTTGCGTTGACCCCGAAGTCTCCGGCGGCCAACGCAGATCACGTGGTGACTCGGGTTCTTCTGCCTGCGCTCGCCTTCTGGGTGCGTCGCACCGATCTCTTCGCCTTCTGGGTGGCCTGACGGGCCGGAGCGGGAACCGATATGGCTGGTGCCATCCACCGGCGCAGAAACGCCCGCAGTTCCTTGCCCTGGTGTGGCGGTCGGCCGGGGTCGATGACCAACGATTGGAACATTCTCAGCATGAACTCGACCAACTGATCGAGCTCGTCGCCGACGATGCCGGCGCCGGTCCAGTCGACCTCGAACCTCTCCACAATCGACCGTCCGAATGACATCGCCATATCCGAGGTGACGCCGGCTGAGAAAGCGCTGGCCTTCCCGGGCGTCAACAACAAGCTCAGGTAGCGCTCGTGAGGAAGTCGTTCGAGCGTGTGCGCAATTCCCTCGATCACCGCTTCGGCAGGGTCGTGAATCTTGCGTACGTGAGCAGCCAGGCTGTCCAGAAACGGGCCGACCTCTGCGACCGAGGTAGCAAACAGGAGCGCCTCGGTGCTGGGAAAGTAGCGATAGACGGTCTGGCGCGTGACGCCGACGTCCTTGGCCACATCGGAGATCCCGAAATCTTTGCCGCAGCGATCGATCCGTTGCCGTGCAGCGTCGAGGATGCGGGCGATAGCCTCGTCGTCATCGGCCGGCGTCGCGCCGGACCAGCCATGAGTTCGCATCAGCAATCAGCCTGCCATACGTCCACACCAAGCACGCTACCGTGCGGACGCAACAAATCTATGACCACTCACATGGTAACTCGTGTATGGTCAGCGAGTGGCGACGGCGCGGCGAAGGAGCTTCTCTTGACCATTGAAGGCACGTTGCGCACGGGCGTCCTGGACACCGACCTGACGCGGCGGGCGCTGCGAGTGGTACTCGACAAGACCACCGATATGGCTGACAGCGTTCTGAAGGTGCCGCTGCACTACTACCGAGATCCGAAAATTACCGAAATCGAGGAATCCCAGATTCTTCGGCGCACGCCACTAGCCGTGCTTCCCAGCGCGCGGGTCGCCAATCCCAACGACTACGTGGTGCGCTCGGTCCTGGGTGACTCACTCCTCATCACTCGCGACAAGGGCGGAAAGAGTCATGTCTTCCTGAACTACTGCCGCCATCGCGGCGCGATGCCGGCCTGCGGATCAGGCAGCGCAACACGTTTCACGTGTCCTTACCACGCGTGGACTTACAAGAACGACGGCCAGTTGTTCGCCATCCCAGGCAGCGCCGGCTTCACCGGCATGGACAAAGCTGCGTACGGGCTCGTGGAACTCCCCAATGAGGAGCGGTTCGGATTCATCTGGGCGGTATTGAACGCCGACGCCGATATCGACCTCGATGCTCACGTAGGCGACCTTGGTCCTGAGTTGGAAGCGCTGGACTATGCCTCATTCGGCTACCACGACTTTCGGGAGTTCGGTTCCGAGGTGTCCTGGAAAGGTGCGCTGGAGGCGTTCGCGGAGTCCTACCACTTCCCATTTGTGCACGGCGACAGTCTCATTGGTATGAACACGCTGGCCAACACCTCGATCCACGACAGTTTCGGCAAGCACCACCGCATGGGGTTTCCGTTCAACTGGATCACTAGCCTCGAATCTGATCCGGATAGATCCTGGGATGTCCGTGACAACATGGGTGTCGTTTACTGGGTCTATCCGAACTTGGTGCTGGCCAACAGTTCAGTGGGGGTAGAGGTCATCGACATCTTGCCCGCTGGGTCGCCCACTCGCTGCACCGTGCGGCACAGCTGGCTGGCGCGGGTGCCGGCAGCCGATGACGCCACCCGGGCCGGTTACGACGCGATTTTCGCTGCTGTGCATGCGGCGGTGCGCGATGAAGACTTCGCCATGTTGCCGCAATGCGGAGAAGGCGTCCGCCATGGCCAGCATGACCATATGGTCATCGGCCGCAACGAGATTGGCGTCCAGCACATGATCCGTGTCTTTGCTCAGGAACTGGGTGTGGCGCTGGGTTGACGTCCAGAGGCCACCGCGGGTGAGCGTCGTCCCACTCGGAGAAAGCTGCCGGTGCGCACTTTCCCGAGGGTCTCGGTGGGTTGGCCGTTCGCTACAACCTGTTGGCCACCGATGAAGACGGCAACAACCGTGTCGTCGTTGCGGTTCACCATGCGCGACAGCCCGTCGTATTGTTCGACGCGTTCTTCGGCGTATTGCTCAAGGGAGTCGTCCAGCCGTTCGGGGTTGATGATCGACAGGTCCGCCCGGTCACCGATGCGCAGATGGCCGGCGTCGAGTCCGTACCAATCGGCAAGCTCGCCGCTGAGGCGGTGCACGGCGCGCTCGACTGTCATGAACGGCGTCCCAGCGGTTTCGGCGTCGCGGACATGCTTGAGCAGCCGAAGCCCCATGTTGTAGAAGGCCATGTTCCGCAGGTGCGCGCCGGCATCGGAAAAGCCCAACTGGGTGTAGGCGTCTGTTGCCATCTTCTTGAGGACGTCGGGGCGATGGTTGGAAATAGTGGTGTACCAACGAAGTTTGGCGCCATGTTCGAGGACCAGGTCGAGGAACGCATCGACGGGATGCAGCCCCCCGCGGTCAACGCCGACCTCGCCGAACGATTTCCCGACGACATCCGGGTCGGGGCAGTCGTTGATCACCGCGTCGAAGAAGTCGCGATGCCACACCCGAATCCCTAACTTACGGTCGTAGTCCTTGCGGAAGCGCCGCCGATAGACCTCGTCGCGCATCAGCTCGTCGCGTTCGAGGCAGTCCGCCAGGTGCATCGCTTCCTCGCCCGATCCGAATTCCTCGAAGATGACGAAGTCGATCCCGTCGGCGTAAACGGTGAATGGGACTGGGAGATGCTGAAAGCGGAAGTCGGCACCAATCGTGTTAACCGCCGTGGCCAGCCCCTTGAGAATGTAGGGCGCCAACGGGTTTGATTTCGCGTCCGCCGCGGCCAACAACGTCGTCTTCAACGGCTTGCGCACCACCCCGACCGATTGGAAGGCCTGGGAAACCAGGTTGACCGGCATGCCGATGTCGGGAGCCGACTGCAGAACGCGGCCTCTGGCCCGCACCAACCTCTTGAGCCGACGATTCTCTCGCCACTTCGCATACGTTGAGGGCAGGGTACGCGACCGGCAGATCTGTCCGTCTAGCTTGTCGAACCGAAGCTGGTTGGTCGACATTCCGACGAAGCCGGCGTCCAGCGCCTCGACCAGCAGCTGCTCCATGTGCTCTAGTTCGGCGGCGGTGGGCTTGATGGTGTCGTCGGTCGAGCGCTCGAGCCCCATGGTCACGGTGCGGATGTCGGAATGTCCGATGAATGAGCACACATTCGGACCGAGGGGAAGAGCTTCAATCGCTTTGACGTAGTCCTCGGCGCTGTCCCACGACTTGTGGGAGCCGATCGACTCGATAACGTGTCGTCGGGGGATCGCCTCGACTCGGCCGAAAAGGTCACCGGCTTCCTCGGCGTCGACGTGGATGGTGGAGATCGAACACGAACCCATCGCCACCGTCGTCACACCGTGGCGGACTGACTCCGCCAACCCCGGGCCATTCAGCACCTCGATGTCGTAGTGCGTGTGAATGTCGAGAAAGCCGGGAACGACCCAGTGGCCGGTCGCGTCGATGACATTCGGGCAGCCGGCTTCGTCGAGATCCTCTGTCGAGATTGCCGCTATCTGCCCGGCGGATATGCCGATATTGCGAACCGACGAGCGCGCTCCTGTGCCGTCGAACCAGCGCCCGTTGCGGATGATCGTGTCGAATGGCATGCGCGTCCTTCACCCGTTGGGATCGGTGGTCGCCGCGTGGGCGCCCACCTCCATGCATGACCATACGCCTAGGCGCAAGTGGATGGTGCCACAGTTTGGTCGCGGCGCTGCGCTCCGATTGACACCATACAAAATGCCAAAGTGTATGCTCAGACGTAGTCGCTCGAGCGAGGCTGGGGATGTGCCGATGACTGACCTGGTGATCCGAAAACTGCCGTGGGCCTTCGATACCACGGTGCCGTTCCAGTGGCAGCCCGCGAATCCGCTGGTGAGCATCTTCGGCAACCTCTTCACCTTTTTTGCCGTGCCCTTCGAGCGGTACATCATCAACGCGCTTCGGGAGGCCAGCGATCAGGTCACCGATCCCGCCGTCGCTGAGGAGATGGACGCCTTCGTGCGGCAGGAAGGCCAGCATTCATGGGCCCACCGCAAGCATATGAACACGTTGACCAAGCAATACCCGGGTCTGAAACACACTCAGCGCGAGGTCACCAAGCTCTTCGACCAACTTCTGGCCACACGGGGCACCGACTTCCACGTGTCCTACATCGCCAACATCGAAGCTACCTTCACGCCGCTGTTCAAGGTCTTTCTCGATCACCGCGAATCGATCTTCGGTGGCGGTGATCCACGTATCGCCTCGCTCATCCTGTGGCATTTCGTCGAGGAGATCGAGCATCGCAGCTCTGGCCTCATCATCTGCGACCATTTGACGCCCCACCGCTGGACGCGGACGAAGTACGCCGTGGCGACGGCGAAGCACGTCATGTCGGTGGTCGAGGAAATCGCCATGGGATTCGATCGCCACGTGCCCGAGGCTGACCGCGGGGGCCTGTCCGCACATCAGTCGATGACGTCCGACATGGCAGTCTTGGAAATGAAAACCCGGCTGCAACAACGGTTTATGGGTCACTCACGAAGGGAGCAGCCTGCGCGGATGTTTCACGGTGTCCCGACCCGCGAACTCGCCGCGATGATACGGCGGCTCATCCTGTCCCAGGCGCCCTATCACAATCCGGCCCACCAGCCGCTACCGCAGTGGGCCGCGGTGTGGAGGGCCGAGTACGAGCGTGGCGTCGACATGACGACCTTCTTCACAACGGGTCGTTCGTAGGTAAGCACCCACCGTGAGGGCAATGGCCACTGCTGCCATGGCAAGCGCGAACGGCAGCGATCCCACCCGGGCACCGGTAGCGGTGAAGCCATCTTTGGCATGGAAGTAGTCCGGCAAGGCCGCGATCCAGCACACTGCGGATACAAGTAGATACGCGGTGACCAAACCTGCCACGAAGTAGTCGCGACTGGAACCCGGCGGTACTTGCGCGGGGTCGCCACGGCGCAACTTGTAGGCGCGGACGAACGCGATCGCGGTGACCACTCCGATGATGCTGACCAACAGCCACGTTCCCACGATGCGGGCAGTTTCGACGGAGACGCCGACTTTGGTCAGGAAGAACCACGGTAGCGAACTGAGAAACAGGATCGGCCACACCAGAATCGATACCAGCAGCACATTGCGCGCCACCGTCACTGCGCGCACCTGACCCGGTTTGCAGCATCTGAGGGTTACGAAAGCCATGGCGAATGGCAGCGCTACCGAGAACGACTGGAGATTGAGGTAGGGAACACCGGACAGTGTGGGCACCGAAGTCGACAGGTTCTCATTCCACACCCACCAGCGAAACTGTGGTCCAACCATGTCGATGACCTCGTAGAGCGCCAAGAAGGCAAAGGCCACACATGCCGCGCCGACGAAGGAGTTGTAACGGCGCAAAATGCCGGTGCGCTGCACCAGAACCCATGCGGCGTAACCGAAAAACGGATACATGGCGACGATGTAGAGCGGCAACCGGTCATACAAGAACTGCACGGTGAACTGGTTGTGCACGAACGTAACCCCAAGCGACTTCTCCAAGCCGAACCACTGCGGAAAGTAGGTGAACGGCTCGATGAACAGAAGGCAGACGATGCCTGCAAACCAAATCACCAAGTTCGAGGCGTCAGCCTGGGTGCGGCGCCACCGCAGGGCGTGAACCAAGCACGCAGTCGTTCCGGCGACAAGTGTCAACTCGATCAGCGGCATCGTCCAGTGCTGCAACGCAAGCGGATTGGTCAGCTTGACGAAGGGATTGGCGGCACAGTCAAGTCCGCCCATTCCGGCGCGAAGGCGTGCAAACTCAGCTGTACAGGTCTGCACCGCGACACCTTCCAGTCAATCAGGGCTGGGTCGGAATTCCTCTTGCGACCATACACATAGAGCACTGTGTTTTGTCGGCGGATTCGCCGGACACGGTGGAGTGCAAGTACCGTCTTTGGTCGGCATGTCACTCGAAGGTCAAAGCTCACATACGTGCAGCACCGAACTAGCTCTCGACATGGCCCCGGGGCCATATCGCCGGTTATCGACACGGCCCGACAAACGAGCCCAGCGCGCCGATCGGTCAGACGAGAGCCGCAGTGACGACCTCGTGCCTTACTGCCACCGCCGCTGTTGACTGCGCCGAAAGCGCGCCGGTGTCGTCCCGGTCTCGGCGCGGAATGCGCGCGAGAACGCCGATTCGGATTGGTAACCAACCTGGGCGGCGATGGTGGCGACGGTCGCGTCGCTCGACCTGAGCAGCTCGGCTGCAGCCATCACCCGGATGCGCACCAAGAAAGCACCCACGGTCATTCCGGTTTCCTGACCGAAGTGGCGCAGGAAGGTGGTCCGTGACATGGCGGCCGTACGGCTGAGCCGACCGATAGTCCAGGCGGCGCCCGGCTCCGCTAGCACGCCGTCGATTGCTCTTGCGATCCGAGGATCGGCTACGGCCGTCCACAAAGCGGTCGTGGTGGCGGTGCTCCGTGCGGATCTGAGTGCCAGCGCCAGAAGTACCGTCGCTAAGGCCGACAGAATCGCGGCGGTACCTTGACCTTCGCGCTGCGCCTCGCCGCGCATCATGGCACTCAACATCGCCAGCATCTGCTCGCTGTCGGCGGACTGCCCGACAGACACTCGCAGTGGGTCGGGCAGGCTGCCGAATAGCATGGCACCTGCGCCCGCATCGAACGAATAGTGACCGCAGAACAAATCGATGACCGCGCTACCGCCGCGCCTGCTGTGGGTCGTTACAAACGCATCACCGGTGGTGTCGGTTGTGCCCCGTAGGCGACCGGGTCCGGAAGTGATCACTCGATGCGCGACCCCGCTCGGGATCAGCACGACATCGCCGCGCCGCATCTCCATGATCACGGAACCAACCTGCAGGTCACACTCGCCCTCGAGCAGGACGTGAAACGGTGCCTGCAGCTTGGGGTAAGCAGCGACCTCCATCCGTGTGGTGCTGCCCAGCAGACACCGTTTATCGACGCTGGCATCGAGCTGAGCCCAGCCCAATACGCGACTGACGGTATCCATTTGTGGAACTTTCGGACAAGAAATTGGGCTTATTTGGTCTATATGTACCAGTCTCCGCTTCCTACCTTCAAGACAGGTCGGTCAGCATCGCGTCCAGCACTAGGGAAGGCGGCGCAGGCCGACAACATCCGACGGGCAACAACCAACCTCGTAAAGGAGCCATCATGACCGACCACGTTGACGCGACCGCTGCCAAAGCGGGTCTCGGCCGCACTGCCACGCGCGCGTTACCCTCGGCCGACACCATCGCCGCGGCGCTGCTCCGATACGGACTCGTCATCGTCATCGGCTGGATCGGGCTTCTGAAATTCGCCCACTACGAGGCTCACCAGATCGCCCCACTAGTTGCGCACAGTCCTTTCATGGGCTGGCTTTACACAATCTTTCCCGAGTACACCTTCTCCGTACTGCTTGGCATGATGGAGGTGAGTGCCGCAATACTCCTGGCAGTAAAGCCAGTCGCTCCGAAGCTTTCAGCGCTCGGGAGCCTGTTATCGGTCTTGCTGTTCATCGCGACCATCAGTTTCTTGTTCACCACGCCAGGCATCAGCGAACCGGCAGGCGGTGGTTTCCCGGCGATTACGTTGCTTGCGGAGTTCCTTCTCAAAGACATTGTCCTGCTGGGTGCTTCAGTCTGGACATTGGCCGACGCGATTCGGTCGGGCTGGCTGCGAGTTCAGTGCAGGTGAACCGAGCCCCGTCGGGGCCCCGCCAGGTCATCACCCCGTGGTGGCAACTCGGCGCCGCCGAAAACGGAAAGGCCCATCTGGTGCGACTTTGTGCTATAGCAAATCTAGGAGGTAACAGAGGCCGCTGACAGGGAGGACACCAGATCATGACCGTTCCGCGAGGCATTCTGTGCGTCGCCGCACTCGCCGGATGGTGGGCTGTCGGATCGGCTGGTACCGCGTGGGCGGACCCGACCATGAGCGGTCACTACACCTCGACGGTGACCTCACAATCCGGTGAGACCACGACCAGTGATTGGTATTTCACTCCATGCGGAGACGGATGCGCCTCCGTAGCCAACAGCCCGGGTGGGCCGGCATTCGGGGAGGCGCGGCTGTTCAACGGGCAGTGGACACTCGTTTGGCACTCCGACGCCTTCTGTCCGGAGGGCACGCGGGTTCCTGGGGCATACTCCAGCTACGCCAGCTGGGACCCGATCACCCTCGAGGGCAAAGACGAATCGGCCATCACGCGCCCGATATGCGGGTCCGGCGGGAGGCCACCGCGCGTGACGCAGTCTATGCAACTCACCCAAGTAGGCTAAAGCCTCCACCGCGTGGCGCATCGTCTCCTGCGCGATCCCGTCACCCGGCAATTGCCCTTTCTTGGGTTCCAGTGATCGAACGCGGGTATTGGTCTCGGACCGCGAAGAAAAAGGAGGCAGCAATGAGCCGACACGGCGACGATGATGCGCCCGACTCCACACCCGACGAGACCGAGTCGAAGGATGACGAGCAGGTTGTGCCGGAAGCCGGCGAGGGCCCGTTCCCTCCGCTGACTGGCCATCCACGGCCACCGATCGGGAACTGATTGAGGCGTGATGGCGGTAAATCCGACGCGATCGGCTGAGCCGCCGCTCGTGTGCTTCGTTTCGCACCGAGTGGGGCCGTGTTGCCACCGCCGAAGCCCAACGGCATGATGGGCCGAACGCTCAAGTCGAGGAATCGGGAAACATGTCGAAGGTCGCCGTCAAGATCTTCATCATGCTGGCCGTGTCGTGTCTCTCGTTGTGCGCGGCGGCGCATACGCCCGCGACCACTCGTAACAGGACCGCTCCTCCGGAGAACGTTGAGCTGACAGACAATTGGACGCTGTCGTCGGCGGCGAAGATGTCGGTGGACGGCGACGTCGTCTCTCAGCCGCACTACGACGCCGCTGCCTGGTACAGGGTTCGCCGAATGCCGGCCACCGTGTTGGAGGTACTGCGAGAAAACGGTGTCTACCGAGATCTGTATGTGGGGGAGAATCTCCGCGACCGCGTGCCCCAGGATCTCTATCAACACGATTGGTGGTACCGCACCGAATTCACCGCCCCGGAGGGCCGAAAGACCTACGTGCTCGGCTTCCCGGGCATCAACTATCGCGCTGACATCTGGCTCAACGGACGCCTGATCGCCGACCACAACCAGGTCGTTGGCATGTACGCCGAGCACCAGTTCGACGTGACAACCCTGATTCGGCCCGGACAGCCAAACGTTCTGGCGGTAAAGGTGACACCGGAGCGCGCGCTTCAAGATGTCGACGGTGTCGAGCTGGCCGACAGCTGGAACGACTGGATCAATTGGGATTACCTCGGTCTTCCGCCGCCCAACGGCGATCCGGATCGGCGAGGCACGTCATTCGTTCCCGACCGCAACGCCGGCATCTTCAAGCCCGTGTACTTGAAAGCGCTGGGCGCTATCGAAATCGGCTCGGCAACCGTCAATTCGGAACTGCCGCTACCGCGCACCGACAGCGCGCGGTTGACGATCCGCGCCGACGTGCACAACCACTCCGCCGAACGCGCACACGGCGTTCTCCGCGCCACAATCACCCGTTCGGACAACGCCACAATGTACGTCGAGCAACCAGTGGTTCTTGCGCCGGGCGAGAACACACAGATCGCTTTCACCCCAGATCAATTCGAACAGTTGACATTCCAGCACCCGGATCTGTGGTGGCCGTACACCATGGGACAGCCCGATCTACACAACCTGCGGTTGGAACTCCGCGTCGACCACCAGCTCAGCGACACCCGCGAACTCCGGTTCGGCATCCGCACCGTTACGCAGCATCGTGATGAAGCGTTCTCCGGCGACGGCGGAGATTTCTACCTGGAAGTCAACGGCAGAAAGTTTCCGGTGCGCGGCGCGGCGTACACGCCCGATCTGCTCTACAAGTACGACCCGGACCGGGAAACCGCAATCCTGCGCTACGCAAAAGACTTGGGGCTCAACATGCTCCGGCTCGAAGGCAAGCTCGCCAGCGAACACCTCATTGAGGAAGCCGACGAGCTCGGAATACCGCTGATGGCCGGCTGGATGTGCTGCAACCAGTGGGAGAAATGGGAGCAGTGGAGCCCCGAAGATCACCGGGTGGCGATGGACAGCGAGCGCTCGCAGATTCAAACGCTTCAGGCCCACGCGTCGGCGTTCGTCTGGGCGAATGGCAGTGACGGGTTGCCACCGCCGGCCATCCGCACCCAGTACCGTTCCATCCTCGACGAATTGCACTGGCAGAACGCCACCGTCGATACCGCGTCCCGTCAGACGCGGGACAACGACGGCGTTTCGCAATGGGACGGAATCGACATGGCGGGCCCCTATACCTGGCGACCGCCCACCTACTGGTTCAGCCGCCGCTACGGAGCAACCTGGGGAGCATCGGCCGAACAAGGCAACAACGAACAGATCCCCCCGTTCGCCAGCCTGAGAAGATTCATCCCGCCCGACAAGTTATGGCCGATCAACGACACCTGGTCATTCCACGCGGGCGCCCAATACAAGAACGCCGCCTTGCTTAGTGCGCAGCGTTCCATCGGCATGCGCTACGGAACCTCCGACAGCGCCGAGATATTCGCTGCCAAAGCACAATTGGCTCAATACGAGGCCACCCGCGCACAATTTGAGTCCTTCGCCGCCGGAGGATGGGATAGCCACAAGATGACGATCTACTGGATGCTGAACAGTCATTGGCCATCCTTCTTCGGGCAGCTCTTCGACTACTACCTGCGTCCCGGCGGCGCATATTTCGGAGCCAAGAAAGGGCTTCGGCCGCTTTCGGTGGTATTCGACTCCTACGCCAGCGGCAACGGCGACACGGCCCGCATCAGCGTCGTCAATCAATCCCAACGTGAAGAACATGATCTTCGTGTTCGGGTCCGTGTGTATGACCTGCAGGGCAATCTGCAGGCCGACGGAACCTCGGATCGCGTCAGCGTTCCCGCCGGCGGGACTGTCGACGCCATGACGCTACCGCGCGGCCTGGCACAATCACCCGTCTTCTTTGTTCGCTGTGACCTGGCTCGACCCAACGGGGAGGTCGTCGCCGAAAACGTCTATTGGCAATCGCAACAGCCCGACGACGTGGGTGATCCGGACAACGATCGGGCGTTCGACTCGATGCAAGCGAGCTGGGCGGACATGACCGCCCTGAACTACATGGCCCGCGTGCCCCTGGACGTCACGGCCCGTCGAGAAGCGACTCCTGGGGGGGTGGTCATCCGGCTGCACAACCCCACGCACAACGTCGCATTCTTCGAACGGGCCGAGATCATGTCGACGCGCGACGGGGACGAGGTTCTACCCGTCGAGTACGACGACAACTACGTGACCGTCTTCCCCGGAGAAACCATTGAACTCCGGGGATCAGCCCCGAATTCGATGGCGGATTGGGTACGGGTGAGCGGGTACAACACGTCGTCGATCACTGTGCCGGTTCGCTAGCATCTGCCCCAGACCTCTCGTGGGTAGCCTGTAGTCAGTGGCCGCCATCTTTGATCTGCGCTGTTTGGACGTGCCGGTCGTTCAGGCCGGCATGGGCACCGTTGCGGGACATGAACTCGCGGCGGCGGTGTCGGAGGCAGGTGCTCTCGGGACGATCGCCGGCGCGCGTGCGCCGATCGCAGCAGAAGTCGCTGCCGCACGGAGGCTGACTGGGCGACCAATCGCGGTCAACCTGTTGCTTCCGTTCGTGCGTCGTGGCGATGTGGAAGCGGCCGCTGACGCTGATGTGGTTGTGACGTTTTGGGGCGCTCCTCGTCGGCTTACTCCGAACACTTGGATTCACCAATGCGGGTCGGTCGACGAGGCGAAAGCGGCGGCGGTTGCTGGTGCCGATGGTGTGATAGCGCAGGGTGTTGAGGCTGGGGGTCACGTTCGCGGGACGACTCCGGCGCTGGAGTTGCTCGAACAAGTGCGCAAGGCGGTGACCATCCCTATCTTGGTCGCAGGCGGAATCGTGGACGTCCAAGGCGTGCGAGACGCGCTGGACGCCGGTGCGGCTGCCGCCGTAGTCGGGACTCGCTTTCTACTCAGCGAAGAGTGTCGCGCGCATCCGGAGTACAAGAAGCGTTGCATGGAGGCCAATGAGACGGTGCTGACCGAATTTTTCGGGCTGGGGTGGCCTGACGCGCCGCACCGGGTGGTCCCGAACAATGCGACTCGGCGTTGGTTAGCGAGCGACCCTCGGGGGCCGCGCTGGATTCGTTTTGTTAACCGCATAACCTCCCACCTCGCCAACGCGATGCCGGACTCAGCCCAAACCCGTTTTGTCGCAGCACAAGTGCCCCCGTGGTTGCCGTATGCGATTGCCCAACCACCCTCCGATGACGCGCCTGCCGAGCTGGTCGATGCGCGTCCGCTCTACGCAGGCGCGAACGTTGGGCGGATCACCGACGTGCGTCCGGCCGCGGAGCTTGTCAGGTTGCTTACTCCGTAGGGGTCAGCCCGCCAGCACGGCCTCGATGGCGTCGATAACCTCGGGCGCGTCTGGTTCCGTCCTCGGCCGGAACCGGTTGACCACCTGACCGTCGGGCGCGATGAGAAACTTCTCGAAGTTCCACTGAATGTCGCCGGCCTTGCCGTCGGAGTCGACCGCCTTGGTCAGCTCGGCGTAGAGCGGATGGCGGTCCTCCCCGTTGACGTCGGTCTTCGCCAGCAACGGGAACGTCACCCCGTATGTCGTCGAGCAGAACGTTCGGATCTCTTCTGCCGTGCCGGGCTCCTGGCCCATGAACTGATTGCACGGGACGCCGATAACCGTCAGGCCCCGGTCGCCATAGTCCTTGGCGAGTTTCTCCAATGCCGTGTATTGCGGGGTGAGTCCGCACCTGGAGGCGACGTTCACGACAAGCGTTGCGCCGTGCGACAATTCGGCCAGCGTGGCTGGTTGGCCGTCAAGCGTGGTCAGGGGAATGTCTTTGAGGGTCACGCTCCTGACGCTAACACTGCTCGGCCTCTACAAGAGCATGTGCGCCGGGGTAAATTGCCCTATGCGGATTGCTCGCAAACTCGGTGCGCTTCTGACGACCCTGGCAACGGCGTTGCTGCTGGCTATCCCAGTCGCCGCACAACCGCCGTCGAAGCTCACCCAGCACATCACTGACAGCAGTAACGTCCTGACAGACTCCCAAAGAGCGACCGTCAGTTCGGCGATCGACAGACTCAGCCGTGATCGGCATATCCAACTGTGGATCGCCTACGTCGACAACTTCTCCCGGTTCAAACCTGAGAACTGGGCCGACCAAACTCGCAGCGCAAGCGGAATGGGCGACCACGACGCGCTGCTGGCCGTGGCGACGAACACCAAGTCGTACACGTTCACCCTGCCGAAAGGGCTACCAGCGGATGACCTGAACACGCTGCAACGCAATCAAATCGAACCAGCGTTGGCCGCAAAAGACTGGAGCGGCGCCGCTATCGCTGTGGCTGATGCTTTGGACAGGTCGGCAAGCAAGTCGCCACGGACTTGGCTGCCAATCGCGATTGCCGCCATCATCGCCGTCTTGCTGCTCGCGATCGGAATCCTTCTCGTCCTGACCCGCCGCCGACACCGCGCGCCAAGACGTGGTGACGTCAACATCGAAGGGAGCGATCTCCCGCTCGACCGGGCAATGTCCAGGGCGGACGCCAGACTGCACCAAATCTCCGACTATGTGACCAGGCACGGCAAGGATGTCGGGGCAGAGGCTAAAACCCGACTCGAAGAAGCGAAACGGTACTTGGCGGCAGCGCACGATAAGCAAGCAACCAACGCCGCAGAAGCGATCGCCCATGCCAACGCGGCTTCGACGCTGGCCGCTGAGGCGCAGGCGCGGGCAAATGCTGATGTCATTGCCGCCCACCGCAAGAAGTGAATTAGTCGTGACGGCGCGTCAGGAAGGACCGTTGTGACTCAGCGCGATCGAGGTGTTCGTGACTCGCGCGCGCCGCTGATGCCATGCCGCTTTCGAGCACCACGCGGGACGGTCAGATTAGCGAACGGCAGCGGCAGTTCGGGATCACAAGCAGTCGCACGCGCCGAAGCGGAAACGCCGTCCAGGAAGGCGTCGAGCATTGTCCGTTCAGCGACGTCGACCGACGCGCAGGCCGCGTAGTGCACCCATACTTCGTCCAGATCCACCAGGGTCTTCAGCGGCCAACCTCCGGCGTGTGGCTTACGAGCGCCAAGCGGCGTGTTGTAGTACTGCCGCACGCGCTCAGCGACCGACGTCCCCGCTAAACCGACATACAAGACCGTTTCGTCGGGCAACCACATTGACGCGATACGTTCGGCGAGTTGGTCGCGGCTGGGTCGTTGACCGTCAAGCAAGAGTTCGTGACGTGCATCGAGCAATTCCTGCACCGCTGTAGTCGACATTGGGCAAACGGGCTGTGACACAACGGCATCAGGCGATTGAGTCAAGGAGACAACGTAGACGCCAGGTCCGTCGAGTGGCACCTTGCTACGCCATGGAACCACTCCTGCCCAATTGAGTTGGGCAGCTTGCAAGAGGTTCTCAACACTCGACGGCATAGCCGAAATCTACCGGCGACGCGCGCAGCCGTCGTTCATCGCGATAGCCGGGTTACTCCGGCCCGCCACGCGGACGGCTAATTGAAACGGGCGCACTCCGGTATCCAGAAAATCCCTCTGTCTTTCATCGTGTTGCAATACGATTCCAACTCTTCTACGGCGCCAGGAGTTTCTTCCCCGCAAGTGTGGTTCAACAGGCAAGGGTCTTCGGGTGTCGCGGTGCGTGAAATCGGATCACCGGCCAGCGTCTGAGCGGCGCCAGCGCCGCAATACATTGCTACGCCAGTCAATATCGCGGTGACCCATAGCAACCGCTTAGGACAGTCCGAGCCGCCCTGTCGTGACGTCAGAGATCCCGACCCTTTTCCGGCCATCAACCACTCCTTTGTTAGTTGGTGGCTCATTATGGCAACTATTCACAGTTTGCGCCTGTCGAGAGAGACCGACGTCGAGGCACACGACAGCTTACGGTTGATGTTGCCGGGCTACGGTGAGGCTGCATCAGCTTCGCGACTAGGCCGGCCCGTCCCGAGGGCCGGCGTCAACCCCTGGCGGCTCGACGCCGCGAACTGGTCCGAAGATGGACCGAGAGCACAAGCACCCCGGCCAACACGATCCCCGCAAGATTCACGCCGAGTTGTGCTGCCGACTGTTGGGCGACTTGCCAATCGCCAACGGTCGCGGCGACCACGGCAAACCCTGCGGCCGGGACGGTGGTCACCGATATGAAAACACCAACCAGCGCAGCCGATTTCGCCGA
Source organism: Mycobacterium sp. 1423905.2 (assembly GCF_001673155.1). Taxonomy (GTDB): domain Bacteria; phylum Actinomycetota; class Actinomycetes; order Mycobacteriales; family Mycobacteriaceae; genus Mycobacterium. The sequence goes on along the minus strand of NZ_LZLE01000088.1, from coordinate 29,103 downwards.
AACCAGCGACAGCATGCCCGCCGCGCCGGCGAACAGGGCGACCACGAACGACAGCGGGCCGACCTGGAAGATGAAATCCACCTGTTGCAGCTGTCTGATGGTTCCTAGCTTGATCCAACCCACCGCCTCACCGGCGAGCACGCCGATCGCCGTGACAGCCATGGCTACCGGGAAACCGACCACTAACGCCAGCGCCGCCCGGCGCGCGAGGTAACCGCGGCGCCGCACGATCGCTACCCCGAGTGCGGCGAGCGGTCCGAACTCTGGGCCCACCACCATCGCGCCGACCACCGTCACCGGGGAATCGGTTACGACGCCGACCGCCGCGATCAGACAGGCCAGTGTCAGAAAGGTCAGAAAGGTGAAGTTGAGCGTGGACTCTTCGCGGGTTCTCTCGGCCAACTCGTCCCAGACGACAGCGTCTGCGGGATCTCCTTCCGCCTCTTCTTCGGCGCGATATGCGGCTGTAGAGACGACGGTGTCGACCACGTCGAGGGTGATTGCTCCCTGCCGCTTTATCCCGAGTGACTTGAGTTGCTGGATGACGTCGTTGGCGCTCTCCCGGGCTATGTCGGCGGTGATCTCATCACCGCGCGGTTCCAGCGCCGCTTCGCGGTGCACGACGATATGGGTCGCCCCGGCTTCACGGCGAAGGACTTCGAGTACCGATTCGCTCGACTCGCTGGGCGCAATGACCCGTAGATGCAGCATTCACCGCACCTTAGCGGCGGCGCCCCTCGCCGAGGTAGAAACCGGCCGGTCAGTTCGTAGCGTCTTCGACCGGCTTCAGCGCGGTGTTGTTCGCCGGCTGTGCTGACGCCACCGTTCGGGAACGGAGGAAGACCACCGCGAGTATGAGGAGTAGGACCGCGCGGCCCCAAACGCCACAGTTAAGCGCTAGGTCGGCCCACGTGAACTTCGGATTGCCAAGGGAGTGGTAGTAATTCGTCCGATGCCAGCCGATGAATGCCGCAAGATCGGCGAGCAGGTAGGCGACGACCCAGCCGCTTCTTATCCGGATGGCGGCGAAAAACGGCAACAGCCAGATCACGTACTGAAGTGAGTGCACCTTGTTGAGCAACAGGTAGACGCAGAGCATCGCTGCCGCGGTCTGTACCCACGGCACCGTGCCCGTTCTGTGGCCGATGACCGTGCCCGCTCCTAGAACGGCCAGTACGCCGATCGTGGTGCTTACGGCCGCCGCGACATGGAGAAGGTGCTGGCCACTGGAATCGGGATCGAGCAGCCGGCCCGCCCCGTTCCACCAGATCGACAAGGTGGTCACATCGATCGGTCGTTCCGCCTGGAACCGGAACACCGACAGCCAGCCGGCCCGGTTCGCAACGATGAATGGAACGTTGGCGACAAGCAGAACTGCCGCGGCCGCTCCGACCGCGGCGCCTGCGCCGCGCCACCGTGTCGTGGAGTGACCCTGATTGCGATCGAGGAGGATGGCCAGCACCAGTGGCGCCAGGAAGGCAACAGGATACAGCTTCAGTGCGCCACCGACGCCGAATGCGGCACCGACCACCGCCGCCCGCGTCGTCGGCGACCAGCCGCGCGGAAAGCCAAGCCCCACAGCCAGTCCCACCGCGGTGGCAGCGGCCGGCAGGACGTCCCAGTTGTAGAGGCCGTAGAGCGTGAGCGGGGGAGTGCCTGCCCAGATCCATGCGCGTCGGCCTGAGATCCGCTCGAGGCACAACGTCGCGACGACAACAGCGGGCACGAATGAGAGCGCCGTCGTCACCAGGAATCCCTGCACCGTCGAGTTCGGCAACGCCGTCGCCCACGCCCAGAGGCCGGTCAGCGTCGGATACTCGATCGCACCGCCATGCAAGGCGGGTGGGTCGGTGGTGTACCAGCTGTGGATGTAGGGAAACACGTGCGCGGCCAGGTCGCGGTTTCCGTAGAGCGTGACGGTGTCCGAGTAGCACCCTGTTCGGCTCACCCGGGTCAGCCACGGTACTGGGACACCGTCGGGGCCCGTCTGAAGCGTCGTGCAGGAGAGCTTGTGAGCGAGGCTGACGCCGGTCAAGAGGAGCGCTACGACGCACATGATGAGTGGCCGGCGGCGGCCGCTGCGCGAGGCGGATTGCTCGGCTTGCGGCACGGCAACCCTCCGTGCGGTCCGTCGGCGTGTGGTCCGCGCAATACTAGCCCGTGTCCGGCCTCCCGCTGCCTTGACCATGCCGCCCGGAAACGCAGGAAGCCGCGCCGAAAGCCCACCTAGAGTAAGCATTATGACCACGAACGCGGCTAGCACGATCATGTCTGCGCTCATGGTGGAAATCGAAAGCCGCGCTCATGAGCGGATAATTATCGGGTTGGCCGGGCCACCGGGATCAGGAAAATCGACTCTGGCAAGCGTTCTTGTCGACGAGATTAATGCCGGTGAGCACCATTCCGCGGTGGTCATGCCGATGGATGGCTTTCACCTGTCGAACCGGCAACTGAGGGCAAAGGGTATTGCCCCCATCAAAGGCGCACGCGAAACGTTCGATGTAGACGGATTCCTGGCCGCCCTGGCTCGCATTCGGAAACCTGGCCCGCAGACGGTGTATGTACCGGACTACCGCAGGGACCTCCACGAGCCCGTCGCGGCCAGCATTGCGATAACTCCCGAGACGAATATTGTTGTGCTCGAGGGCAATTACCTACTGCTCGGATGTGGCCCTTGGCGGGAGGTCTCGGCGTACGTGGACCAACCCTGGTTTCTCGACGTCGACTGGAATGTCTGCCGCCAGCGCCTCGTCGCGAGACATATTGCCACCGGAAAAGCTTCGGCCGCAGCGTCCGAGTGGGTGGATCGATCCGACAAAGCAAACTACGACCTGGTCATCAATGACTCGATAATTGAAGGCGTTGGTATGGTTTCGCCGGTGTGATTGGCGAATCAGCCGGCAAAGTCCTTCGTCACGAAGAGCAAGTGAATCAGCGTGGCCTGCGCAACAAGCATTGCTACGCCGACACCTAGCACCATTGCCCGTAGTCGTCGGTAATTCGCGTATACCAGGGCTAAGACGAGATAGATACTAAGACATGGCAGTGAATACCGGTGCACCGCTACGAAACTATTGTTCACGGTGAAGAACACGATGGAACACAAACCGAATATTCCAAGAGGTACTCCTTTGCCTCGGTAAGAGTACAGCAGATATGTTGAGCAAGCGAATAAGACGATGAGGCAGAAAAGGGGGATGGCGTAGTTGACTGTGATGTCATTATCGAATCGCCGTAGACCGACGACGGCTCGAACCGTCTCGGACCCGCATCTGAAGATAGAGTAGAGAAAGTTCGGTTCAAAGGAAAGGTAGCCCCATGCGCGCGTCGACTTGTAGGCATTGAACATCGCGAAGAAGTCGCCGCGCACGGCCAACAAATAGAGTCCGTACAGCAAGAAACCCATGGGCGCCACGATGAAAGCGGCCAAGTCGCGATTGAAAGCCTTCTTGGCACTCCACCCGCAAGCGCGCAGGTATTCCAGTCCGCATAGTCCGACGAAGAGTACGGCGGGTAGCCGCGTGGCCGTGAGGAATCCCAGCGTGATGCCCATGAGTAGCCACCGTCGCTGCAGCGCGAGCGCGTACGCCCAGAACCCCAAAGCAACAAAGACGGCCTCGGTATAGAAAAGGTGCATGAACACCGCGGCCGGCGCTGCCAGGAACAACGCTACCGTGACGTAGCGAAAGTTTCGCAACCCGAAAATCCGGGAGATCCGCATAAGCGCTGCAACGGCAAACGCAAGGGACACGGTATTGACCAAGAACCCTAGGTGGGCGTATGGAATGCTGTGAAATGTTACCGCTGAAAGCGTTCCGACAATAAGGGGAAACAGGGGATAGAAGGCGGGAGACGCCGGATTGAAAAGATATTGCTCTCGCACGATGTTCAAGTACCACTGCGCGTCCCACAGAATGGTGTGGCCCAGACCGCCCGACCCATCCGGTAACAGTATGGTGCCAAGAATCGTCATGAATCCTTGCCATGCCAAGGCAATGGCTAGCGCAATAACCGCATCGGATTGCAGAAGCTTCGTTGGATAATGTCGAGTTCGGGACTCGTCTGTGCCCGACAAGCTGTGCTGCTCGGGCTCACGTGACAATTGGTCAACGCGGGACTCTTCTTGCACCTCTGTGGGCAACTACCCTCCTAGCCGTTAGCAGCGACGCACCAAGCACCGTCGTAACGCTGTATTCCTTACCCACTTCGGCGAAGAGTTGCACCTCGAGCCCCGCGGCGACGCCGCGGGCACTCGGCTATCCGCTGCCCACCCGCCGGTTCTCCTTGACATACGCCGAGCTCCGCGTCACGAACCACGCCGCCAGCGGACGCACCAGACGGATCAACGGCACCAGCGCACCGAAGTCTTTCCTCATGTCTGCCAGTTGCTCGTCGAGCCCCCGCCGCTGGTACTGCAGAAGGCGCTGGCTTTCCTCAGTGTCGACCCAGTCGCCGAAAAATCGGGGCGGCCTGGTTTGCACGAAGGCGTCGGCCGGCAGTGAGGCCGTTTTGCCTAGCGGCTCGGTGACGGTCGAGCCGCCGTTCTTTGTGCTCGACGGTCTGCTCATGGCCTCGTCTCCTTCTGAATCCTGCTCCGCCGCATGGCGTTTCGTCGACCCCCGACGCGGCCAGAGTTGACTCGGACGGTGTCGCCCGTGAGTGCAGCCGCTCGTAATATACCAACGGGTATCTAAATGACCAAGAGATATCTCAGATTCTGTGACACAATCTGGGCATGGTCGAGCGATGGACTCGCGAGCGGCGCCTCGAGCACACCCGTTCGCTGCTTTTGGATGCCGCCGAGGAGGTGTTCGCCGAAAAGGGCTTCATGGCGGCTTCTCTCGACGACATCGCGCATACCGCGGGCTACACGAAAGGCGCCATCTACAAGCACTTCGCCACCAAGGAAGACCTGTTTTTGGCGGTGAGCGACCGGTACTGGCGCAGTTATTTCGACAACTTTGTCGAGGTGATGTCCACGGCAACCCAGATCGGGGCGCGCGAACTGGAAAACATCGCCGAGCGTTGGCGCCAGTTGGGCCGTAACCGGGGCGCCGAACACGCCGCACTTGGGCACGAGTTCACCCTCTACCTACTTCGTAACCCCGACGCGCGCGAACGCGTGGCCGCAAAGCGCTCGGAGGTCGTCGAGGCGTTGAGCAAGTTCATCGTTGAGGGCATCGACCGGCTCGGTGGCACCCTGCTGGTCCCTCCCATGACGCTCGCCCACGTTCTGATGGCCACCACGGGGTCGGTCGAATTGGTCAGCCAACTCGACGATGTGGACCTTTACCGGCCGGTTCTGGAAATGTACGTGTCGGTCATCAAGATGCCCTGACCGTCGCGTCAGGCTTGGCGCAAGGAGGGTCAGTGCCGGCACGGCCCATCGCCACGCTGCAGCGCTGGACCGGCGGGTGCCGTGGGGGAGTGACGGCGTTCCTGCTCTACCTGCTCGGAGCTTTCGTCCTGACAATCGGCGCCTGGGACGATCCGACCTCCGGCTGGGCCGGCAATTGCTGTGATCAGCAGCAGACGATCTGGTACCTCGGCTGGACCCCCCACGCGCTCGCCCATGGCCTCGACCCGTTCTTCACCACGCAGATCGGTGCGCCCGACGGCGTCAACCTGATGTGGAACACCCCGATGACGCTTCTGGGTCTGCTCGGCTGGCTGCCGGCCAAGATCGGCGGACCGATCTTCGGGTTCAACGTTCTACTGGTCCTCGGCGTCGCGCTCAGCGGATTCACCACGTGGCTCGCCGTCCGGCGCTGGACCGGTGACGGTCTCGGCGCAATGGTCGGGGGCGCGGTCTACGCCTTCTCGCCGTACGTCGCCTCCCACGCGGCACTGCATCTGAACCTCACCACTGCGTGGGTGCCGCCGCTGTTTCTGCTGGTGCTCGACGAACTCCTGGTTACTCGGACGCGACCGGCGTGGCAGTCCGGGTTGGCGCTCGGAATCCTCAGCGCCGCGCAGTTTTTGATCACCGCGGAGGTGCTCGCCATCAGCGTCATAGCGGCTGGCGTGCTGGTCTGCGTGCTGGCCCTGGCGCGCCGTAACGGGCAACTGCGGGAGCGGTGCCGCAGTGGAGCCGCCCGGTTGGTCCCAGCGCTAGCCGTCGCCTTGATCACCTTCCTGCTCCTCATGGCCTGGCCACTTGCCGTCCAGTTCTTCGGGCCGCAGCGGATCAGCGGAGAGGTCCAAGAACCGGTGACCTTCTCGACCGATCTGCTGAACGTCGTGCTTCCGACGCCTTACCAAGTGATTTCCCCCGACGCGGCCACGCGGGTCTCGCGCGAGTTCAGCGGCCTCTATCACGAGGCGACGGCCTACCTTGGCGTGCCGTTACTCGTCCTGCTGATAATTGTCGCCGTTCGCCAGTGGGGCGACCTGCGGGTGCGCGTCGCCAGCATCACGGGAGTGGTGCTTCTCGTACTATCCTTCGGGCCCCGGCTGCACGTCGGCAATACGGCTCTATCTGTCCCGCTGCCGTGGCTGCCGTTCACCAAGCTACCGTTGTTGAAACACCTTCTGCCAGGACGCTTTACGTTATTCGTCTGGCTGGCCGTCGCCGTGCTTGTCGCGATCGTCGTTGAGCGGGCGACTCACCTGGCCGCGAAACAAGGGGCACGATGGCTGCTTACCGTCCTGGCGGTACTTGTCTTCATTCTTCCCGCTCCGCTGCAGCGCCAGCCCTCCTATACACCGGCGTTCTTTCGCACGTGGGCCAGCCACCATATTGGATCCGACGAAATAGTCTTGGTGGCACCGTATTTCCTGTCCGGCGTGCAGGCCGCGCCGATGTTGTGGGCGGCCGAGGCCCATTACGGACTGCGGATGCCCGAGGCCTACGCCTACATGCCGCACCCGGGTGGCCGCACGGGTGCCGGGCCACCGCTGACGCGGCTCGCCAAGATCATGCTGGCGATTCAAGAGGACAAAGGTGCCGTTCTGGCGCGGGGTGAGGTGCGGGCGCAGGTCGCGGCTAATCTGCGCGACGCACAGGTGCGCCACGTCATCGTCGGACCAATGGACGGATGGCCGGCGATGGTGACGTTCTTCAACGACCTGTTCGGCCGGGAGCCGCAGTGGATCGACGAAATTGCGATCTGGCGAGACGTCAACGTCTCAGGCGTTGTCGGCGCACCAGACTAGGTGCTGACTCGCAGCGTGTAACTGGTTCGCACGCAACATGATCCTTCGAGGGAATAATCGGTCAGTTCTGGTTGTCTGGTCCTGCGAAGCCGACAGACAGGGGTAGGGCGATGAAATTCGGTATCTCCACGTTCGTCAACGACGACAGCATCGACACGGTGTCGTTGGCGCGGGCGATCGAGGAGCGCGGCTTCGAGTCGTTGGCAGTCGCCGAACACACGCACATCCCGGCCAGCCGCGAGTCGCCGTATCCGCTAGGCGGCGAACTGCCGAAGATCTATTACCGCACTTTGGACCCGTTCGTCACGCTGGCCGCAGCCGCAGCCGTGACGTCCAAGATCGAATTGGTCACCGGTATCGCGCTGCTGATTCAGCGCGACCCGATCATCACCGCCAAGGAAGCCGCGAGCATCGATCTGATCTCCGGTGGCCGGTTCGTGTTCGGCGTCGGCGCCGGATGGAACATCGAGGAACTACGCGACCACGGCACCGACCCGAAGACGCGCGGTGCGCTGCTGGACGAACGCATCGAGGCCATCAAGGCGCTTTGGACCACTGAGCCCGCGGAGTACCACGGCAAATTTGTGGACTTTCCCCCGTCGTACAGCCGGCCCAAGCCAGTACAAGAGCCGCATCCGCCGATCTTGATCGGTGGCAACTCTGACGCCACGGTGAAGCGGGTGGTCCGGCATGACGCCGGCTGGATATCCAACCCGCTGCCGCTCGATCAACTCACCCGACGTGTCAACCAGTTGCGTGACGCCGCCGGGCGCGAGGTGCCGTTGTGGATGTTCGGGACACCCAACGATCACGACTACTGGCGCGCGGCCGAAGAGCTTGGCTTCGACCATTTGGCGCTCCTATTGCCCACCAAATCGCCTGACGATTCGCTGCGGCTCCTCGACCAGTACGCGACCCGGGTAGCGGAATATCGGAACTGACGCAGGCACACCGTAGGAAATTGGCAGGTATTTCTCAGGTGTCGCGTCGGTGATCCCGGCGCATGGCGGCTTAGTTTGAGCCGACACTTCCATGCGCACCCCAGGGAGAGCCGTGAAAACCGTGAGATCCGTTGCCCTCAACGCGGCAGCGCTGGCCGTTATCGGTGCCGCTGCGACTGGGATTGTGTCCGCAGCATCCGACCTGTCGGCTGCCGGCGCGCCCGCGGTCGCGCTGGTCGCGGTCGGCGCTCCGCTGCCACAAGACCCGCCCCCGCCCCCGGCGCCGGCTCCGGCGCCAGGACTGCCGACCGCCGACCAGTTGACCGGTCTTCTCAATAACCTGGCCGATCCCGGCGTCTCGTATCGGACGAAGGAAGGCCTGGTCGAGGGCGGCATCGGTTCGGGCGAGGGGCACGTCGTTGACCACGAGCTGAGAAAGGCATACCGGAACGGGGAACTGCCGCTGTCGTTCAACGTCTCCAACATTCAGCCGGCCGGTCCGAACCGGGCCAGCGCCGATGTCGCCGTCTCCGGTCCCAAGTTGCCCGCGCCCATCACGAAGAACCTCAACTTCGTCAATCAGAATGGGAACTGGATGCTGTCCGCCGACTCAGAGTCAGCTCTCGTCCAAGCGGTTTCGGGTCAGTAACCCCGCGACAACCTCCCGCGAGCAGACGCAAAATCGCACGATCTCTCGTGTTTTCGTGCGACTTTGCGTCTGCTCGCGCGAGCGAGTGACGGGATTCGAACCCGTGTGGACGGCTTTGCAGGCCGCTGCCTAGCCACTCAGCCACACCCGCGGAACCACTACCCTGCACCACGGATTCCTGCCGGCCCAGTGTTTCTCTCGGTCTGATCGTTTCGTCTTCTCGGCGCGACTCCCCGTAGCATGGGCGGACGACTACTTGACTTCCTGCCTTTGCGGTTGCCGTGGTGGCAGACGGGGAGGGTCGTAGTCGTCGCTCACTTGCCCGAAGGGCAGCTTCACCGACTTGTCGAGAGGTTCTGGATGCATGTCGCACTATTCACCGATCTCCACCCCGACAGCCTCGGGGGCACGCAGGTATCGGTAGCCACTCAACGTCGCGCGCTCGAGCAGCGCGGGCACCAAGTCACGGTGTTCACCGCACCGCTGCCCAAATCGGTTGACCCCGACCCCGGCGTGGTCGAGTTAAAGCCGGTACCGGTGCTGGCCCCGGTGATGCGTCGGCTCGGCCGGCATGACGACTTCATGTTCGTATGGCCGTCCAAGCGCAACCGCGCGATCATCGACGAGGCGTTTCGCAACCGCGGGCCAATCGACCTCGTGCACACCCACGGCGATCTCGGCGTAGCGATCGCGGGCGTAATAGCCGCTCGCCGGCACGGCATACCTGTCGTCCAAACCAAGCACACGCGATTCGACGTGTATTTCGAGCAGGCCACCGCTACACCCTTGCCGCTGGCAGTGCTCTTCGCTCAGATGCAAAAGCGACACCTGCCGCCGGACTTCAATCTCTTACCCGCCAAGGAAGGGGCCGCATCCCGACTGGCGTGGCGACTGATGGTGGCGCACGCGCAGGCGGTGGACCACGAAATCACACCGACCAGACACTTCGCGGAGTCGTTGGCCCGGCGCGGGGTAAGCCGACCAATATCAGCCATCTCCAACGGCGTTGACGATGACATCATCGACCGGGCCACCGCAATCGAGGTGCTCGGGGCGGCTGACGACGAGCCGCTGCGACTGATCTGGTGCGGGCGGTTGTCTTCGGAGAAGCGAGTTCTCGCCGCAGTCGAAGCTGTCGCTAAGGTTGATCACTGCACCCTCGATATCTACGGTGACGGTCATCTGGAACCTGCGATTCGCAAATTCATCGAGTCCGCCGGACTATCCGGCCGAGTTCGCCTGCGCGGCAGAGTCGATCGAGAGCAATGCCTGGTCGCCATGCGATCAAGCGGAGCTCTGCTGTTCACGTCATATGACTTCGACACCCAGGGGCTCGTCCTGTTAGAGGCGGCCGCCATGTCGCTGCCGACGATCTATTGCGACCCGGCCCTGAGCGAAACGGTCCCAGACGGCGGCGGTCTTCTCAGCGCCAATCCCACGCCGGACGCCCTGGCCGCCGCGATCCGGGTGCTCGTCGAGGACCGCGCCAAGTTGAGGCAGATGACCGACATCGTCACCACACACCGCGACACTGCGCGGCAATCGCTGCAGACCGACAAGATCATCGACATCTACCACAGCTTGGTGGACCCGGTTCCCGCGTAACCGACTCCGCCGCATGACCTTCAATTCTGTCGCACGGTGAGCTCGGACACGAACCGATCGATGAACGCATCATGCGGCCCTTTACCGGCCGGCCGGATTACGAATTTTGTCAAGCCGGCGTCGAGGTACCCGTCGATCTGACGGTGCAGCTGTTCCCAGCTGGCGGCGACCAACTCGCCGGGATCGACGTCTGGGCGGCGCCGACGAACCGCTGCGGCCAGCTCTGCCGGCAGCTCACCGTCGGCGACGGCCAGAGAGATCCCGAAATGATCGGGTTCGATCGCTCGGTCGGCTTGCGCGGCGGATTGTTCGATCGCTTCTCGTCCGGCCCGCGCCTCGCTGGGGGTAAGGAAGCTGCCCAACCAGCCATCGCCCAGCCTGCCGATCCGCCGGAACGCCGCCGGCGCCGATCCGCCCACCCAAATATCCAGCGGCGCCGCGGGTTTGGGTGCGACGGCTGCCTCGGTGACCGTAAAGTATTTGCCGTTGTAGTTGGCCGCATCGTCCGAAAGCGTTGCGCGCAGTATGCGCAGGGACTCATCGAAGACCGCCGCTCGTTCTCCATCCGGAACGACGAATACCTCGCGCTCGGCCGGAATGGCCGAACGCAATCCGAAGACCGGGAGCACTCGCTTGGGTGCGACGGCCGCCAGCGACGCTAATTGTTTGGCCACCAGTACCGGATGACGGCCGGGCAGCACCGCCACTGACGTGCCGACCTTCAGGCGGGTGGTCCGGCCCAGCGCGTAAGCCATGCCGACAGTGGGATCCACCGCGGGGGAGTAGACCAGTTCTGAGAACCACAGCGAGTCCACCCCGCTGCCCTCCAAGTGGTCGACGATGCCGGCGAGCTGCCCCGGGTCGGTTTCAGCGCCCAACCCCACTCCGAATCGAATCTTCACCCGCTTCTCCCTGTCTCTACTGCGTGCGTAGCGCAACACTGCGGCGCCGCCTTTTGTGCCCGCCCACTAAAGCGCCTGACCATTGACAGGCAAGTCATCACTTGCCTATTGTTGCCGGGCGTGGGTGACGTCTTCAAAGCCTTGGCCGACCCCACCCGCCGCGCCATTCTCGATGAGCTGACCGACCGAAATGGCCAGACGCTCTTCGAGATCTGCGCGCGGTTGACCACCAAGCATGGGCTCGGCTCGTCGCGGCAGGCGATCTCCCAACACCTCGATGTACTCGAGGGCGCCGGTCTGGTCGAAACCCGCCGCGAGGGGCGATACAAGTTGCACTACATCAATACGACGCCGCTGGAACCCATCGTCGAGCGGTGGCTGGAGAAGGACGCCGGGCGCGCCCGGGGCGAGGGTGCCGACTCACGGGAAGGATCACCATGAGAATCACTTTGGCCAGCGTGCTGGTCGACGATCAGGACAAAGCGCTGCGGTTCTACACCGAAAAGCTCGGCTTCCAGAAAAAAGTGGACGTGCCAATGGGCAGGCATCGGTGGATCACTGTCGTGTCGCCGCAAGCGCCCGACGGCACCGAACTCGTCTTGGAACCCGATGAGCATCCAGCGGTGAAGCCGTTCAAGGAAGCTTTGGTGTCAGATGGCATTCCGTTCACCGCATTCGCTGTCGACGACGTTCGCGCCGAGTTCGAGCGACTGAGTGCGCTAGGCGTGGAGTTCAGCCAGCAGCCCACGGATCTGGGTCAGGTCGTCGTGGCGGTGTTCGACGACACCTGCGGCAACCTGATTCAGATCGTCCAGCAGGCCGGGTAATCGGGTCAGTGCCCGGAGCCGTAGATGCTGCTCACCCAGATGTGTGCCAAGGTATCGACGGTCCGTTCGGCGGGCACCGCCGACGGTTCGTCGGCGAAGGCGGCAAACATCGTGCGCTCGTTCATCAGGTTCAGTGAGATCGCCAGGTCGCGGGCGGGAATGGTGTTCGGTGCCGCGCCCCGGTCGCGCTCCGACTCGATCGACTCGGCGGTGTAATCGATCCACTTCTCCATGAAGGTCGACCACCGGGCGGCAATCTCAGGCACGCTGGCGCGCGCCGTGGCGCCGGCCAGGGTGACGGGGCGGTGGGCGCCGAACGTCGCGAACAACGCGCTGATGGAACGCCACACCCGGGCGGGGTCCACGCCGGCGTCTCGACCGCCCAGTGCCGCATCGGCGCTTCGGTCGGCTTCACTGATCACGCGATCGATCAGCGCGGTCAGCACCGCGTCCTTCGATGGGAAGTAGAAGTAGAACGTCGGGCGCGACAAGCCAGCGCCTTTCGCCAGGTCATCGACCGAAATCTCGGCATAGGGCCGCTGTTCGAGCAAGCGCTCGGCGGTCGCCAGGATTGCCAATTCGCGGTCGTCGCCCGAGGGGCGGGTGGAGCGTCGACCGCGGGTGGAGCGGACGGGGCCAGTCGTGGTCACGCGATTAACTTTACTCGATGTCGAGTTTTTCAACACCCCGTTGACTGACTCAACACCATGTTGATACCGTGACGCTCATGACCGAACACCTCGACGTGTTGATTGTGGGCGCCGGCATCTCCGGCATCAGCGCCGCGTGGCACCTACAGGAGCGCTGCCCCTCCAAGAGTTACGCCATCCTGGAGCGCCGGGAGAACATCGGCGGCACCTGGGACCTGTTCAAATACCCCGGCATCCGGTCGGACTCCGACATGTACACCCTCGGCTTCCGCTTCAAGCCGTGGACGTCGGAAAAGGCGATTGCCGACGGGCCGGACATTCTGGCCTACATCAAGGAGACCGCCGCCGAATTCGGTATCGACAAGCACATCCGCACGGCGCACACCGTGACGGCTGCTGAGTGGTCCGACGCCGACAACCGCTGGACCGTGACGGTCGACAAGGGCGACGAGACCATCAAGCTGACCAGCTCGTACCTGTTCGCGGCCAGCGGCTACTACAACTACGACGAGGGCTACTCGCCGACGTTCCTCGGCTCGGAGGACTTCAAGGGCCCGATCATCCACCCGCAGCACTGGCCGGAGGACCTGGACTACGCGGGCAAGAAGGTCGTGGTCATCGGGTCCGGCGCCACCGCGGTGACTCTGATCCCGGCGCTGGTCAAGACGGGTGCCGGCCATGTGACCATGCTGCAGCGGTCACCCACCTTCATCGGCTCACTGCCGGCCATCGACCCGTTCGCCGTCAGGGCCAACAAGTACTTGCCGCCTAAACTCGCCTACATCGCCAATCGGTGGAAAGCCATCCTATTCTCCACGTTCCAGTACCAGCTCTCGCGCCGCTACCCGGACTACATGCGCAAGACGTTGCTGACCATGGCCAAGCGCCGTCTGCCCGAAGGGTATGACGTCAACAAGCACTTCAACCCGCGCTACAACCCGTGGGACGAGCGACTTTGCTTGGCGCCCAATGGTGATTTGTTCCGGACCATCCGCAAGGGCCAAGCCGACGTGGTCACCGACACGATCGAGCGGTTCACCGAGACCGGCGTTCAGCTGGCGTCCGGTGAACACCTCGACGCCGACATCATCATCACCGCAACGGGTTTGAACCTGCGCCTGTTCGGTGGCGCGGCGATCCGCCGCAACGGTGAGCCCGTCGACCTGACCACAACCATGGCATACAAAGGCATGATGCTGTCGGGCATCCCGAACATGACTTTCACCATCGGTTACACCAACGCCTCGTGGACCCTTAAGGCTGACCTGGTTTCCGAGTACTTCTGTCGCGTCCTGAACTACATGGACGACAACGGATTTGACACCTTTGTGCCCGAACACCCGGGTGACTCTGTCGAAGAGCGTCCGCTGATGGATTTCACGCCCGGCTACGTGCTTCGGGCGCTGGATACCCTTCCCAAGGCCGGCGCCAACGCCCCGTGGCGGCTCAAGCAGAACTACCTGCTTGACATCCGGCTGATCCGGCAAGGCAAGGTCGCCGACCAAGCCTTGCGCTTCAGCAAGCACCGGGCGCCGGTAGCCGTCTAGTACCTACCGCGATCAGAACCCGACGGGTGGTTTCCACCGGCTGGCGAATCCTGCCACCGAAGCGAACCATCCGTTGGGTGTGACCCGCAAACCGTTGTCGCGCAACTCTTCTCCGGCGCTGGTGGTCGGCATCGTGATCATCGAGCCCCATCGTGAACACCAGTACAGTGCGGTCGTGCGGCGTCGCCGCGCCTTGGCATAACGCTGTGGGCCGAGGCGCGCCAGCGTCACCGCATCCTCGAGCGCCAGAGCGGCGCCCTGTCCGAACGTCGGTCGCAGTGCGTGTGCGGCATCGCCGATCAACACGACACGCCCCTTGGTCGGGTTGCGCACCGGACGCATCTCCCGCAACTCGTCGCTGATGAGCCGGCCAGGCTGCCGGGATGCGATCAACTCGGGCAACGGGTCGGGCCAGTCGAGGTAAGAATCCAGGTTCGCGTGGCCGGGCCGTGCGCCACCGTAGGCGTATGTGCCGTAACCGGGCATCGGCAATACACCGAATTCCGCTGTGCGGCCCCAAATTCCGACCACGCCGTCATAGGAAGAACGGTCGACGATCCAACGCCAGGTCGTGATGCCGGTACCGCGCACGGCTGTGGGCGGCCATAGGCTCTTGCGCGCAACGCTGTTGATGCCATCGGCTCCGACCACCAGGTCGAACCGTTTATGTTGGCCGGCAGTTTCGATGACACCGTCCGCGGTCACACCGGTCACGCGGGAATCGGGGTGCAGGCACCAATCGGGAAGTGCGGACTTCAACGTCTCGATGAGCATGGCGCGATGGGCGACGACGAAGTCACCGCGTCTCGACCCGGCCAACGAGGCTAGCGGCGCGCGCACGAGGACGCGGCCATGTTGGTTGACGATGGTGGCCGGTTGCAGCGGGGCCTGCAGTCGCGGCAGTGTGTCGGGCACACCGAGAAGTCGCAAGCATGAGAGTGCGTTCGGCGGCACCGCGATGCCAGCACCCACTTCGGTGAACGCAGTGGCCTGCTCGAACACAGCTATTTCATGACCAAGCCTGCGGAACGCCAAGGCGGCGGCCAATCCGGCGATTCCGCCTCCCACGATGCCGACCCTCATACCGCGATACTACGTCTTGTAGTAGTGGTGCCGCTTATGTCGCGGGAAGTCCCATGGTAGAAGTTTGCGCATCAGCAATTGTGGGTACGCGAGGGTGCCGTGGCTGGCGCAATGGGGTTCTGGAACGACGACCCTGGTCGGCTCGAAAGTGGTTCACGGGTGCGGCGCGTCCAGAAGAAGAAGGCCCGGACCTAAGGATTAGGTTTGCATCTATGACCAATGACCGGGGTGAATCCGTGTTCACCTGGCAGGGCCGGCGCTCGTTAGTCAGCCGAATACATGAATCAGTGGACGAACTGGTGGCGGCTCGCGACCAGTTGGAACAGCTGGTGCGCGTCATTGTCGAAATCGGTTCGGATCTCGATTTGGATGTCACGCTGCAGCGGATCGTCAATGCGGCACTAGAGCTGACCGGCGCCCGCTACGGGGCGCTGGGCATACGCGCGGCCGACGGCAGCCTGGTGTCCTTCGTGCACTCGGGGATCGGCGATGCCGTCGCCCAGCAACTCGGTGATTTGTCGGTTGGCGAAGGATTGCGAGTCGACGATCTGCCCGCACACTTGCAGGCGCAAGGGCTGCGGGCACACGAACCACCGATGCGGGCGCTGCTCGGGATACCGATCACCGTCCGAGCCGCCGACTTCGGAACGCTCTACTTGGCCGACGACCGGCCCGGTTTTGTGTTCTCCGACTCGCAGGAGAGCGCTGTGCGGGCGTTGGCCACGGCTGCGGCGGCGGCAATTGATAACGCGCGCCTGTTCGAGCAAGAACGCGAATCGGCGAAGTGGACCAAAGCCAGTCGGGAGATCACCACCGCGCTGCTCTCCGGCGACCCACAGACCGGCCCGCTGCAGCTCATCGTGAATCGCGCGCTCGAATTGGCCGGCGCCGAGCAGGCGATCTTGCTTGTTCCCAGGGAGCCTGATCTGCCCGCCGACGAGGTCGACACCCTGGTGGTGGCCGCGACGGCCGGCCGGTATGCCTCGGAAGTGATCGGTCGCCAGGTTCCGATGGACGGATCGACCACGGGCGGTGTTGCTCGTCGCGGTCAACCACTGATCACCGATTCGTTCCAGTACCCGATCGAGGGATTCACCGATGTCGGTGAACGCTCGGCGATCGTCATGCCACTGATCGCCGACGAAGCCGTGCTGGGTGTGATTGCCGTGGCACGCCACCCGCAGCAGCCGCCCTTTGGCAACGATTACCTCGAACTGGTCAGCGACTTCGCCCGACACGCGGCCATTGCTCTGGCGTTGGCCGCAGGTCGTGAACACGCGCTCAACCAGGAACTCGCGCAAGCGGCCACCCTTGATGACGCCGTACACGCCGCGGCGGAGGAGTTGCGTCGGCTCTGGCGGGCTCGCCGCGTTCTGGCCGTCACTTTCCCGACCCGCAAACCGTCCACCAGAGCTCCGGTGTTCGGCGCCCCGGAGGTCGTTTCCGTCGGTGAGCCCACGCAGTGGGCCGACCTGCCGCCCGAAACCCGGCAACTCCTCAGCTCGCTGCGCGACGGTGAGCTTCTGAGCCCCAACACCTCGAGAAGCGGGACAGCAGGCATCGCGCTGCAGCATCCCGAGGGCGTGCTGGTCGTATGGATCGATCTGAGCGAACAACGAGCGTTCACCCTCGAAGACCAAACCTTGCTGACCGTCCTCGCGGGTCGGCTCGGCCAGGGCCTGCAGCGGGTGCACCAAGTCGATCAGCAGCGCGAGACCGCCCTGGCGTTGCAGCATGCGATTCTGGGGCCCGCTCACTTACCGACCGGATTCACGGTGCGTTATCAGGCCGCCAGCCCGCCGCTACAGGTGGGCGGCGACTGGTACGACATCGTCGATCTGGACGACGGTCGTATCGCTTTGATCGTCGGTGACTGTGTGGGGCACGGCCTGGCCGCCGCTACCGTGATGGGGCAGGTGCGTAGCGCCTGTCGCGCGCTGCTGTTCGATAATCCCAGCCCAAGTGCTGCGCTATCCGGGATGGACCGCTTCGCCGCACGCCTGCCCGGTGCCCAATGCACCACGGCCGTGTGCGTAGTGCTCAACCCCGATACCGGTGAGTTGGTGTACTCCAGTGCCGGGCACCCGCCGCCCATCCTGGTTCACGCCGACGGCACGGTGCACAAGCTCGACGACGGCCACACCATTGCGTTGGGGATGCGCCCCGGGTGGACCCGCCCGGAGGCGCATGCGGCGATGCCCGCCCGGGCAACACTCGCGCTTTACACCGACGGTTTGGTGGAACGCCGTCGCGTTCCGCTGGAGCACGGGATGTCACGCGTTGCCGCGGTCATCAAGGAAGGTCGGGCCTCAGAACTCGACGACCTGGCCGACCAGGTCATGTCCGTGCTGGCGCCCAGCGGCGGCTATCAGGACGATGTGGTCCTGCTGCTCTATCGCCATCCGGCTCCGTTGGAGCTGACGTTCCCGGCGCACCCCAACCATTTGGCACCGACCCGCACTGCCTTGCGTCGCTGGTTGACCCGGGCCCGGTTGGATCCCGACCAGACGATGAATGTGCTCATCGCTGCCGGCGAGGCCGTCTCCAATGCCATCGAGCACGGCCACCGCCACAGTCCGGGCGGCACCATCACCCTCGGCGCCATGGCACTCGACGACCGAGTGCAGCTGACTATCACCGACACCGGTACCTGGAAGACGCCGCAGCCCGCTTCCTACCCGCATCGCGGTCGAGGTATCACCCTGATGCGCGGGCTCATGCAAGAGGTCACCATTAACCCCAACACCGACGGAACAACAGTTCACCTATCCGCGAGGATCACCTGATGCCCACGTCGCTCACCCTTGACACTGCTCGGCAGAACGACGGCAAAGTCGTTCTGGTTGCGGCCGGTGAAATCGATCTGAGCAACATCGACGCATTCGACCAGGCCCTGACTTCCGCCACCACGGACGCAACGAACAGCGGTGACCGATTGACCGTCGACCTGAGCGCGGTGGAGTACCTCGACAGCGCCGCTATCAACGCCTTGTTCGCGCGGGCGGACCACATCCATCTGATCGCCCACCCGCTGTTGATGTCGATCCTCCGGATGAGCGGAATGACCGAGCTGGTTCCGATCGACGTTGCGCCGGAGACGGCAGACCTTTGACCTGACGCGGCCTGCGCGCCCGCCCGTCAAACCCGCTGACGCTCAGCCCAGTTCACTTACTTCGTGCCGCCGGTCGTCTTACGCGGCGGGGTAGCCGACTTCTTGGCTTGAGTACCGCCCGCCGAGCCGCTCGAGGTTGACGACCGTGACGATTTGGCTGCCACGTCCTTCGCCGGCGTCTTCTTGGCGGGGGTTTTCTTGGCGGGTGCCTTTTCTGGTGTTGTCTTCGTCGCCGTCTTGGCGGGTGCCTTACTGGGTGTCGCCTTCTTCGCCGGTGTCTTCTTGGCGGGAGACTTTGTGGCGGAAGTTTTCTTGGCGGGTGCCTTTTGTGATGCCGTCTTCCTGCCCGGCGCGGTCTTGGCGGGTGCCTTGTCGGGTGTCGCCTTCTTCGCCGGCGCCTTCTTGGCGGGAGTTTTGGTGGCCGGCGTTTTCTTGGCGGGTGCCTGTTTGGTAGGCGCCTTCTTGGCGGGTGTCGTCTTGACTGGCTTCTGGCCCGCCACAGCGTCATCGGAGTTTTGCGGGGCGGCGGGCGTGGCCGATGTCGGGGGCGCCTTCGCCTCGGTGGCGCCCTGACCGCTGGGCAGCTCCGGTGTCTGTGACGACGATGATCGCCCGTCCGCGATACCGATCTGCTCGACGACCTGCCCGCCGCGGTCGATGGTGCGACGGACTAGCCGCGCCACCCGAGTCGCTGCGGCAACGACGAGCTGTACGGCCCGCAACTGAAGGCCCCAGCCACCCTTGGGTCCGGATTGTGTTGTCACTGTCGCCTCCGTTGCGTCGTTAATCACTGTTCGAACTTGCCCTTGTTAGTACCCGCTTCCCGGTTTCCTGACCGCTAAACTGTGCAATTCGGCAAAAACTTCAGTGCGGAATTGATTTGGTTGCCCAAACGTCAAGTAGGCCAATGGATTTCATACGTACCGGGTGGCGGCAACGCGGGATGCCGGCCCGGCCTCACAGCCCGAGCAGCCGATTGCGTTGCTCGATGAACTGCTCGTCGGTCAACAGTCCTTGATCGCGCAGTTCGGCGAACTCGCGAATCTCGGCCGCAATTCCGGTGACCACTGCGCGCGGGGCGTTCACGACCTCCGAATTTTCCTCGATGGTCGAGGACGCCGCTGCGGCCGCGGAATGCTGCTTGGTCGCCGCCTTGCTGGGAGCTCGGGAACGTACGCCCAATGTGTCACCCACCGCACGCCCGGCCATACCGGCCAATGCCATATCACCCAACGTGGTGCTGGACCCGGCCGTCGCCACCAACTGGTCCGCGCCGATGCTGGCGGCGGGCAATTGCAGCGCTATCGGCGCCACCGCGGGTGTTGCGGCGGTCCAGGTCGCCGGCACCGACAGTCCGCCGACCAGATTCGCCTCGCCGTAAGCTCCCGTCACCATTCTCGACACCACGTTGGTAACCGTCGATGTCGACGACGCGGCTCCCGCCTCGGGCAGCACACCGGACTCTTCCCATCCACTCACGATCTCGTCGGTGTGCAAACCGGTTTGGGCTCCGACCAGGTCGACCGGAAGCGACACCGCACCGATCGGTGAGACCGGGGCGTCGATGCCGAAAGCGATCAAATCGGCACCCACATCCAAAATGTCCAGCGGCGACAAGGGTCCGATCGGCCCCAACGACACCATATTGCTCAACGCCGACGGCACCGCAGAGAAGGCCTCGGCAATCTGCGACAGCGTGCTCTGCGCAATGCCTGCTGGTGCTTGCCCCGCTTGACCGACGGCGGCAGCCTGACTGGTCAAGCCGGCCGAATCGGTATTTCGCACCGGCGAATTGAACGGTGACAACTGAGTGGCCAACGCCGATGAGCCTGCGTACCCGAACATGGCGCCGACATCTTGTGCCCACATTTCGGCGTACTGTGCCTCGGTGGCGGCGATGGCTGGAGTGTTCTGCCCCAGCAGGTTCGTCGCCACGAGCACCATCAACAGGGCGCGGTTGGCTGCCACAATCTCCGGTGGCACGGTAGCCGCGAAAGCGGTTTCGTAGGCGGCTGCGGCGGCTTTGGCTTGGCTGGCGGTTTGCTCGACCTGGGTGGCGGTGTCACTCATCCAGACCACATACGATGCGGCAGCGGCCGCCATGGTCGTCGATGACGGACCCACCCACGGAGCGGCCGTGAGCCCGGCGATGACTGACCGATAAGAGCCGGCTGCCGAAAACAGTTCTGCCGCCAGATTCTCCCACGCTTCGGCCGCAGTAAGCATCGGTGCTGACCCCGGACCGGTATAGAGTCGACCGGAGTTGACCTCCGGCGGTAATGAGGCGAAATCCATTGTCAGGCAATACCGACCGCAAGTAGAGATAACAAAAATTCCCCCTCGACAACATCACAACGTTGGGTTCTTCCAGGGTGTGCGTTGCTTATGAGACCTTTGACTTCACCTGTTCGTCCTCGAGGACGGACGCATCGTGCACAACCGGTTGTCGCGGTGGTTGCCCCTTTCGCAGGGTGGCCAGCAGTTCCCGATAAGGTCCGACAAGGAACACGGTGTCGCCGGCGCTGAGCCTGGCATCGCGGCGTGGGTGCAATTGGGCCGGCGCGTCCTCTCTGGTGATGGCAATGACTCGAGTTTGTGTCGACATCTCGAACATCTGAAGCCCATCCAGTTCACTGCCCGCGCCGACGTGCATTCCGCCCACCATGAACGAGCGATCTCCAACCGAAAAGGTGCCCATCACCCGCAGGCCAAGTGCCGCGCCAATGAACCATGGCGCAGCGAGTTCGACTGTGGAGCGGACGTTTTCGAAGCCGAACCGCTGCGCCACCGCAGAGCCGAGCTCGTGGTCATACACGCGCAGCACAAGGGGAATCCGGCCCCGGCGGTTGGCGGCCGATTTGACCTCTGGACCGAGCATTTCGCGAAGGATGATTCCGGTCTCGATGTTGATCATGTCGTCACGGGTCAACACCGCCACGGCACGCGCTCTGTCAACGCGAGCGGCCTCCAGGGTCTGTCGCAGGGTGGCGTCGCCGAATATCACCGGGACATCGAGTTCTGCCGCTGTCGACAGATATGGGTTGTTCTGATCCCTTTCGATCACCGCGACGTCGTAACCGGCGTTAGTCAGATCGGTGACTACCCGGGTGCCCAAAGCACTCAGTCCGACCACGATGACGTGGTTGCGCAGATGACGGGCGCGCGGACGCCCGGAGGAGAACACGAACCGACGCGAGAGGAGTACGTCAGCGACGAACGCGACCAGCAGCGCGGTGGTGGTAACACCGCCCAGCATCAGCATGGCTGCGTACAGTCTCAGCCAGGTGGGCTGCTGGGCGAAGCTGAAATCGCCGTAGCCCGTGGTGGTGATCGTCTCGTTGGTGAAGTAGAAGGCGTCGACCCACGACATCCCCGGATGTTGGTACGAATAGTGCAGCAGCGTAGTGGATCCCAGGATCAACACCATCAACGCAGCGATTACCGGATAGAAAGCCGGGTTGACCTCGGCCGGCAATGTCCGGGCCGCGTCGATAGTCCGGCGCAGGCGTGACTGCCGTGAGCGCGTCCGGGAGTTACGGGGAACCCTGACGCCGCAGGCGGCGAGCTCATCGGGGGTACCGATCATCGATGTCCAGTCACCGGCCCGAACATGCTCGTCGCGGGCAGGACAAGGCACCACCTTGCCGGATGTGGTCTTATCCTGTCCGCGGACGATCGCAACGGGCGCTAAGTTGCCGTAGATCTCGCGCAAGGTGGCATCGCGCGGCGCTTCGGCGCCGAAGACGACAAAATCGATGCCGGCCGCACGAAAGGGGTGCGTGGTGCGCGCCAGGCAGGCCTCGACGACCGCGGTACCGGCGAGGTCGGCGACATTAAATATGGCGCTCGGCCCGTCATCAACGGCTACCGCCTCACGCAGCACATCATTGGCCAGCCGGGCCACCACTCGAATGGTGCGGCTGGCCTTCCTCGCCAATAAGGCGACCTCGAGATTGGTCGCGTCGTCATTCCCGGCGCATACGATGGCCGCCGCGTGAGCGATTCCCGCCCTGACAAGTTCGGCTTTGACTCGCGTGCCCGCGAGTTCTGGGCCGATCAGTCTGGCAACTGTCGCGCCGGCTCTCTTCAATTCCTCGATAATCGTCGTCGCCAGCGCGTCGTCACCGCTGACGATCACGTGTTGGTGCATAAAGCTCACCCCTTCGAGAAAGTTGCATCGAGCGTGCGCGAGCCATTGCCGAATGTTGCGCTTACGCAATTAAATAACTGTTGCGGTGAGGCCGACCGAACAAATCGTGCTGTTACACAGCCCTTCTCATGTGCCATGAACTCCCCTCCTCTGGTCGGCAACGAAGATCGCTGCCGTCAGCTCGATGTCCACGGTTAAACGTGGCTGAACCAGTTGGTCGGCCGTGTCTACATCGAAAGACACTCATTGACAAGCGTATTGGCCTGAGCTTGACGAGCGTCATGATCGAGCCAGCACCTGCTGTGCGGCACTATGCCGGTGACAAGGGCGGCTCGGCAGGTTTCTTGTTTCTACGGTCTCGCTACTTTGTTACATCCATATCAAGGGTTCATGGGAAGCTCCTGGCAACTTTCTGACAGACATCTTCGGGCAAGGCGTTGACATATCGTTTGCGGCTAGGCTTTCGGCGACGTCATAGGCTTGGGGGGAAGGAATGTAATTCAGTGGCAACGACTTTGGCTGAGAACCCGAAAGAGTGGTCTTCGTTCTCCGACCTGTGCAAGCGAAGCTTCCTGGGCAAGCCGTTGATCACTGATCAGCTCCAGCATGAAAGACTGTCGAATCCGGTTGCGTTAGGCGTGCTTTCACCCGACGCGATTTCGTCGACGGCCTATGGCTCCGAACAGATTTTGATTGAACTATTACCCGCCGCCGGCATGGCCGCGTTCGCGCTGCTGGTGCCCATCACCGGTGTCATCCTGCTGATCCTGGTGTTGGTTACCGCGTCCTACCGCCAGGTCGTCATGGTCTACACCCGATCCGGCGGGTCCTATGTGGTGGCCCGGGAAAACTTCGGGCCGCGAGTGGCGCAAATCGCAGCCGCATCGTTATTGATCGACTACGTGGTCACCGTGGCGGTGCAGTGCGCCGCTGGGACAGTCGCCGTCGTCTCCGCGCTACCTGTCTTGGGCCCTTACAGCTTGGACATCACGGTGGGGATGGTCATACTGATGTGCTTCGCCAATCTGCGTGGGCTGCGAGAAGCCGGCGTTCGTTTCGCCGTGCCCACCTACGCCTTCGTGGTCATGGTGGCCGGCATGATCCTCATCGGTGTGGCACGTGAGCTGTTCGGCAACCTGCCCACCTACGATCCAGAACACATCGCCGGCGCGGTGCCCGTTCACCAGGGCAACGGGTTGGTGATGGGCGCAACCGTGTTGATCCTGTTGCGCGCGTTCGCCAATGGAGGATCCTCGCTGACCGGAGTCGAGGCGATCTCCAACACGGTCAGCAGTCTGCGTAAACCCGAGGGGCCCAATGCTCGCCGAGTGATGACGATCATGGCTGGCATTCTCGGATTCCTGCTCACCGGGGTGGCCTGGCTGGCGCACGTCACTCACGCCACACCGTACGTCGACGGGTACCCGTCGGTCTTATCCGAGATCGCCCGGGTGGTGTTCGGGCACGGGATCATTGGCAACGTTCTCTACTTCCTTCTGCAGGCGTCGACCGCAGCGATCCTGTACACCGGTGGGAATACCAGTTTCAACGGTTTCCCGGCGTTGGCGAGCTTTGTCGCAGAAGATCGGTTCCTGCCGCGCCCGCTCATGAAGCGGGGCCATCGCCTGGTGTTCTCCAACGGCATCATTACCCTGACCGCATTGTCGGTAGCGTTGCTGGTCATCACCGGCGGATCGGTCAACGCGCTGGTCCCGTTCTATGCAATCGGCGTATTCACCGGTTTCTCGATGGCCGGCTACGGCATGACGAAATACCATCTCAGGCAACGCGGCCCGGCTTGGCGAGCCAAGCTCGCAGTCAACTTGTCGGCAGGAATCCTGTCCACCGTCGTGGTGGGTATCTTCGCGGTAGCCAAGTTCGACGAAGGTGCATGGCTCATCGTGATTGTCTTCCCGGTGCTGGTGTTCGCCTTGATGCGACTCAATCAGAAGTACCGTGCGGAGGCGTCCGTTCTCGAGGTTTCACACAGTGAGCGGCCCACTGTCGCCCGTTATACGCAGCACCGGGTCTTCGTCTTCGTCGACGCCGTCGACCTCGCCGAAATCGAGGCATTGCGCTATGGCAACGGCCTGCATGCCGACGATCTCACCGCCGTGCACCTGGTGATCGACGCGCTGCGAGCCGAGCGGTTGCAGCAGCGTTGGGATCACTTCGAGCACGAGACTGCGCTGCGGATGGTCGATTGTCCCGATCGTCACCTGAGCCGCGCCGCGCACCAACTGATTTTCGATGTGCTCAACGATCATCCGGACACCAAGGTGACGGTGCTGTTGCCCCGTCGCACCTACTCACCGTTGGTGAGTCGCTTGCTTCACGACCGAACCGCGGACAAAATAGCCCGCGCCGTCAGCCGCATTCCCGGGGCGACGGCGCAGATTGTGCCCTACGACATCGAGTCCCGGATCGCGGAGGCAACCCGCGCGGGATGACATCCCAGCCTGCGCGACAGGTTCAATAATTCATGCCGGCTGGCCTGTGCCATGTCGCCTGCCGCACATGACATTTCGTTAAGACTGAGGAAGTGATGCGTTATGGCGACATCGGTCGGCGGGATACCGCCGTCATTGACCGATAAGTGCAAGCGGCTGCTCCTGGGCAAGCCGCTGACCACCGACCAGCTTGACTCCGAGCGGTTGTCCAATCGAATTGCGCTGGGCGCACTTTCCCCGGACGCGATCTCCTCGACCGCCTACGGTCCCGAACAGATCATGATCGAACTGCTGCCCGCCGCCGGCATGGCCGCGTTCGCCTTATTACTGCCGGTCACGGGCGTGGTGCTGCTGATCCTGGTGTTGGTCACCGCGTCATACCGCCAGGTGGTCATGACGTATAGCCGCGCGGGCGGCGCATACATGGTGGCCAGGGACAACTTCGGACCGCGGGTGGCGCAGATCGCTGCGGCGGCGTTGCTGATCGATTACGTGGTCACCGTGGCGGTGCAGCCGGCAGCCGGGACGGTTGCGGTAGTTTCGGCCATCCCGCCTTTGCGGCCGTATCACTTGGAAATCACGGTGGCTGTGGTCCTTTTGATGTGCGTTGCCAACTTGCGCGGTCTACGCCAGTCGGGTCGGGCGTTTGCCGTCACGACGTACTTCTTCGTCTGCATGATCACGCTGACGATCGTGACCGGTTTGGTGCGTGAAATGGTCTGGGGGTTGCCGAAATACGACCCGCAACGAATCGTGGGCGCAGTACCGGTGCACCAAGGAAGCGGCTTGGTGATGGGTGCGACAGTGCTGGTTGTCCTTCGCGCGTTCGCCAACGGCGGTACCTCGCTGACCGGCCTGGAGGCAATTTCCAACACCATCAACACCTTCCGCAAGCCCGAAGGGGCCAACGCGCGGCGGGTGCTGACGCGGATGGCTTGTGTCCTCGGCTTCTTGCTGGCGGGAGTCGCCTGGCTGGCTCATGTCACGCATGCGACTCCGTATCTGAGTGAGTACCCGTCCATGCTGTCGGAGATCGCCCGTGTTGTCTTCGGCCACGGGGTAATCGGAAACGCCTTATATTTCCTGGTGCAAGCCTCCACCGCTGCCATTCTGTTCACCGGCTGCAACACCAGTTTCAACGGGTTTCCCGCGTTGGCGAGTTTCGTTGCCGAGGACCGGTTCTTGCCGCGACCACTGACCAAACGTGGTCATCGCCTGGTGTTTTCCAACGGCATCCTCACCTTGACCGCGTTGTCGGTGACGTTGTTGATCATCACCAAGGGATCGGTCACCACGTTGGTGCCCTTCTACGCCATCGGTGTATTCACTGGGTTCGCCATGGCCGGTTACGGCATGACGAAGCATCACCTGATTCACCGCCATGAGGGGTGGCGGCGCAAGCTGGCGGTCAACTTGTCGGCGGGTATTTTGTCGACGTTCGTGGTGGGCATCTTCGTGGTAGCGAAATTCACCGAAGGCGCCTGGCTCATCGCTGTGGTGTTCCCCGCGCTGGTACTCGGTTTGATGCGGCTCAATCAGAAGTACCGGGCGGAGGCATCGGTGCTGGAGATGTCGCACACCGAGCGTCCGGATCTCGCGCGCCATCCCCGACTACGGGTGCTCGTCTTCGTGGATTCGGTGGACCTCGCCGAAATCGAAGCACTGCGCTACGGAAACGGTTTGCACGCCGACGAACTCAGCGCCGTTCACTTCGTGATCGACGCAGACCACGCGGCAGGGCTTCAACAGCGCTGGCAGCGCTTCGAACACGAGACCCCGTTGCGGGTCGTCGACTGCCCGGATCGTCACCTCAGCCGGGCAGCACACCAGTTGGTGTCTCAGGTGCTCAGAGATCACCCGGAGGCCAAAGTCACGGTGCTCCTGCCGCGTCGGACCTATTCGCCGCTGTTAGGTCGCCTCCTGCACGACCGCACCGCGGACAAGATGGCGCGGGCCGTCAGCCGCATTCGGGGCGCTACGGCCATCATCGTGCCCTACGACATCGAGTCGCGGATCGCGCGAGTGGCGCCGGAAGGCAATGAACGCCGGAGCGCCGGCCAAGCGGCCGACAACGAGACACCGATGTCAATCTCGTCAGGGACTGAGCGGGCCGTCACGATCTGGCGTCGAGCAGGTCATTGATCTTCTTCAGCCGCTTGGAGATCAACGCCAGGATGTCGACGGATCGGTCGGGGGAGCAGGTGACCATCTCCGACACCACATTGGCCTTAGCGATGACGGCGAAGTCACAAAACCATTGCTGTCCAGCCAAATTCGTAGCCCACTGGGCGACCTCCGGCGGACCGGAGACCAACGGCGTCGGGTTCACCGTCATGCCTCGACCGTTGTCGCCCCAGGCGGTGACGGCACGCTGACAACCCGACACGGTGCTGCGCACCGAGTCGAGAAACGCTGCGGCGTTGAAATTGCTGGGATAGGTCGCCGAGACTTCCAGCAGCTGGTGTTGATCGCGCACATGGTCTTGCTGGGTACGTGCCTCGCGGCCGGTATAGGTCGCCGGGAACAGGGGGAAGCGGCCGAACGCGACGGCGCCATGGCACTGGGCCGGATCGGCTGCGACGAATAAGGCGGACTGCATGTCTTCTTCGGTCATCGGGCTATCGGGAACTACCGAGAACGATCCGGAGGGCATCAGCAAATCCTCCAGCTGCGATGGATAGATCGGGCCGCTCGTGGCAGGTCCGCGGGGGACAGCTTTCGGGGTGCCGGAGACGACCGTGTCACAGCTCGCGAGCGCGAGGCAGGACGTTAGCACCAAGCAAGAAGCCAGCCGCGCACCCGCGGAACGCGACGGTCCGCCTCGTCTTCGCACCCTCAATCCCCTCGTTGAGTAGCGGCTACTTGCCGGTGCGCTCGCGATGCTTGCACCCGGGCCAGCAGCACGGCCGGCGCTTGCCTTCTTCGAGTTCTTCCTGGGTCCGGCGAATGCGGCGTTGCCGTGTCTTGGCCTGCTTGGCGTCTTCGACCCAGCAGATAAATTCATTGCGCGCCAGCGGAGTGATGTCCTCCCAGGCGGCAAGTGCCGTCGAATTGCCTACCAGCGCCTCGTGCAAATCTGCAGGCAGCTCATGGACCACCCCGCCGGGCACCTGCTTGCTTTTCACGGGATCAGGGTAAAGGCCGAGGTCACCGGGCGTCATGCGAACAGGCCGCGCGGCACCTAATTTTGTGACTTGGCGCACATCTGGCAGCGGGCGGAATGCTCGACTGGCGGGCACGACGTGGCCGTTGATCGGCCGCTGCGTCGGTTCTGGTGCCGATTGACGGTATGCTTCTTAAGGTTCTATTAACAGCCGAGGCGATGAGGCAGCGATGCGCTGCCCGCCACTCGCCCTGACGACGTCCCTCGCAGCTGTCGATTGACCGCACAACTAAGTCTTTGCGCCTCATGGGACGGGAGCCGTGTGCGCGCGCACCGATTGTGAAAATGAAAGGAATATGGCTAGACCGATGACCGAATTAGTTACCGGAAAAGCATTTCCGAATGTGGTCGTGACCGGTATGGCTATGACCACTGCGCTGGCACCTGACATGGAAACCACATGGAAGATGTTGCTCGACTCGCAAAGTGGTATCCGGGTCCTTGACGATCCTTTCGTCGAGCAATTCGACCTGCCCGTTCGCATCGGTGGTCACCTGTTGGAGGAATTCGACAGCCAGCTGACCAAGGCCGAGTTGCGTCGCATGGGCTACCTGCAGCGGATGTCGACGGTGTTGACCCGCAGGGTGTGGGAGAACGCGGGATCGCCGGAGGTGGACAGCAACCGCCTGATGGTGTCCGTCGGAACCGGGCTTGGCTCCGCCGAGGAGATGGTGTTCAGCTACGACGACATGCGTGCGCGCGGCATCGAAGCGGTCTCGCCGTTCGCGGTGCAGAAGTACATGCCAGACGGTCCCGCCGCTGCAGTCGGCCTGGAACGGCGCGCCAAGGCCGGGGTCAACACCTTCGTCTCGGCGTGTGCATCAGGGTCGGAGGGCATCGCGCAGGCGTGGCGCAACATTGTCTTCGGT
>NZ_LZLE01000087.1 GCF_001673155.1 Mycobacterium sp. 1423905.2 | reverse complement strand
TCGGTGGTGGCGCTCCCGATGTCGCGGTCGGCCGAGGCGGTCGTGGCGATCCTGGCGGTGTTCAAGACCGGGGCGGCCTATCTGCCGATCGACCCGGGCCTGCCGGCCGCGCGCATCGAATTCATGTTCGCCGACGCCGCCCCGGTCGCCGTCGTCACCACCGCAGCATCGTCCGGCCGGTGGGGCGGCAACGATCTGCCGGTTATCGCCGTCGACGAGCCCGCTACTTCCCAATGCTCCGACACGCCTCTACCGAGTCCGTCGGCGGAGAACATCGCCTACTTCATCTACACCTCGGGTACCACCGGTGTCCCCAAAGGTGTTGCCATCGCTCATCGCAACGTCACCGAACTGCTGGCGTCGCTGCGCGACCAACTGCCCGATGCGGCGGTGTGGTCACAGTGGCACTCTCTGGCGTTCGACGTGTCGGTCTTCGAAATGTGGGGGGCGCTGCTCAGCGGAGGCCGGCTGGTCGTGGTGTCCGAGTCGGTGGCCCGGTCGCCGGAAGACTTCCACTCTCTGCTCGTCGCCGAACACGTCAGCGTGCTGAGCCAGACACCGTCGGCGTTCTCTGCGCTCCAAACCGCGGACTCGTTATCACCCACCCGGCAGCTGGAGCTCGAGGCGGTGCTCTTCGCCGGCGAAGCGCTGCAACCGCAACGGCTGCGGACCTGGCTGGACCGCCACCCCGACACCCGTCTGCTCAATCTGTACGGAACCACCGAGACAACCGTGCACGCCTCGCTGCGCGAAATCGTCGCCGCCGACACCGACGGCCACGACAGCCCGGTTGGCTCGCCGCTAACCCATCTTGGGTTCTTCGTCTTGGACGGCTGGTTGCGTCCGGTGCCGCCGGGCGTCGTCGGCGAATTGTATGTGGCCGGTGCCGGCGTGGGCCTGGGCTACGTGCGGCGCGCGGGATTGACCGCGGCGCGGTTCGTGGCGTGTCCCTTCGGGATGCCCGGCGCGCGCATGTACCGCACCGGTGATCTGGTGTCCTGGGGCACCGCCGGGCAACTGCGCTATGTGGGCCGGGCCGACGAGCAAGTCAAGCTGCGCGGGTACCGCATCGAACTCGGCGAGATCGAAAACACGTTGCTGGCTTGCCCGGAGGTCGACCAGGCGGTTGCGACCGTGCACCACAACGCGACCGGAGGCGCCAGCCTCGTCGCATACGTCACCCTCACTCCCGGTGCCGGGTACGACGAAGAGATCGTCGACCAGTGGCAACACCTCTACGACGACCTGTACGGCGCGCAAGACGACGTGACTGCCTTCGGGATGGACTTCCGGGGCTGGAACAGCAGCTACACCGGTGAGCCGATCCCCCTCGAGGAGATGCAGGAGTGGCGGGCGGCCACGGTGGAGCGGATCATGGCGCTGCGGCCGCGCCGGGTGTTGGAGATCGGCGTGGGCTCTGGGCTGGTGTTGTCACAGATCGCGCCGCGCTGCGAACACTATGTGGCCACCGACATGTCGCCGGTGGCGATCGACTCCTTGTCGCGAACGCTGGCGCACATTCCGTGGCGTGACCGAGTTGAACTGCGGGCCCAACCTGCTCACGTCACCGATGGATTGCCGCAGCGATACTTCGACACCGTCGTGCTGAACTCGGTCGTCCAGTACTTTCCCAACGCGGCATATCTGCGCGGACTCATCGACAGCGTCCTGGACTTAATTGCCCCCGGCGGGGCGCTGTTCCTTGGCGACGTCCGGAACAACCACCTGCATAGAGCTTTTCAGACCGGCGTGGCAATGGCTCACTCCACCGAACTCGACGAGATCCGCCAACGCGTCTTGCGCGCCACCCACACCGAGTCCGAATTGCTCTTGGCGCCTGAGTTTTTCACCACATGGGCCGCGAGCCACCCAGCCGTCGCCGGACTCGACATTCAAGTCAAACGCGGCTCGGCCGACAACGAACTCAACCGATACCGCTACGACGTCGTCGTCCACAAAGCGCCTACACCGGTCACGACGCTGGCCCACATACCCAGCTGGGACTGGACCGGCTGGAGCGAGTTGCGAACCCAATTGGAATCCCAGCTTCCCGACGCCCTGCGGGTCACCGGAATTCCACGCGCTGGATTGATCACCGACGTCCGCCACGAACAGGCTTTGGCCGCCGGGATGCCGCTCGTCGACGAACCTGCCGAATCCGCCGTCACTCCGGAGCAATTGCACCGCCTGGGCGAAACCTTCGGATACTGCGTTGCAGTCACCTGGGGCGCCGAACCCGGCACGCTGGACGCGGTCTTGCACAGCCACGGCGAGCCGCTCACCGACGTCTACCTGCCTGCGGCGTCGGCGCTGCAGCACACCGCCTACGCCAACAACCCGCACGCCACCACTAAGCTCAACGCCGTACGGCAGCGCTTGAGCGAGCGGCTGCCCGGATACATGGTGCCCGCCCAGATCGTGGTGCTCGACGCGGTCCCGCTGACCTCCTCCGGCAAGCTCGACCTACGTGCCCTGCCGGCACCGGAATTCCAGGACGCCGATCGCTATCAGGCCCCGGCCACCGCGATCGAAGAAATCTTGGCCGGCATCTATGCGGAAGTCTTGGGGCTGCAACGGGTCGGAGTCGACGAATCGTTCTTCGAACTCGGCGGCGACAGCATCCTGTCGATGCAAGTGGTGGCGCGGGCACGGGCAGCCAGGGTGATCTGCCGCCCGCGCGACATCTTCGTCGAGCAGACCGTAGCCGGGCTGGCCCGGGTGGCCCGCACGGCCGACCACGCGGACACCGTCATCGACGAAGGTCTCGGGCCGGTGCTGCCCACCCCGATCATGCGTTGGCTACGTAGCGTGGACGGCCCGACCGAGCAGTTCAGCCAGACGGTGGTCGTGCAGGCGCCCGACGGGGTGACCGAGATCGATGTGGTGGCCGTGCTGCAGGCCCTGCTGGATCGGCACGCCATGCTGCGGTTACGCGTCGACGACGACGGCGCCGGGGGATGGTCGCTGCGGGTGCCCGACAATTCGGTCGCTGCCAGCAGCTGCGTGCAGGCGGTGGACGCTTTGTCCGAGGAGGCGCTGGCCGCCGCGCGGGCGCGAGTGAATCCCGCCGCGGGCGCGATGGTCAGCGGCTTGTGGGTGGCGTCGGCCGGCCAGTTGGTACTGATGATCCACCACTTGGCCGTCGACGGCGTGTCATGGCGAATCCTGCTGGAAGACATGAACATTGCGTGGGCGCAGCATCGAGCCGGACGGCCGGTGGCGTTGCCCGCTACCGGCACCTCCTTCCAGCGGTGGGCCGCCCTGCTAAATGAGCAGGCGCGCGCCGCAGCGGTGGTAGCGCAGGCGGACGACTGGCGACAGGTGGCCGCCGCCGACCCCACCGCACTCCCGGCCGTGCAGCCCGCCGTGGACACCTATTTGAGCGCCGGACGGCTATCGGCAGCACTCGACGCCGAAACCACCGGCTTGCTGCTGGGCGAGGTGCCCGCAGCCTTCCACGCCGGCGTACACGACATCTTGCTCATCGCATTTGGGCTCGCGTGCGCAGAGTTTCTGGGAAGCGGCGGCGCGCCGATCGGAATCGACGTGGAAAGCCATGGCCGCAACGAGAATCTGATTGACGGCGTTGACCTTTCGCGCACCGTGGGCTGGTTCACCGCCAAGTACCCGGTGGCCATGGCGGTGGGCGGGTTGTCGTGGGCGCAGGTGGTCGCCGGTGAACCGGCCCTGGGGGACATGGTCAAGGACGTCAAGGAGCAACTCCGGGCCCTGCCCGACGGCGTGACCTACGGCATGTTGCGCTACCTCAACCCCGACGTCGAGTTGCCCAAATCGGATCCGACGATCGGCTTCAACTATCTGGGACGCCTCGGCGCAAACGGCCACGCTGTGGCGGACGGCTGGCGGATCTGCCACGAAGGCGCCTCGCTGACCGCCGCCGCGGTCGCCTTGCCGCTGATGCACACCGTGGACCTCACCGCCGCCACCGTGGACACCGGCGCCGGCCCACAGCTGCATGCCACCTGGACGTGGGCGCCGTCGGCCGTGGACGGTGCGGGGATCGCCCGGCTCAGCGGGCTATGGCTGGACGCGTTGCGCGGCATCTGCGCGCACGTCCGATCCGGTGGAGGCGGACTGACGCCCTCCGATATCGTCCCGGCGCGGTTGAGCCAGCAGCAGATTGACGACTTGCAACGGCAATACCGGCTCACCGACATCCTGCCGCTGACCCCGATGCAGCAGGGGCTGCTTTTCCACGCCAGCACCGCCCCGGGCGGCGACGATGTCTATGCCGTTCAGCTGGAGTTGATGCTCACCGGCGCGCTCGACCCCGAGCGGCTGAGGGACGCGGTACAGACGGTGATCGCCCGGCACCCCAACCTGGTGGCCCGGTTCCGGGCGCAGGAGGCAGTCCAGATCATCCCGGCCGATGCTGTCGCCGGATGGCGGTATGTGGAGCTGGACGCCGACGCCGACGTCGAGGCGGAGCTACGACGGGTCAGCGCGGCCGAACGAGCCGCGGTCTGCGACCTTGCCGGCGCGCCGGCGTTTCGAGCGGCTCTGCTGCGCACCGGCGCCGCGCAGTACCGGCTCGTCCTGACCAATCACCACATCGTGGTCGACGGCTGGTCGATGCCGATCCTGTTGCGGGAGATCTTCGCCGGTTACCACAGGCAGCGGCTGCCTGCCCCGGCGTCGTATCGCCGGTTCGTGACGTGGCTGGCCGATCGAGACGTCGAGGCTGCGCAAGCGGTGTGGCGAAACGTGTTGGCTGGCTTCGACGTTCCGACACTGGTCGGCTCGTCGGACCGATTAGGGCTGGGCTCGCGCGGTGCCACCTCATTTAATCTGTCCGAGCAGACCACGCGTGCGGTCAACGAGTTGGCGCGCTCGTGTCACACCACCGTCAACATCGTGCTGCAGGCGGCTTGGGCGCAGGTGCTGATGGGGTTGACCGGCCGGCCGGACGTCGCCTTCGGCGTCCCGGTCTCGGGTCGGCAACCCGAGTTGACCAATGCCGAGTCGATGGTGGGCCTGCTGGTCAACACCGTGCCGGTGCGCGCGAGGGTCACGCCGGCCAGCACCGTTGCGGACCTGGTGGACAGCTTGCGCCGGTTGCACAACGACACGCTGGAGCATCAGCACCTGGGGCTCAACGAGATTCACCGTCTCAGTGGGCACGAGAGACTGTTCGACACCTTGTTCGTGTACGAGAACTATCCGATCGACCGCCATGCCATGACAGAAACTCCGGAGTTGACCATCACCAAGGTCACCAGCCGGGAATCGACGCATTACCCCCTTACCCTCCTCGGGCTGCCCGGCAAGGAACTCGGGCTCCGAATCGAGTTCGCCACCACTGTGTTCGACGCCGCGAGCATCGAGGCGCTGACCAGTCGGTTCCGTCGGGTGTTGGATACGATGACGGCCGAACCGGGACGCCGGTTGGCAACGATCGCGCAGGTCGACGACACAGAGGCTGCGGCACTTGATGTTTGGGGCAACCGGGCGGCGCTGACGCGGCCCGCATCCACCGGCCTGTCGATTCCCGCGCTGTGGGCCGCGCAGGTGGCGCGCACGCCCGCGGCGGTAGCGCTGACCTGCGCCGGCCGTTCGA
>NZ_LZLE01000086.1 GCF_001673155.1 Mycobacterium sp. 1423905.2 | reverse complement strand
GTCGGCCACCGTCTTGATCAGCGCCTCGCGTCCTGCCTCGGTGCCCGCCGCGGCGGCCTCGTTGGCCGAGGCGCCGGCCTTGACCAGGGTGGTCCGCTTGGCTTCCCGGGTCTGGCCGTAGACGCCGTTGATCTTCGTCTTGCCCAGTCCCGGCGCCTGGACGTAGGAGTCACGCGGGATCGAGATGGCCGTCGCCGACTTCCCGTTGTTGGGGATGCGCACCAGGATGATGGTGTCGGTGTTGGTGGCCTCTTCGTCGCCGGCCCGCAAGGTGGCCAGTTCTTCGGCGGTCAGCGGGTTGCCGTGTGCGTCGGTGCGGCTGTCCAGGCCCACCAGCAGGATGTCGATCGCGCCGTCGTCGGCGCCGTGGCCGAGCGACGGCGCCGACATGTGAAAGATGCCGTCCTGGAATGACTTGACGTTGGTCCACGCGACTCCGGTGCCGAGGACGACGGCGAGGGTCAATGCGGTGGCAAGCGCACGAACCACACGTTGCACAGGCATCACTGTAGGCTACTTGTGTCACAGCCGCTTTCCGGGTAGCCAGGCCCGGCGTGCCAGACTCGAACCCATGTCGCGCAGGATCGTGATCACGGGTGCGGGCGGCCAGTTGGGCGGCCATCTGG
The DNA here is from genome assembly GCF_001673155.1 of Mycobacterium sp. 1423905.2. Taxonomy (GTDB): domain Bacteria; phylum Actinomycetota; class Actinomycetes; order Mycobacteriales; family Mycobacteriaceae; genus Mycobacterium. The sequence goes on along the minus strand of NZ_LZLE01000086.1, from coordinate 2,922 downwards.
TGCGGCTCGCCGACCGCCAGGGCCGCGACTTCGTGGCCAAGACCTCCGCACAGTGGGACATCACCGACCCAGCGGCTGCCGCGAGTTTCATCGCAGGCGGCGACATAGTGGTCAACTGCGCGGCCTACACCGACGTCGACGGCGCGGAAACCGACGAAGCGGGCGCCAACGCCGTCAACGTCACCGGCCCGGAGATCCTTGCGCGCACCTGCGGACGCGTCGGCGCCGAGTTCATTCACGTCTCGACCGACTATGTCTTCGACGGGGACTTCGGCGGCGCCGAGCCCCGGCCCTACGAACCCGAGGACACCCCCGCGCCCCAGGGGGCCTACGCCCGCAGCAAACTGGCCGGTGAACACGCCGTGCGCTCGGTGCTGCCGCAGGCCGTCGTGGTGCGCACCGCCTGGGTCTATACCGGGGGCGCCACCAAGGACTTCGTCGCCGTCATGCAACGACTGGCCGCCGGCGACGGTCCGATCAAGGTGGTCGACGACCAGACCGGCTCGCCGACCTACGCCGCCGACTTGGCCGTGGCGCTGCTGGAACTCGCCGACTCCCTGCCCGACGGCGCCGCCCGGGGGCGGCTGTTGCACGCCGCCAACCAGGGCGCGGTGTCCCGGTTCGGGCAGGCGCAGGCGGTGTTCGAGGAGAGCGGCGCGGACCCGCAACGCGTGCACCCGGTCAGCAGCGACGAGTTCCCGCGGCCGGCGTCGCGCCCGTCGTACTCGGCGCTGTCCGGGCGGTCCTGGGCAGCGGCCGGTCTCACGCCGCTACGGCCTTGGCGCAGTGCACTTGTCGCTGCGCTTGCGGCTGCCGACGAAGCCGCCGCGAAGTGAGCGTTACCCTCTACGCGTGACTGACGTCCTGCCGGTGGTTGCGGTGACCTATTCGCCGGGGCCGCACCTGGAGCGCTTCCTGGCGTCGCTGTCGCTGGCCACCGATCGCCCGGTCGGCGTGCTGCTGGCCGACAACGGCTCGACCGACGGAACCCCGCAGGCCGCCGTCGAGCGCTATCCCAACGTGCGACTGCTGCCGACCGGGGCCAACCTCGGCTACGGGACCGCGGTCAACCGCACCGTGGCCCAACTCGACGCGCTGGCCGACCAGCCGTGGACGTCGGACTGGGTCATCGTGGCCAATCCCGACGTGCAATGGGGTCCGGGCAGCATCGATGCGCTGCTGGAGGCGGCCGAACGGTGGCCGCGGGCGGGCGCATTCGGTCCGCTCATCCGCGACCCCGACGGGTCGGTCTATCCGTCGGCGCGGCACCTGCCCAGTCTGATTCGCGGCAGCATGCACGCCGTGCTGGCGCCGGTCTGGCCCAGAAATCCGTGGACGGCGGCCTACCGGCAGGAGCGCCTGGAGCCCACCGAACGGCCGGTGGGCTGGCTGTCGGGGTCGTGCCTGCTGGTCCGTCGGTCAGCGTTTCAGCAGGTAGGCGGGTTCGACGAGCGATACTTCATGTATATGGAGGACGTGGACCTCGGCGATCGGCTGGGCAGAGCGGGCTGGCTTTCGGTGTACGTGCCGTCGGCGGAGGTGCTGCACCACAAGGGCCACTCGACGGGCCGCGACCCGGCCAGTCACCTGGCCGCTCATCACCGCAGTACTTATATCTTCCTGGCGGATCGGCATGCCGGCTGGCGACACGCCCCGCTGCGCTGGATGCTGCGCGGATCGCTGGCGGTGCGTTCCCGGCTGATGGTGCGCCGGGAGTTGCGCAAGGTGCGCCGCGACCTGAACCTGGCAGAAGGGCGGCACTGACGTGGGCACCAAGCAAGTCGATGCGGTCGTCTTGGTGGGCGGCAAAGGCACCCGGCTGCGGCCGCTGACCCTGTCGGCGCCCAAGCCGATGCTGCCGACCGCCGGGCTGCCGTTCCTGACTCATCTGCTCTCGCGGATTGCCGCGGCCGGCATCGAACACGTGATCCTGGGCACGTCGTATCGGGCCGAGGTGTTCGAGGCCGAGTTCGGCGACGGGTCCAAGCTGGGCCTGCAGATCGAGTACGTCACCGAAGAGAATCCGCTGGGGACCGGCGGCGGGATCGCCAACGTGGCCGGCAAGCTGCGCCACGACACGGTGCTGGTGTTCAACGGTGATGTGCTCTCCGGCGCCGATCTGGGTCAGCTGCTGGACTTCCACCACGAACATCAGTCCGACGTCACCCTGCACCTTGTGCGGGTCGGGGATCCACGGGCGTTCGGCTGCGTGCCCACCGACGCCGACGGCCGGGTCACCGCCTTCCTGGAGAAGACGCAGGATCCGCCGACCGACCAGATCAACGCCGGCTGCTATGTCTTCGCCCGCCACATCATCGACCGCATCCCGCGCGGTCGCGAGGTGTCGGTGGAGCGCGAGGTGTTCCCCATGCTGCTGTCGGCCGACGACGTCAAGGTGTGCGGCTACGTCGACGCCACCTATTGGCGCGACATGGGCACCCCGGAGGATTTCGTGCGCGGATCTTCCGACCTGGTCCGCGGCATCGCGCCCTCGCCGGCCCTGCACGGCCACCGCGGCGAGCAGTTGGTGCACGACGGCGCCGCGGTTTCCCCCGGCGCGGTGCTCATCGGCGGCACGGTGGTCGGACGGGGTGCCGAGATCGGCCCCGGGGTGCGACTGGACGGCGCGGTGATCTTCGACGGGGTGAGGGTGGAAGCCGGCAGCGTGATCGAGCGCTCGATCATCGGCTTCGGCGTGCGGATCGGTCCGCGGGCGCTGATCCGCGACGGCGTGATCGGTGACGGCGCCGACATCGGCGCGCGCTGCGAACTGCTGCGCGGAGCGCGGGTGTGGCCGGGAGTGTCGCTGCCCGACGGCGGAATCCGCTACTCCTCGGACGTCTGAGCAGCGCGCTGCGTGGCGCGGTGCACCAGATACCGCAACCCCGCGTCGGCGTCGGCCGGCAAGCCGTCGGCGGGCCA
>NZ_LZLE01000085.1 GCF_001673155.1 Mycobacterium sp. 1423905.2 | reverse complement strand
TTATGAATGAACTCGCGCAGCGACTCGTCGATTCGCGAGAACTCTTTGGCCACCGCTTGAGCCTACGCGTCGGCGCGGCGGTACCGGTTCTGGTCTCCGCGTCCTGGCTGCTGGTGTGGACCACCGGAGTCCGAGCGTTCTGGTGGACAGGGTTGGTGCTGGCGTTCGGACTGATCCCAGTGCTCGATCACGTGGTGGGGCGCGACTCCGACAATCCGCCCGACAGCGTGCTGGCTCGGCTGGAAAGCGACCCGTTCTACCGCTGGGCCACCTACCTCTACCTGCCGAATCAGTACGGATCGGTGGTGCTGGCCTGTTGGCTGTGGGCCGGTGGCGGGTGGGTCTCCATGGGCTTGGTTGACAAGCTGGGCTTGATGATGACGGTGGGGCTCATCGGCGGGCTGGCCATCAATGCCGCCCACGACCTCGGGCACACCCGATCGCGCGCCGAACGCCGCCTGTCCAAGATCGCGCTGGCCCAGACCTGCTACGGACACTTCTTCGTCGAGCACAACCGTGGCCACCACGTCCGGATTGCGACTCCGGAAGATCCGGCCAGCGCACGTTTGCACGAGAGCCTCTACGCCTTCCTCCTGCGATCGGTGTCGGGCGGGATCCGCTCCGCGTGGCGGCTGGAAAAAGATCGCTTCGGCAGCCGAGGCAGGTCTCACTGGAACGTGCACAACGAAGTGCTCAACGCCTGGCTGCTCAGCGTCGTGTTATTCGCCGTGCTCGCCGCCTGGTTCCGGCCCGTGGTCCTGCCCTGGCTGTTCGGACAGGCGATCGTCGGCTTCTGCTTGCTGGAAACGGTGAACTACATGGAGCACTACGGGCTGCGGCGAAAGAAGCTGCCCAGCGGCCGCTACGAACGCGTGCGTCCCGCGCACAGCTGGAACAGCAACACGGTGGTCGCCAACATCTTCCTGTTTCACCTGCAACGGCATTCCGATCACCACGCCAACCCATTGCGCCGCTACCAGGCCTTGCGGCATGTCGACGAGACGCCGCAACTGCCCAGCGGGTACGCCACCATGGTGCTGGTGGCGCTGGTTCCGCCGCTGTGGCGGCGGGTGATGGACCCGCGCGTGTTGGACTTCTATGGCGGGGATGCCCGATTGGCCGCGCTGCCCCCGCAACGCGAGCTACCGGCGCGCCGACGCGTAGGCTCAAGCGGTGAGGGGACGGTCAGCGAGCAGGCGGCAGGGGATGGTCGGGGTCGAGCCCCGGCAGGCCGTCGATGCTGTGCTGATTGCGTTGCACCGCGCGGACGTACTTCTCAGTGGGCGCCTTGGCGTGGTGCGCGTCGAGCACCGGCCGCTCGTCGACGAGTTCGTAGTAAGGCACCGCAAAGCCGCAAGCGTCGGCGATGCGCTCGACGTCGACGACGATCGCGGCCCGCAGGCCAGGGTGCTCTCCGGCGAAATGTGTTGTCAGCTCGACGAACTCGGCATCGTCGGGGCGGACGACTCGGCCGGTGCCGAACAGTCGCAGGATGCGTGAATTGCGGCTGAACGAGCAGAACATGAGGGTGATACGCCCGTTGTCGCGCAGATGCGCGATGGTCTCGACCCCGCTGCCGAACAAGTCGAGATAGGCCACCGTGTGCTCGTCGAGGACGGCGAAGGTGTCACGATAGCCCTTGGGCGACAGGTTGATTCGGCCGCCTTCGGACGGCGCGGTGGCCACGAAGAACATGGCCTGGTTTTGCATGAACTCGCGCAGCGACTCGTCGATTCGCGAGAACTCTTTGGCCACCGCTTGAGCCTACGCGTCGGCGCGCCGGTAGCTCGCGTTGCGGGGGCAGCGCGGCCAATCGGGCATCCCCGCCA
>NZ_LZLE01000084.1 GCF_001673155.1 Mycobacterium sp. 1423905.2 | reverse complement strand
GACCGACGACGACGACCCGCTGGGTCACGACGCCGCGGAAACCCTCAACGCCGCCCTGCGCAGTCTCCATGAGCCGGCCCCGACCGTCCCGACGGCGACTCCCGCATCTGCGGGTGCATCGGATGCCTCACACGCGGCATAGCCGAACTCAGCCGTCGGCCGGCAGCCCCAGCCGCCGACGGGCAGATCGAAGATCACCGCGCCCGGCACGATGGGCACCACCCCGTCGCCCATCGCCACTCCGCGCTCGCGTTCCTCCAGCCAGCGCATGACCCCGTCCGCGGCGGCCAGGCCGTAGGCGCTGCCACCGGCGAGCAACACCGCATCGACATAACGCACGCTGTTGGCCGGATCGAGCAGATCGGTTTCCCGCGTCCCGGGCGCACCGCCGCGGCAGTCGACGGCACCCACCGTTCCCGGTGGAGTAAGCACCACCGTGACCCCGCATGCCCAGCCGGTGCCGAGGGCGGCGTCGGGATCGAGCCGGTGGAAGTGGCCGACGCGGATCCCGCCCACGTCGGCAATCGAACTCATCGCGCCGCCATCAAGATGATCGGTTCCCCATCAGCACCAGCACCAGGTACTCCTGCAGAACGGTAAGCCATTGGTAGACATCGAAGTGTGCGGCCAGCGGATGATCGGCGGGCAACCGCTCGGGCCCCTGCGGGCCGACGTCGAGCATGACCCCCAGGGTCAGCCGCAGGTCGTTGACCGCGGCGATCCAGGAATTGGCGGCCTCTTCGGTCAGCTCGAACCGGCCGCCATTTTCCGGCACGGTGTCCAAAAGCTGTTGAGCGGCAACGCGTTTAGCCTCGATGATCTCCGGCTCATGGAGACTGCGCAGGGCGGCGTTGAGGGTTTCCGCGGCGTCGGGACCGCGTCGACGACGTTGACGTCCGGCGTGACCGTCGGAGCGGTTGTTGTCGTGAACTCCGTCGGTGATGTGGTCGATCCGGTGACCGGCCTGCCCTGGATGACTCATCTCAGCAAAGAATTCGGGCTGCAGGCACCGCCGGCAACCGAGATTGAAACGCTGGCCCAATTGCCGTCCAAGCTGAGCGCCCTGAACACGACGATCGGTGTGGTCGCCACGGATGCCGCGTTGGGACCGGCGGCGTGCCGGCGCATGGCCATCGCCGCCCACGACGGCTTGGCGCGGACCATTCGGCCGGCCCACACAGCGTTGGACGGTGACACCGTGTTCGCGCTGGCCACCGGAGCGGTCGAGGTGCCCCCGCCGGCGGACCTGCCCGCCGCCATGTCCCCCGACACCGAACTGGTCACCGCGGTCGGTGCGGCCGCCGCGGACTGCCTGGCGCGGGCGGTCCTGGTTGGAGTGATCGCCGCCGAGTCGGCGGCTGGAATACCGACTTACCGTGACGTGGTGCCCGGAGCATTCGTGGAAAGGAGCGCGTGAGGTGCTGGTGGTCCGCGCCGACCTGGTCGAGGCCATGGTCGGGCACGCGCGCCGCGACCATCCCGACGAAGCGTGCGGCCTATTGGCCGGGCCGGAGGGCACCGACCGCCCCGAACGTCACATCGCCATGACCAACGCCGAACGCTCGGCGAGCCGGTACCGGTTCGACTCTGCGGAGCAGTTGACCGTGTGGCGCGCGATGGACGATGCCGACGAGGTTCCTGTGGTCATCTATCACTCACACACCACGACCGAGGCGTACCCGAGTCGCACCGACGTCGCGCTGGCGGCCGACCCCGACCTCCACTACGTCTTGGTGTCCACCCGCGACTCCGCCCGGCACGAGCTGCGCAGTTACCGCATCGTCGAGGGTGCCGTCACCGAAGAACCTGTCGCTATCGTCGAGCAGTACTGATCGAAAGGTTCGCATGAGCGTCACCGTGTCCATACCGACCATCCTGCGGCCGCATACCGGAGGCCAGAAGCGCGTCTCGGCGAGCGGTGAGACGCTGGGGGCGGTCCTCTCCGACCTCGAGGCCAACTACTCGGGCATCTCCGAGCGGCTCATCGACCAGTCTTCTCCCGGCAAGCTGCACCGGTTCGTCAACATCTACGTCAACGACGAAGACGTTCGGTTCTCCGGCGGCTTGGACACCGCGATCGCCGATGGTGACTCGGTCACCATCCTGCCCGCCGTGGCGGGTGGTTGAGCGCGTCCTCGTTTGCGACGTCGGGCGGATGTCTCTGCGCCGGCGCCGGTGCCGGTAGCCTGGATACGCCGAAAACGCTCTGGAAGGGCAACTATGGGCAGGACCGGCCCGACAGGGCACTCGCGATCACCGGCACACCCGGCCGGGAAACGGTCGCGCTGGGTGGTCGGCGCGACCACCATCGTCACCTTCGTCGCGCTGCTCTACTTGGTGGAACTGATCGACCATTTGAGCGGCAACCGGCTCGACGCCAACGGCATCCGGCCGCTGACCACCGACGGACTGTGGGGAATCATCTTCGCGCCGGTGCTGCACGCCAACTGGCAGCACTTGATTGCCAATACGGTGCCGATGCTGGTTCTCGGCTTCTTGATGACTCTGGCCGGTTTGGCGCGGTTCGTCTGGGCCACCGCGATCGTGTGGATCCTGGGTGGGTTCGGCACCTGGTTGATCGGCAACATCGGCAGTAGTTGTGGTCCCACTGACCACATCGGGGCGTCCGGACTGATCTTTGGCTGGCTCGCGTTCCTGGTGATCTTCGGATTCCTGGTCCGAAGGGCGCGGGATATCGTTATTGGGCTGGTTGTCTTGTTCGTCTACGGCGGTGTCCTCTGGGGCGCATTGCCGGTCTTCGGCAGATGCGGCGGGGTGTCATGGCAGGGCCATTTATGCGGTGCGCTCGCCGGAGTGGTGGCGGCATACTTGCTCTCCGCGCCAGAACGCAAAGCCCGGGAACGCAAAAGATCGACCCGATCGCTGCCGGGCAACCTATGACGTCACCAATGGCCCCCATCGGCGTATTCGACTCCGGCGTCGGGGGACTGACCGTCGCGCGGGCCATCATCGATCAATTGCCGGACGAGGACATCATCTACGTCGGCGACACCGCCAACGGTCCGTACGGTCCGCTCCCAATCTCGGACATCCGTGCGCATGCGTTGTCCATTGGTGACGACCTGGTCAGTCGGGGCGTCAAGGTGTTGGTGATCGCCTGCAACTCGGCGTCGGCGGCGTGCCTGCGCGATGCGCGGGAGCGCTATGACGTGCCGGTCGTCGAAGTGATCCTGCCGGCGGTGCGTCGAGCCGTAGCGACCACTCGCAACGGCCGCATCGGAGTCATCGGTACCCGCGCCACCGTCACCTCGCACGCCTATCAAGACGCATTCGCCGCTGCCCGCGACACCGAGATCACCGCGGTCGCCTGCCCGCGATTCGTCGACTTCGTCGAGCGCGGCGTCACCAGCGGTCGCCAGGTACTGGGGCTGGCCGAGGGTTATCTAGAGCCGCTGCAGCGTGCGGGGGTGGACACGCTGGTGCTCGGGTGCACGCACTATCCGTTGCTTTCCGGGCTCATTCAATTGGTGATGGGCGACCACGTGACGCTGGTTTCCAGCGCTGAAGAGACCGCGAAACAAGTCGTGCGCGTACTGACCGAAGCCGACCTGTTGCGTCCCCATGATGCGGCACCCGCGACCCGCCTATTCGAAGCCACCGGCGACCCGGCCGCATTCACAGGATTGGCGTCGCGCTTCCTCGGCCCCGCCATCACTGGCGTTGAACCCGTTCACCACACCAACGTCTAGTAGGTATGCCGATGATTGTGCTCAGTAAAAGCGGCGATGTTTTCTCCATCGTGCTATCGGGCATGGCACAGTAGTGTCCGTGCGAATTACCGTACTCGGCTGCTCGGGCAGCGTGGTGGGTCCGGATTCGCCTGCGTCGGGATATCTGCTGAGAGCTTCAGACACCCCGCCCATCGTCATCGATTTCGGCGGCGGTGTATTGGGGGCGCTGCAACGGCACGCAGACCCTTCGTCCGTGCACGTGTTGTTGTCGCACCTGCACGCCGATCATTGCCTGGACCTACCGGGTCTGTTCGTGTGGCGTCGCTATCACCCGTCACGTCCGCAAGGTAAGGCGTTGTTGTACGGCCCGAGCGACACCTGGTCGCGGCTGGGCGCGGCGTCCTCTCCGTACGGCGGGGAGATCGATGACTGCTCGGACATCTTTGACGTTCACCACTGGGTCGACGGCGAACCCGTGACCGTGGGCGCCTTGACCGTGCTGCCACGAATCGTCGCGCACCCGACAGAATCCTTCGGTCTGCGGATCACCGACCCCAGCGGAGCGACGCTGGTGTACAGCGGTGACACCGGCACCTGCGACCAACTGGTCGAACTGGCCCGCGGGGCCGACGTCTTTCTCTGCGAGGCGTCGTGGACCCACTCCAGCAAACACCCGCCGAACCTGCATCTATCTGGCACCGAGGCGGGCCGAGCCGCCGCGCAGGCCGGGGTGCGCGAATTGCTGCTGACGCACATTCCGCCTTGGACTTCTCGGGAAGACGTGATCAGCGAGGCCAAGGCGGAGTTTGATGGTCCCGTGCACGCTGTGGTGTGCGACGAGACGTTCGAGGTGCGGCGGGGCTGAGCGTTGCGATTGTGCGCCGGGTGCCCGCCCCCGGACTCGCCTCGCTAGGCAGTAGCGCGCTCGGGCAAAGAGCATGCGCTCGCGGCGTGAAACCGGGGTGCGGGCCACTCGGCTAGGCCAGCTGTGATGTCATCACCTGCCTTTCCTCTTGTTGTTTCTGGCGTTGGTCGGTCGCCCGGAGGGCCGCGCTGGACCGCTCGGATGTGCCGCGCCGGTCCGCGTCGCGGGCGGACCAGGGCGCCGCCCAACCGATCGGTCGACCGCGCTCTGGTCAAGGCGCAGCCGATGACCGGTGCTGTCGGTGGCCGGCGGGAAGGGACGAGCGCCGCGCACAGAATGGCATCGACCTCAGCGGCCAACGCAGCGGTGTCGGGGTCAAGGGAGAACAACGCCGCAGCGTCAATCGTCGCTGGCGCCGCCACCGTGCCCATGCGCGTCATTCCGGCCACCTCGTCCGGGATCGCGGGCGATCAGGCGTCGATTGCCTTGTGTCCGTTGCGAGTGATCGAAATTTTGCGCGGCTTCGCCTTTTCGGCCACCGGGATTCGCAACCGCAACACACCGCCCTCGTAGGACGCGTCGATCCGCTCGGTGTCGAGGTTGTCGCCGAGCACCAATTGGCGACTGAAGACGCCCCGAGGGCGTTCGGTCGCCAACATCTCGCGGCTTGGATCGACCGCAGGACGCTCGGCGCGCACGGTCACGACGTTGCGCTCGATGTCCAGATCCAGCGAATTCTCGTCGATGCCGGGCAGATCGAACTCGACGAGGAATTCCTCACCTTCGCGCCAGGCATCCATCGGCATGGCCGCCGGGCGGGCCGCAGTCCCGAACACTTGCTGAGTGAAGCGATCGAGGTCACGGAACGGGTCGGTTCGCATCAGCATGGTCGCCACCTCCAACTCTCCAATCTAGTGTCGTGGGGTTGAGTTAATCTGTGCCTTGCGGCATAGGTTTTATATAACACGGGTCGGAGTGGAGCGCAAGAAGTTTTCCAGCGATGCGCCGCCGGAGGAGACCGGTCGCTAGGGTTGGCGTCGTGTCCAAACGAGAAGACGGTCGCCTCGACGACGAGCTTCGCCCGGTGGTCATCACCCGGGGTTTCACCGATTACCCGGCGGGTTCGGTACTTGTCGAGTTCGGCCGCACCAAGGTCATGTGCACCGCCAGCGTCACCGAAGGAGTGCCTCGGTGGCGGAAGGGATCGGGCCTGGGGTGGTTAACCGCGGAGTACGCCATGCTGCCGTCGGCCACCCACACCCGTTCGGATCGCGAGTCGATCAAGGGTCGGCCCAGCGGGCGCACTCAGGAGATCAGTCGTTTGGTCGGCCGGTCGCTACGGGCCTGCATCGACTTAAGGGCGTTGGGGGAGAACACCATCGCGGTCGACTGTGATGTGTTGCAGGCCGACGGCGGCACCCGCACCGCCGCCATCACCGGCGCCTACGTGGCCCTGGCCGATGCAGTGACCTACCTGGCCGCGGCAGGGAAGTTGTCCGATCCCCGGCCGTTGTCGTGTGCGATCGCGGCGGTCAGTGTCGGCGTGGTCGACGGCCGGGTCCGGGCCGATCTGCCGTACGAGGAGGACTCCCGTGCCGAAGTTGACATGAACGTCGTGGCTACCGACACCGGAACGTTGGTCGAGGTTCAGGGCACCGGTGAGGGCGCGACGTTTCCCCGTTCCACCTTGGACAAGTTGCTCGACATGGCGTTGGGCGCCTGCGACAAGTTGTTCGCCGCGCAGCGTGAGGCGTTGGCCCTTCCCTATCCCGGGGAACTGCCCGAAGGGGCCCCGCAGCCCAAGGCGTTCGGCAGCTGACCCGGCTGCTGGTGGCCAGCCGTAACGCCAAGAAGCTGGTCGAGTTACGGCGGGTGCTGGACGGAGCCGGCTTGTCCGGTCTGTCGGTGGTCTCGCTAAACGACGTTCCTGCCTTCGACGAGGCGCCGGAAACCGGCGCAACGTTCGAGGAGAATGCACTGGCCAAAGCCCGCGACGCCTTCACCGCGACGGGTCTGGCCAGTGTCGCCGACGACTCCGGACTGGAGGTCGCGGCGCTCAATGGGATGCCCGGAGTGCTCTCAGCTCGGTGGTCCGGCGCCCACGGCGACGACGCCGCAAACACCGCTTTGCTGCTGGCGCAAATGCGTGACGTGCCAGACGACCGGCGCGGTGCGGCGTTCGTGTCAGCGTGCGCGTTGGTGTCTGCTGCCGGTGAGGTGGTGGTGCGCGGTGAGTGGCCGGGAAGGATTGCCCGTGCGCCGCGCGGCGACGGCGGCTTCGGCTACGACCCGGTGTTCGTGCCCGACGGCGACCATCGCACGGCCGCGCAGTTGAGCCCGACGGAAAAGGACGCGGTGTCTCATCGTGGGCGCGCGCTGGCGCTGCTGCTGCCCGCTTTGCGGACCCTGGCGCCGGGCTAGATCCCGAAGCGGCCTTTGACGTCGCGGGTCTGGAAGTGCTCGACGATGATTCCCAGCAGCGGAACGGTGCCGGCGAGCAGCACTCCGACGGTCTTGCCGATCGGCCAGCGGACCTTGATGGCCAGATTGAACGCAGCGAGCACGTAAACGAAGTACACCCAGCCGTGCACCACTTCGATCCAGCGGATCTCGCGGTGAAAGACAAAGTGCGACACCAGCTCCCCGCACAGGGCGATGAGCCAGATGCCCGTTGCCCAGGCCATGATGCGGTAGGCGGTCAGTGCGGTGCGGATCTTCTCGACGGGAAAGACCGACGCCGCCTGCTGCGCGTCGGGCGTATTTGGTGCGGTCATGCGGTGGTCCTGTTCTGTTTCTCGGCATCGTGCTTAGCGAGTTGGGCCAGGTAGGCGTTGTACGCGCGTAGGGCTGGATCGTCAGCCGGCGGTTGCGCGGGTTTGGCTCGCTCAGGTAATAGTCCGGCGGGGATTTCGGTTGGCGCCGTGGTGTTTTGCGGCGGCGGCGGCGCGTCTTCGTAGCGGACGAAGTTCCGGTACGCATAGATGCAGAACCAGGCGAATAGCGGCCATTGCAGCGCGTAGCCCAGGTTCTGATAAGTGCCCGACGTCGATTGAAATCGAGTCCATTGCCACCAGCCCAGGGCCAGGCACCCACAGGCGGCGATGATCGCCAGGGCGATCAGCGCAGGCCTGCGACGATGCGTGGTGGACACACCAAGACGGTACCGCGCGGTTACTTAAGCCTTCGGTCCGATGAACTCGTCCAGCCTCGCCACGGCCGATTTTCGGTACACGGCAATGGAGTGTCTGCTCGGGCGGGTCCACGGACGCCGAGGATGTCTTCCGACCTGTTTGAGAAGTGGTATCGAACGCTGCGGATGAGCTTCCGCGCGCCGCAAATACGGGCCCTTCGTCGGTACCAGAGCCAATCTAGGTTGCACCACCGACACGAGGTCACACCGTCGAGCGGTACGATCGATTAGCCATGCGGGCGTGGCGAAATGGCATACGCGATGGCTTTAGGTGCCATTGCTCGAAAGAGCGTGAGGGTTCGAGTCCCTCCGCCCGCACTGTGGAAGTTGCCGGCTAGCCGGCGCCACGGCCCGTCTCTTGTTGCAACTCGTCGATGAGTCGGGACGCCTCGGCTTTGGTCAAGTTATCCGGCAGGTCGCGACCGGCCTCTTGGGCCAGCGTGCGTACATAGCTGCGTTGCGGACCGGTCATCGGTTCTTCACCGGTGACCCACTCGTCGGGGTCTTTCGCGGGGTTCTCTTGCGGGGCTTGCCGCACCTCGTTGCTCATGCCAGCCGGATATCCATCGCACGTACGTTCGAAACTCGTCGTGAGCGAGTGAGTTGCGCGTCACGTCGGGTTCTACGCTGGTTAGGTCCGCGCACCCGCCACTGAGGAGACCAAATGTCCATTGCACAACGCGAGCGCGCCGCGCTGGTAGAGACAATTCTCGCCGCAGGGCCCGAGGCGCCCACCCTGTGCGAAGGATGGACGACCCGGGACCTGGCTGCCCACCTGGTCATCCGGGAGTACCGCCCCGACGCGGCGGCCGGCATCCTCATTCCGTTCTTCGCCGACCACACCGAAAAGGTGCAGAACCAGGTGGCCGAAAAAACCGACTGGGAGGAGTTGGTGGGCAAGATTGCGTCGGGCCCACCGGCCTACTCGCCCTTCAAACTGCTCGACTCGGTGGCCAACGTCGCCGAGATGTTCATTCACCACGAAGACGTGCGCCGCGCCGGGGCAGGCTGGGAACCGCGCGAACTTGACCCCAACTTGACCGCACGGCTCCGTCGCACTGTGCCTTTGATGGCTCGACTGACGCTGGCCAAGGTTCCCGGCCGCGTCGCGCTGCGCACCACGGACGGGAAGACGCTGCTCACCGCCGGGCGTGGCCCAGCGGTCACCGTCACGGGCAGTCCGGAGGAACTGTTGCTCTTCGCCGTGGGGCGAGAGGCGCGCGTGGACTTCGACGGTGACGATTCGGCGGTGAAAGCTGTTCGGGAGGCACCCAAAGGGCTCTAGCCGGGTCCGGCGGCAAGTTGACCTATGGTAAGGCAACCCTTAGTTTGTGGGGGTAACTTTCTAGCCGAGGTGTGCTGCCAGATGAGAACTGTCGCGACCCGTCCCGGCGGGCGCCCGCCCCTGATCGCGCTGGACGACCTCGTGCGCGTCGGTCGCGAGTTGGGCATGCGGCGGTTGAGCATCAATGCGGTTGCTGCTCGACTCGGAGTGTCCGCGACCGCGCTGTATCGGCATGTCGAGAGCCGATGGGAGCTCGAGCGCCTGGTGGGGGAGAGCCTGCTCGCGGACCTGCATTTGGATGAGGACCCGGCCCAAGACCTCGAGCAGCACTTGCTCTCCTTCGGTCTGCAGCTCTGGCATTTCTCCATCACCCGCCCCGGCCTGGCGTCGTATCTGCAAGTCCTTTTCCCCCGTGGTGAGGCGGGCGTGCGACTGCTGGTGATGGAGGTCGCGGCCCTCGGTCGGCGCGGTTATTCCGCCGAGGCGGCGACCGTATTGAGTAGCGCGGTCGCCACTTTGGCCATCAGCTTGGCCATGCGGGAGGAGAGCACTACCCACAGCTCCAGCGGCGACCATGC
>NZ_LZLE01000083.1 GCF_001673155.1 Mycobacterium sp. 1423905.2 | reverse complement strand
CGCAACCCCCCGTGCAGGCGGCCAAAGCGCCCATCCCCGCCGCGGCGCCTAGCGCCGGTGACGACCCGGCCGCTGATGACGTCATCTATCAGCGGATGCTCTCGGAGATGATGGGTGACCCCCACGAGCTGGCCCAAAGCGCGGACCTGGATTGGAAGACGGTGTGGGACCGCGGGTGGACCGCGGCCGCCGAAGCGCAGGACAAGCCCGTCGAGGCCCACACCGACCACGGCCTGCCGGTGCGTACCCCCGGCGCTCGCCTGGTGCCCGGTGCCGCGGCGCCCGAGGCGGAGGACGAGGACCAACGAGTAGCGTCAAACGGCGGGTCGCACTCCCTTCGGCAACCGCAGCACGCGGCCGCGGGCCGCGACCCGGAGGCCATTCGCGCCACCATGAGCAGTCACTTCGGCGGCGTGCGCACCGGACGGTCGCATGCCCGCGAGAGCAGTCAGGAACCCGATCAGGAATGAATCCCCGCCCGCCGGACAGCCCGCTCGACTGGCTGGTGTCGAAGTTCGCCCGCGAGGTACCGGGCGTCGCGCATGCGTTGCTGGTATCGTTCGAC
>NZ_LZLE01000082.1 GCF_001673155.1 Mycobacterium sp. 1423905.2 | reverse complement strand
TCGACGCCAGGCCGTGGAGGGTTTGGACGGTCGGCAAGTTTTGACGGCGTGCCGCCAGCTGCGCGGCCAACCCGGCCCCGATACCCCCGGGCCACGCCAGCACCGGCGATATACAACTCACCGGCCACCCCTACTGGCACCGGGGACAACCCAGCATCGAGGACGAACAGCCGCCAGTTTCCCAAGGGAGCACCAATCGGGGAACCGCCCCGTTCGGCGTGCTTGCTGACCAGCTCGAGATGCGTTGTGTGCACGGTAGCTTCAGTGATGCCGTACATGTTGATCAGCCGTGGTGGGTGCGGGCGCTCATCGGGATACCAACCTCGAAGCCGAGACGGGTCCAGCGCTTCCCCACCGAACACAACCATCCGCAACGCCAGATCGGCCGCGGCCTTGGTTTGTTCGGCTTCCGCGCGCGTCAACTCGTAGAACGCTGACGGGGTCTGACTGAGCACCGTGATGCGCTTGTCGAGGATCAGTTGCCACAGTTTCCGCGGCGTTCGCACCGTTTCCCAGGGCACCACCACCACACGCGCACCGTGTAGTAGGGCACCCCACAACTCCCACACCGAGAAGTCGAAAGCCGGCGAGTGACACCACGACCACACGTCGGTATGGGTGAAGTTGCACCATCGGTCCAGGCCGGCGAACAGAGCGACCACATTGTGGTGGGTAATGGCAACAGCTTTCGGCCGTCCGGTTGACCCTGACGTGTACATGACGTACGCGAGATTGGCCGGCTGCACGGGCAGGCCGGCCGGTTGACCCGTGGTGGCGTTGAGTTCGTTGCCGTCTGGGTCGATAGCGTCCAGAATCAGCAGCGGCGCATCGTTATCGGGCAAAATCGCGGCGGTGGCTGCATCGGTGACCAGCAGTCGCGCGGCGGCGTCGGCCAGGACATAAACGGTGCGCTCGCTGGGATAATTAGGATCGATTGGCAGATACGCAGAACCGGTTTTGCAGATGGCCAGTAGCGCAGTCACTAGTTGAACCGACCGCGGCAGAGCGACGGCGATGATGTTCTCCGGTCCGGCTCCATATATCCGCATCCGTGCGGCGAGATGGTTTGCGCGCGCGTCGAGTTCGCGATAAGTCAGTGCCTCGTTGTCGTCTTCGACCGCGATTGCGTCGGGTGTCCGCGCGACCTGCGCGGCGAACAACTCCGGGATGGTTCCGTCGGGGATGGGCGTGGTCGTGTCGTTCCACTGGGCCACCACCAAGTCACGCTCGGCCGGGTCGATGATCTCGATCAGATCGATTCGCCGCTCCGGGTCGCTTGTGACGGCATGCAGGAAAGACTTCAAGTGGTTGCCGAAACGGATCAGATCTTGTTCGTCATAGAGCAGGCCGGTTGCGTCGATCTGAATGAGAAAGTCACCGGATTCGCTGTTGTCCGATGGGCGCGCGTCGTAATAAACGGAGATTGCCAGGTCGTCACAGGTGCCAAAAGTCGCGCCTCGGAATGAGGCGGCACTTCCGGCAAAATCGAGACCACCGGAGAACGGCATGATATTGAGGATCGGCCCGAATCGGTTCTTCTGTCGTTTCACTATGCCGATATCACGCTGTATTCCCGATATGTGGTAGCGGGAATGGGGAAGTACGGTGCTGATCTCGCGGTCGAGTGATTCCGCGAACTCGTTGAATCGAACACCCGGTGGAATATCGACTCGCACCGGAACAGCGTTCGCCAGCGAGCATGGCGTGCTCCATCCGACGCCGAACCGGCAAGCTGCGGACAGCCTGATCGGGAATTCTGACGCGCCCGAGGCTCGAGTGAAACAGCCAACGAGTGACGCGGTCAAAAACTTGGGCAGTGACACGCCGATATGACTCGCCACTTCTCGCAGGCGACGTGCGGCGTCTCCGGTAAGAGCCAGACTGTGATGCAAGGTTACCGACTGCGGCGAAACTGGACGGCCGGATATGTTCGGCGGCTCCGGCCAATCTCGCGTGTAACTGTCCCAAAAGTCTTTGTCCTGGACGAAGTTCGGCGAGGACCGGTAATTCAGGTCGTCTCTGCTGATCGCTTGTGGACTGCAGAACATAGATCGTGAGGGTGGGGCGCCGGCCTTCAGCGTCGTGTACACCTCCGCGATCCGCCGGACCGCGATGAGTAATCCGAATCCGTCACACACGATGTGGTGAGCGACGACGAACAGCGAGTGGCGCAATTCATTTTGCTTGATCAAGCCGGCCCGGAAGGGAATGTCATCGCTGAGGTCGAACGCTCGGCGCGTCACTTCCGCGATCAGGCTGCGAGCAGCGAGATCCGGACTTTCTGTGTGGCTTACATCGAACAGATCCGGTTCCCACGTGTTCGGGTCACGTAATGTTTGACGTAATCCGTCGTCGTCCTCGGTGAAGGTGGCACGCAGCGTCTTGGTCTCACGGCAGACATGGTGCAATGCGGCGGCCATAACGGATTCGTCGACCGGACCGTGTATTTCGACATAGCCGGCTATATTATTGGGCAGATTCGGCACCAATCTTTGGGCAAACCAGATCGCTTCCTGCGCCGCCGAGACGTCAATAGAATCGGCTACCGTCATTGGTCCATACTTTCCTCTGGGAAGGTGACGATAAGCTCGGCCAGTTGAGCGATGGTGAGCTCGGCAAACATCAGGACCATTCCGACGTTGAGGGCGACGCCTAGTGCGCGCTGCACGTCCAGCAGCAGCTCCACCCTGGACGAAGATTCAAGGCCCAAGTCCAAAGCGAGGTTGGTATCACCGTTCAGTTCGCGCTCTGCGAACGAAGTGCTCAATGCGCGTACGGCAACGGTGATCTCATCGATCACGCGGTCGAGAGTCAACGGCTCCGTAACCTGCTGTTCCGGAGAGGGTAATGGCGCGACTGCCAGGACATGATCGCGGTGATCGCTCTCGAGCTCAGCATGGTCGGGAACGTGTACAAAGCGGGTCATCTGCTTGCCTCCAAGAGATCTGCGGCAATGCGGCGTCTGCGCAGTTTGCCGCTTGTTGTCCTGCTCAGCGAGTTGTTGGGCACGAATCGCACGCCGGTCAAAGGCAGAGCGGCTTGCCTGGCCGCTCGCAACAAGTCGCGGCGATGTGCTGTCGCGAGAGCGTCATCGGTGGCAGCCGAATCGTTTTCGATCACGGCAACCATCTGGGTCATTGCCTCTTGGTCAACGCCGACCACCGCAATGTGTCCCATTTTCCCGAAGCCGCTGCGCACCACGAATTCTTCGACCTCGGCGGGCAAGAAATCTTCGCCGGCGACTCGAATGACCTCGGCTGTCCGTCCGGTGAAGATCAGCTCGCCGTCGGCCATGAATCCCAGGTCTCCGGTGCGCACCGGAGCCGAAGGAGGAACGACTTCGCCGCCGTAGGGTCCTGAGCATCGAGACGGCGACCGTACAACCACATCACCGATGACGTGCTCGCCGACCGGTTCTCCCCCGACCTCGATCCATACCTCGGTGTCACGCCCGGGTGGTCCCACCGACATCATTTCGGTGGGTCGGCCGTCCCGCCCGGAGCTACTGGGGACTTCGACGGTGCGCCAATGCCGGTCTGATGGAGTGCAGGTGACCATCAACGTCGCGTCGGCAAGGCCATAGCATGGTCGCACCACACCCGAACCGCATCCGGCGATCGTCTCGAACGCAGTCAAAACCTTGGGTCGTATGACGTCTGCGCCGACCAGCACCGAACGCAGCGCATCGAGCTGCACGCTCTGGGATCGCAGTGCCTTGGTGGCGATGTGCATCCCGGCAGGAATGACCGGCCAGAATCCGACCCGGTGTTCAGCCATTTGCTCGACCCACTGACCGGGCGCGATCAAAAACTCTTCCGGCCTCCATAACACGAGTGGAAAGCCGACCCACAAGGCCAGCAAGACGCTGATGAGGCCCATGTCGTGGGACAGCGGTAGCCATGATCCGCCCACCTCGTGTGGTCCGACTGCCACTGCATCTCCGATGATCTGCAATTGTGCGCGGATGGCGCGATTGGAAATACGAAGCGGCCGTGGAGAACCGACACTGCCTGAGCTGAATTGCAAATAAGCGGTGTCTTCACGAGTGATGTCGAGTACCGAGCGTTTCGACACTTCCTGCCACGTCCCGCGCAGGTAGACGAATCGAGCATTGACCGATTCGCTGACATCGTTGACACGCGTTTGCACTGACGCCGCTGACTCGTATGGTCTTGCTCCGCTCAGGACCAACGGCACCCCGCCGGCAAGCGCTACCGCGAAAAGCGCGCTCAGCACATTCTCGGGCTCGTCGACGAGGATCGGTACGACGCTCCCTGCCAGATCCGGGGCCGTTGCCGCTGTTGACCGGGCTGCGGCGACTATTGCTCTTGCGTCCAGCGTCTCGCCAACACGGACGAGCGGCAGGGCTGTCGTTCGACCCTCGATCCGATCACAGATCTCGGAAAATACTGAACCTACGGCAATCTCGGTGCCTGACAACAGTACTGCACTATCGGTTTTCATTACGCACCTTGTCTAAGTTCTACGGCTGTCTATTGCGCAAGAGCCTATGGTTATTTCTAATAAACGCAGTACATTTGGAGCCGGTAGAGTAGTGTGACCACCCAGGTCAGGTATCGGTTTGTTCCCTTTGAGTGGCGGCCTTCGGCGTCGATTGCAGCATACGACTAGCTAGGTTGTGACGTCGTAACTTGCTGCGCCACAGACTATTCCGTATTCAGCGTGGGTGCGTACGGACTACGCAGTGATCTCGTTGCCCATGATCACGTCTTCCAAGCGACAGGACTCCTGGAAGATCACGTCGAGAAGTCGATTGACGAAACCCTCGTCAAGTCCACGTGTTCGACCTTCTGCAACCGACTTCGCGCGCACGTGCGCGAGGCGGTGCGGCTGCATCATCGGGATTTGTCCTTTGCGTTTCAGTTGGGCAATTTCGGCGCAGATCTGCATACGCTCAGCAATCACCCAGATCAGGGTCGTATCGAGAGCGTCAAGACGCTTACGACAATCGTCCATCGCTGATCCGACGTCGACGTCACAAACTTCATTGTCAGCTACCGGCCGGTCGGTCATCAGTCTCCCTTTCCGTACTGCCGTCGAACACCTCAACGCTGAACATCATCGGCGCCTGAATTTTTCAAGCCAACGTAGAGACGCGGGCCGTTGCCTGTATGGATTGCAACAGCGCGTGCGCTTTAAGTCGTATTTCGGCGATTTCTTCTTCCGGATCAGAAAGCGCAACGATTGCGCCGCCCGTACCGATGGTAATCTTGTCACCACTTACGACCATTGTCCGGATGACGATATTGAGATCAACAGCCCCCGAAAGAGAGAAGTATCCAATAGCGCCCGAATAAATTCCCCTCGGGCCGGCTTCCAGCCTGTCGATGATCTGCATCGTCCGCCGCTTGGGCGCACCGGTCATGGACCCACCCGGGAAAACGGCTCGCACGCACTCCGCCGGCGTCACGTCATCCCTCAGTTTCGACCTGACGGTGCTCACTAACTGATGAACGGTGGCGTATGTCTCGACTGCGAACATCTTGGGCACGTGCACGGAACCCACCACGGAAACCTGTCCTAGGTCGTTGCGCAACAGGTCCAAGATCATGAGGTTTTCCGCGCGATCTTTTTCTGCCGTGCGCAAATCATGGACCAGAATCGCGTCCTCATCGCGCGTGCATCCTCGCCGTCGAGTGCCTTTTATGGGCTTCGCTTCCATAATCCGATCGGCGGAGATCTTGAGGAACCGCTCCGGAGATGCACAGAGGATATCGACCCCCGGTAGCTGCAGAAACGCACCATATGGAACGGGGATGCGCCGCCGGAGGTCGCGGTAGGTTTCCAGCGGATCGATTGAGGCGTTCACCGTCACCGCCGTCGTCAGGCAAACTTCGTAAGTTTCCCCGGCGCGAATCTCCTTCATACACTGCTCTATATTTTCGGCATATTTGGTAGCGGATTCGCGAAAATTCACCGGCATATCGATTACCAGTGAGCGAGTATCGCACCCGTTGAGCGGGATATACGACGACAAGCGCACGGCATGTTCGGCTTCGTCCAGCCACGACGCGACGTCCGCCTGATCGCGGGCGCCTTGACCGATGAGGGCCAGTAACCAGGTCTCACCGAGCTTGTGATCGACCACAAGAGCCCGGTCACAGAACACGAACCCTGCGTCCGGGAGATCAGATCGGTGCGCGGCGTCGCCGCCACATTCCGCCTTCATTTCGTAGCCTAGGTAGCCGACGTAACCGAGCGCGAAATCACAATCGTTTTTAGGCGTGCTCACCGCACGCTGCGCAGTCTGCTGCCCAATATAGTCGAATATACTTTGCTCGAAATGCGTTACCGTACCGTCGCTATAGCGGACGTGCACGCCGCGGTTGGCGTCCGCAGTCACCCACTCGCCGTGCGGACCACAACAACCAAGAATGGAAAAACGTGACAACCCTTCTACGACCAGCGAACTATCCAGCCAGAAGGCGCCGTCGTGACCAGCGAAAAGCTCCGAATAGAGTTCTTCGGTGTCAGGGTGCCAAGCCACGCGGCGGCTTATTAAGCGCAGCCGCCTAACCGGCGTCCGAACGCCACCATTCAGGTGACGGGACTTAATGTGCACATCAGCAATGGGAGCCGCAGTGGGATTGCGCCGCCTCGAGCCAGCACGAGCGAGGCATAAGAAGTTTTCGATCAATTCACGACCATACTGCGTCAGGATTGACTCGGGGTGGAACTGCACGCCCCATTGCGGCCGCGAGCGGTGTTCCACGCCCATGACGAGCTTGTTCCCCGCCTGGTCAATCGTAGAGGCCGTGACCTGCAGGGTATTTGGCACGTCGGCCACCATAAGTGAGTGATAGCGGGTAGCAAGGAAAGGTGAAGGCATTCCGGCGAACAGACCGGTGCCGTCGTGCTCAATGGCACTGGTCCGTCCATGGCAAGGCTCCGGTGCGTTGGTGATCACTGCGCCTTGCAGGTAACAAAGGCCCTGATGCCCGAGACACACCCCAAGCAGGGGAACATCAGAATCGACTGCCAGGCGACTGATACCGAAGTCGGAGACGAACTCCGGCCTTCCCGGCCCGGGCGAGATTATCAACGCGTCGAGGTTGTCTTGCGCGATCGAATACCACGCCGAATAGTCGTCGTTGCGGATGACCTCCACCGGACCGGTCGTAACACTCGCTACAAGTTGAAAGAGGTTGTAGGTGAACGAATCATAGTTATCGACGATCAGGATGGACATCGTCTATTCCTCCGGAAATAACGTATGTGTTGCTGTGTTGCGGGCAGCCTAAGGTCCTTTTGTGTGGCGCAGACGCGCTTGCGGCAAGTAGAGAGGTTGGGGAGATCGGATAGGGTAGTCGGAGTGCGAATACTGGCGTGCGGGCGTGACTTCGGGCGTGAAGCACTTCGATGTGCGGGTACTAACGCAAACTTCTCGGAGCACTCCGGCTGCTGTGTCCTTTGCCGGCCCGGCGTAACCGCGACGGAGCACGACATCAGTGAGCATTGACCGTGACATCGGTTCGCTTGCCTCTGCTCGACGAAATCTGCTTCGTGCGAACGGCTTTAGCTGGCAGCGGCGCGAGAAATGTTGTGACGGGCGGTAATTCGTCTGCCGCACACTCGACGCTTATCACCGATGGGCCATCGACGTCTAGCGCCGTGCGAATCGCCGCGCTGAATGTGTCGGCGTCGGTGACATCGACGGAGGCAAGGCCTGGGAACATCGCAGCCAGACCTGCCCCCAGCCGACTCGCAGTGAACCTATTGTAACTGTGCCGATTGCCGTAGAAGAGCTTCTCGCTGGTAGCGCACATGGCGTGAGCGTTGTTGTTGAACAACACGAATGTCACCGGTAGTCGGTATTGGACAGCGGTGTGCACCTCCATGCCGTGCATGAAGAACGCGCCGTCGCCGGCGATCACCACCACGCGTCCCCGAGGCGTCTGAGCCTTTGTGCGGGCGAATGCCATCCCGATACCGGCTCCGAAGCTGTACCCCATTCCGCCCATACCGAGTGCTACTACGAACCGCCCCATGCGCCGAACGGGCAAGTAGTGGACGGCCGCCGCGCCAGTGTTGCCGGCGTCGACGACGATGTCGACGCCATCGGGCAAGAGGCGATCGAGGACCTTCATCGCGTCGCGGTAGCGTACCCCCGAGCCTTCAAACGGCGGCGGACTCAACTCGCTGCGCGGCACCGCATCAGGCACCCGAACTTTGGTGGCCCGGCCGCGGCCGGTGAGCGAACTGGTCAGCGTTCGCAACGAAGTCCGTAGATCGTCGGAGTAGACATGGGTGCACGGAATGTATGGCGGCTCGGACCCGATCGAGACGGTGTGCACCGTCTTCAGCGCATCCTCGAGTCCGGCGCGCGCGACCTCTGACAGCCGGGTGCCGATCACCAGGCACATCGCGCTTCCGGCCACCGCTTGCACCACACTGGGGTGGCCCATGATGCCGGTGACGCCAAGTGCTGAGGACGAACCGAAACCGGGTGTCCCCGCAGCATCTTTGGCATGGGGTACGCACGCCACCCGTGCGCGTAGCACGGCTCGCAGTGACGACAATTCGCCCCGTGCGTTGTCGCGGGCGACCTGCTCTCCAGCGATGATCGTGATCGGTCCGTTCGCCTCCCGCAGCGCTTGCGCGATGGGCTGGGGGTCGCCGATAGCACGGGGTCGCTCGATCACGCGCTCGACGGCGCGACCGTTGATCGGGACGCATGCCCTTTGAATGTCTTTAGGCAACAATAGAACTGCGGGGCCGCCCGTTTGCGCCGCCGCTACCGCGGCCGACAACGCCTCGGGAATGTCGGCAGTGGTCAGCACTCGTCGGCAGAAGACAGACACTTCCGAAAACAGCGCCTCGGCGTTCAACGAGCCGTTGCGGCCGCTGGTGTCCTCGACGCTGCCGCGCCCGTCCATGGCGGTCGACGGCTGACCCACCAACGCCAGGACCGGGACGCGGCTGGCAAACGATTCCCCTAAGCCCGGAATCAGGTTCAGCGCGCCACCGCCCGACGTCGCTGCCACCACACCCAGACCGCCGCTGCGGCTGTACCCGTCAGCCATCGTCGCGGCAGAGAACTCATGCTTGGCCAACACGGCGGTGATATCCGAGCGGAAAAACGCGGCGTCGTAGAGATCTTCAATGTTGGCGCCGTCGACGCCGAAGATGTAGTCGACTCCGCTTGTTGCGAGGTACTCGACGATTTGGTCGACCACACGTTGCCTCTTGCGCATGTTCTCAAACCTTGAAGCGTGGTAGCGATATCAATTGAGCGCCGTCAGCCCACGCCACATGTCGGTACGTGTGGGCAGAACCGCAGCGTCATGTTTGGCCCGTGCAACGCTGACCCATAGCCGCGTGCGCTGCCAAGGCATGGTCGGCAGCACTGGATGCGGTTCCGGTGGGTGCGGGGTTTCCGGCGGGTAAATGCTGTGAGTGGCATTGAGATTGGTGTGAAAGCTCAGAGTGTCGTCTCGGTCGCGCCACAGGGTGCCGAGACAGTGGTGATGGGCCTGACCCAGTGTCTCGGTGATGGGTTGGGTCAGTAATGGATGAGGGCTGATCTCGATGAAAGTGGCGTTGTTCCGGCCCGCCGCAGCGATGGCCTGGCTGAGCCGCGTCGGCTGGCGCAAACTGGCCGCCCAGTAGTCGGCGTCGAGAATTGGGGTCGTGGCGGTATCGTTCACCGTGGAGATAAGCGGTACCACCGACTGCTTGGGTACGAGATCGGCCAGCGCGGCCCGCAATTCCGGCAAGATCGGATCCATTAACGAGGTATGCGGCGCCGTCGTCACGTTCAGCCGTCGGGCACACCGCCCTTGTTGCCGGACAGCGGTGATTACCGCATCCACTTGCGCGGTGGCCCCGGCGATTAACGTCTGGATTGGCGAGACAAAACCCGCGACAGCCACATCGGGATAATCAGCAATCAGTCCGGTGGTCGTTGCGGCATCAAGCCCCAGCGAAGCCATGGCGCCCTGCCCGGCCAACCGACTCGTCAACCGCGAGCGGACCTCGATCACCCGCAGGCCCTGGGTCACGCTCAACGCGCCGGCCGCCACCGCCGCGGTGACCTCACCCGTCGAGTGTCCAACGACCGCATCGGGAATCATCCCGTAGGCCCGCCACAATTCGGTGAGCGCCAGCTGCAGTCCCAGCAGTACCTGCTGCGAACGCGCCTCCCCGACCACTGGCTGCCCTTCTCTCAGCACCTGCCGCAGCGAAAACCCTGCTTGCGCAAAGAAGGTCGGTTCCAACGCGTCCACCGCCGCTGCGAAGTCGGGCTCGTCGGTCAATAGTTGCCGACCCATGCCCGCCCATTGCGAGCCGTGACCCGAGTACACGAAAACCGTTCCGGGAAAGCAGGTCCCGTCATGCGGGCCGACCACGCCTTCGGCCGGCCGTCCGGCCGCCAATGCCGCCAACCCAGCCACCGCCTGGGCGCGCTCGCGCGCACAAACGGTGGCGAAGCACGGGTGCCAGACTCGATGATGATTGAGCGTGTGGGCCACCTCGGCCAGCCCGAGATGCGCACCCTCACCGGTCATCCATTCGGCCAGCATCCTGGCCAGAGTCTCGATACGATCCGGCGTCCTCCCGAAGAGCACCAACGTGCTCACCGGTGACGCTGGCTCAGCCGCACGAGACTCCTCTCGAAACATCATCGTCATGCCGTCACACCGCCTGCCGAGATCTTCTGCACTGAGCTCAGCAGCCAACGCTCAACTCCACCAATAAATTTGGTTGGTCCAACCGAGCTCATGTGCTGAGGAAAATAGATGAGGCCGCACCCGGTCATGCCCTCGCGAACGAATCTCATGCGCGGAGCCTATGGTCCCGTTAGCCGACATCGTGGCGCGTTTGCCCTACTAGAGTGGTCTGCGTTCCAGATCGAGTACCTCACATCCATCGGCTACGTGAGGATCGTCGCGGGCCCTCGACTACGAGGTCACGAATTGCTCAGGCGTCTGGCCGATTAACTCATTGGGACAGTCCGCTGCGAATCCAACCGCGAAAGCCTTTCGCGCGCGACTCAGCGCCAACACGCCTGACCCGAATTTGCCTTGCTGTAACTCGCCGCGCGCGGGAATACTCAGCCGGCCCAGTCTTGGTCGTGCGGCGTGTTGCCTAACGCCTCGCCGCAACGCTCAGCTAAACCGTTGTGCGCGGCCGAATCTCGGTTCACTATCTGGACGAGTTGATCCCGGTTGTTGATGCCGAGTTTGGCGAAAATGCGGTAGAGGTGTCCTTCGACCGTACGCACGGAGATAACCAACCGCTCTGCGATCTGACGGTTCGACAGACCAGCCACCACCAGCATCACGATCTGACGCTCCCGGCCGCTGAACGGCAGTGGGCGCGCGGCGGCCTCGAGCGCCGGCGTGCGCGACCCGCATTGACTCGCCAACCCGTAGGCCCAGGTCGAAGACTCTACTTCCTTGCCGCGGTCACCGCTGCGGGCATGCTCGGCCGCCGCGTGCGCCGACGCGTCGGCCGCAAGAGCCGATGCACCGAGATCGACGAACCGGCGTGCCACGGCGTCGAGGAGATCGCCGTCGTGCCGGGCCAGGCCGCAGGCGTGCGTAGCGACCGCTTCCGCCATTGGGGTTTTCAGCAGTGTGGCGAGCGCGTCCAGTCGCGGTGCGTGCGTGCGATCGCCAAAGCGGACAGCTGTATAGCGTCCGCGCATCTCCATAGCGTGCATGCCGGCTTCCTGGGCAAGTTGTGCCGCGTATGCCGCATGCACTTTCGCGGCCGTTGTTTCGCCGGCAGACGCCCGCTCCCAGGCCCTGGCAAGCTGTAATTCCGGCAAAAACACTGCGACGTGCGGTCCGTATGCTTCCTCGGCAAGGCGCAAGGCGGCAGCGGCCGCCTGATTATCTCCTCGCGCGCCTTCCCCCTGGGCGCGCCGGGCGGCCACCAGCACGAACCACGGCGACGGAAAGCCCTGGGCGGACAACTCCGAAATCGAATGGCTCAATGCGGCGCATGCCGACTGCAACTCACCACTCGCAAGCTGCACGAACCCCCGCATGGCTTCCACCATTGATTCCGCGATGGGCACACCGGCAGCCATCGCGGCGTACCGCTGGCAGACTTGCTCGGCCGCCGCGTAGTCACCGGTGAAGGCCGTGACCGTAACCTGAGCCATCCCAATGCCGAACCGCTGGGGCCCGGCTTTACACAATGCCGCAGCGCGCAACCCGGCATCAGCTATGCGTTGAACGTCGCCGAAACGCCCGGCAGCCACCAGGGCGCTCGCGGTCGCATTGGCTGCCCAAACGGTCGCCGTTGGGGGTACGTCGGGCGAGCAAAGGCTCGGCCCGACCTCCAGTGTCGTCGCAACATCACCGCTGAAGTAGGCAATGGACAACTCGAGGCCCTCGATGACGAGACGAATACTCGCATCAGACCCAACCCGGGTCTTCACCTCAGCTAGGACGCGTCGGGCGGCTTCGAGCCGCCCACAGACCCAGCACAGGTTCGCCGCTCGCAGACAACCCCACCGTCCGACCAGCCACTCGCCGGCCTGGTCGATGTCGACTTCGAGACAGATGGCTTCGGCCTCATCACCACGCCCCTGCCAAGCCAACGCCTCCGCAAGTACCAGGCCTGCCCGCAGACCCCCACCGCGATCGAAGGCGAATCGCGCTAATTCCTCGCCGAGAACGACGTTCGACAAGGCTACCGCGTCCGCCGCCGCATCGATGACCACATCGAGATCCGGCTCCAGGTCGCTTCCCATCATGAACTGCGCCAGGCGGATTCGCGTGCGTAGGTCAGGCGAGCGGGGGCGGCGTTCCCCGGCAAGCAGGTGTTTTTTCAGAGCCTGCGCCAGTACGCCATTGAGTTGTCGGGAACGCACTACGCCGGCCTGCTGAAGAGCAACCTCACCGATGAAGGGGTCATTCAGATGCGCGAGCGCGTGTGATCCGTCGGCGACCAACTGGATGATGCCACGGCGCTCAAGGCGCGCCACGGCGTCGGCATCACAGATGCCCCGCAATATCTCCCAATCCAGCAACTCCGCAGTGGCCAGGACCTCAACGACTTCCAACTCTTCGGGGCCGAGGGATCGCAGCCGGAATTGCAGGAAGTCGTAAAGCTCGCGGTCTGCATGCAGCGGACCTCGCAGTTGCCAGCCATCTTCGGTGCGAGCCAGGGCCCCGTTCTCGCGACTGGCACTCAACAAGCCGCGCAGGACCAATAGGTTGCCCGCGCTTCGGTCGTATAACTCGTCGATCAATCGGGGGTGGACCGCCCCGCCGAGGACGGCAGAGGCAAGTACCCCGGTTTGCTCGCGGGTGAAGGGATCGATATGGACGGTCAGCAACAACCGCTCCTTTATCAACGCAGTCACCGCGTCAAGGACTGGGTCGCCCAACGTGACGGTCACGATCAACCGCGCACTGCGGCTGGCCGCGAGCTGATTTACGAGTGTTGCGGACAACGGGTCGAGTAGTTGCGCGTCGTCGACCACGACCACCAAGTTCTCGTCCCGCCCCAGCGTTTTATGCGCGGCGGCCAGCATTATGGCGGGTTCATGGTCAACGCCTACGGTCACCGCGCGAGAAAACGCGCCCAGCGGGATAGCGCGACCCGTTTGCGTGCCCAAGGCAAAACGCACCGTCCGCCCAGCCGCCTCGGCTGTCTTCGCCAGCATGCGGGCGAGTGTCGATTTGCCCACTCCGCTGTCGCCGACCAACGCGACCCCTTGGAACTCCGCGTCGTTGAGTGCCGCCAGCGCCTGGCGGAATTCAGCGTCACGGGCCACCATGGGCCACGTCCAATTACTTCCCGCTGCGCCGGCTGACATACCTTCCTACTTTCACCGGGTTCGCATCAGGCGGTGCAAGCCGACCGCTTGCTGGCTGCTGACCGTCCGCGACCCAGTGCCGCCGTCCTAGGCCGAAGCCGCCGCCGGCATTTGCTACCACGACACATCTCTTGACCGGATGGACCGACATCAGGTTTGCGGTCGAGGGAAGGACGCACGACAAGGTGGGCATTGGCGGCCGGCAAAGTCGCCGGCCAAATTACTTCTGCCAATCCGGCCGCACAAATTCCGGAATTCATTACCATGGGAACCGGCGTAACCGCGTTCGGCGGGTTAAATCTCATGCGCCGGAGCGTATGGGTCTCTCGACCTGGCATCGACAGAATTAACATAACTTGAGTGGTGGGCGGGCCCAGATGGAGTACGCCGAACCGCATGATCGCGTGTAGGTAAGAAACCGGGCGCCAGCCAGCGATCCCCACCCTGGAGAACCGCCTTTCGTCGCCAACCGCGGTGGGTCGTCAGCGCGGCGGCCGGTCAGCCCGTAGGTGAACATCAGCTTTGTTGCTGAACGCTCAACCGTAACCGGCGTGCCAGCCTTCTCATCCGGCCGCGTCGCAGTTCAGTAGTCGGATGAGCTGATCCCGATTGTTGATGCCGAGTTTTGTGAAGAGGCGATAGAGGTGTCCCTCCACCGTCCGGACCGAGACAACCAACCGTTCTGCAATCTGGCGGTTGGACAATCCGGCCACGACCAGCGCCGCAACCTCGCGCTCACGACCGCTGAGCGGTAACGGGGCGCCCGCCGCCTTGACCGCCGGCGTACGAAGCCCGTAGCGGCGGGCCAAGGAGGACGCTTGGGTGGACGACTCAATCTGCTTGCCGCGATTCCCAACACGGGCATGTTGAACGGCCGCCTGCGCCGATGCGTCGGCGGCCAGAGCTACCGCACCGAGATCGGCGAACTGGGCGGCCGCGGCGTCGATGAGACCCGCGTCGTTGTCGGCCAACCCGCGGGCATGGTCGGCGACCGCCCGCGCTATGGGAGTGTTCAGTATTTCGGCGAGTTCGCCGAGCCGGTTGGCATGCGAGCGATCACTGAAGCGGACGGCCGTATGCAGTGCGTGCATTTCCGCGGCGTGCATCCCTGCCGCTTCCGTAATATGCGCAGCGCGCACTGCATGCGCCTGGGCGACCGTCATTTCGCCGACGGACGCCCGCTCCCACGCCCGGGCGAGCTCGAGTTCCGGCATAAACACCGCGACATGGGGTCCGTAGGCTTTCTCTGTCCTGCGCACTGCGGCGGCGGCCGCCGCACTGTCGCCCCGTGCCGCTTCGGCCTGGGCGTGCCGCGCCGCCATCAATACAAACCAGGGCGACGAAAATCCCTGCGACAAGGCGGATTTCGCATCGTTGAAGGCAGCGCACGCCGACGGTAAGTTGCCGCGCGCGAATTCCACGAACCCCCGCATCGCTCGAATCAGGGCGTCCGCCCCGGGCACACCGGCAGCCATCACGGCGTAACGCTTATGAACCTGTTCAGCTGCTCGATAATCACCGGTGGCGGTAGCGGCCATGATCTCGGCCATACCGACGTTGAACCGTTGCAATCCCCGTCCGCAGACGGCAGCCGCTCGTAACGCCGCAGCAGCCATCCGATCGACGTCCGCACACCGGCCGGTGGTGGCCAAGGCAGCGCACGTCGGCACAGCCGCCCACACGGTCGCCGTCGGCGGCAGATCCGACGCACACAAGGCCGACCCGCGCTGCAACGTCGTGGCAATGTCGCCGGAGAAGAACGCCATTGTCACCTCTAGCGCGTTGACGAGTTGCGCGCCGGCCTCGGGCGAAACATGCCTCTTCACATCGGCGAGTACCTCTGCGGCGGCATCGACGTCCCCGCAATTCCAGAACAGGTTCGCTGCGCGCAGACTGCCCCATCGCGCGAGCGCCAGCCCATCGCAAGGATCGGGTTGGGCGTCGAGCAGTACGGTCTCGGCCTCCTCGCCGCGCCCCTGCCAACCCAGCGCCTCGGCAAGCAACATCCCGGCCGGCGGGCCGCCACGGCGGTCATAAGCGAATCGGGCCAGTTCCTCGCCGAGAGCGACGTTAGACATCGCCAGCGCTTCCGCCGCAGCCTCCATGACCACATCGAGGTCCGGCACAAGATCGCTCCGCACGATGAACTGAGCCAGCCGGATACGACACCGCACGTCGGGCACCTTCAAGGTCTGGCCCTTTGACCGAAAGCGGTCTTGAATCGCTTGTGCCAGCATGCCATTGAGCTCACGTGACCTCACGGTTCCCGCGTGCAGCAATGCCGCTTCCCCGAGGATAGGGGGGTTCAGCTGCGCTAGGGTTTGCGATCCGTCGGCAACCAACTCGATCATCGCGCGGCGCTCCAGGCGTGCCACGGCGTCGGCATCGCAGATGCTACGCAGGATTTCCCACTCCAACACCTCGGCAGTGGCTAAGACTTCAACGACCTCCAATTCATCCGCGGCAAGGGATCGAAGCCGGAACCTCAAGAGGTCGTAGAGCTCTCGGTCGCCCTGAAGCGGACCTCGGATACGCCAGCCGTCTGTTGTTGGGGCCAGCACTCCTTTCTGGCGACTGGCGCAGAGCAGCCCACGCAGTACCAGAAGGTTTCCCGCACTTCGGTCGTATAGCTCATTGATCAGTCGTCGCTCGACAGAGCCGCCGAGAACCGCGCTGGCGAGCTCTCCAGTCTGCACGCGGGTGAACGGGTCGATATGAACCGTCAGCAACAGCCGCTCTTTCATCAGCGCGGTCACGGCGTCCAGGACGGGCTCTCCGGACCGGATAGTCACGATCAGCCGCGCGCTGCGATTGGCCGCCA
>NZ_LZLE01000081.1 GCF_001673155.1 Mycobacterium sp. 1423905.2 | reverse complement strand
GTGATCTACGAGCAGGCCAACAGCCACGGCCAGAAGGTGCAGTCGGCGGGCAGCAACATGGCCCAAACCGACTCCGCAGTGGGTTCTAGCTGGGCCTGAGCCCAGCCTGGTCAGGGGCGCGGGTATCACACAGGGGGTCGTGATATCCGCGCCTTTGGCATGCCCAGACAGCAATTACACTGGAGTCAGTAAGCGCGGGGACTCGACGCGCCGCTACCTTCGAAGCGAACATTTCGTGAAAGCGCAGTTTCACGGGATAGCTTGCTCTACCGTGGGTACTCGCGTGTGTCGGGTTGCCGGGGATGAGTCGTTGTCGGAGCCGTTTCAGCGGCTGGCTGGTTTGGGGTTGGGATGATTCCAGAGTTTTCGTGGTTGCCGCCGGAGATCAACTCGCTACGTATCTTCTCGGGTGCGGGCGCTGGGCCGTTGATGGTGGCCTCGCAGGCCTGGGAGGGCTTGGCCGCAGATCTGCGGGCGTCGGCTTCATCGTTTGACTCGGTGATCACCGGGTTGACCGGTGGGCCGTGGGCGGGCCCGGCGTCGGTGTCGATGGCGGCTGCCGCCACACCGTATGTGGGGTGGTTGAGCGCCGCCGCCGGTCAGGCGGAGATGGCGGCCAGTCAGGCGCGGACGGCGGCAATGGCGTTCGAGACGGCGTTGGCGGGCACGGTGCATCCCGCGGCGGTGACGGCCAACCGGGTGTCGCTCATGGCGTTGATCGCAACCAACTTCTTAGGCCAGAACACCCCGGCGATCGCGGCCACCGAATTCGACTATGTCGAGATGTGGGCGCAGGACGTCGCCGCGATGCTCGGGTATCACGGTGGTGCCACGTCGGTGGCGGCGGCGCTGACGCCGTTCAGTGCGCCGCCGGTCGACCTGGCGGGCTTGGCCTCATCGGTCGGTGCCTCGGTGACCGGCCTGGCCTCGTCCGCCACCAGTGCGGTCAGTCCTGTGCTGCAGGGCGTTTCGTCGGCGGCCGCGCCCTTGGTGTCGGGTGTGCAATCCGTGGCTTCGGCAGTGCCGGTGGAATCGGTGATGTCGGTGGCGCAACTTGGTGCGATGCCGGCGAGCATGTTGATCTCGCCGATGATGTCGCTGGCCCAATCCGCCAACGCGGGCACCGCCGGACTGGCCGGCGCGAGTATGGCCGCCGATCTGCCGAAGTTTGTGGGCGACACCGCGCCTGCCGCTACGGGCCTACACGGCCTGGGCGGCGGTGGGCTGGGCACGGGCATGTCCGCTGGACTTGGCCAGGCTCGGCTGGTGGGCGCGATGTCGGTGCCGCCGACCTGGGAAGGGTCGGTGCCCAAGGGCATGGCAACCTCGGCAATGTCGGGACTCGGTGCCGTGCCCAATGCCGCCGAGATGGCACAAGCCGCCGGTGCCGCAGGCACGGGCGGTATGCCGATGATGCCGATGCCCATGGGTGCCGGAGGCGCCGGCGGTGGTATGCCCGGCGGGATGATGGGCCGCGGCGGTGGCGGCGCGCACGTCGTCCAGAACCGGCCGAGCGTGGTTCCGCGGACCGGCATCGGATAGTTCCTTCCACAGCGTCGGCGCGTTGAGTGTGAAGGTCGCTACGGACTTCGCCGTTATGCGTCGCTACCGGGACGCCGACGGCCGAATTCAAGCCGCGGCTATTTCGCTGGAACGGTTCTCGAGCGACGCCGCACGTCCGTTTGCGCACCGCGATACGACCGCGCACCGGCCCGCCGCATTGGCCGGCTCCGCATCAAGTGCATGACACTGAATCCGCTGGGGCCCCAACCTTTCTCGGGAGTGGCCACCCGCCTCACATGCCTAGGTCAGCAGCTCGCCGCCCGGCTTGGATGCGGAGCGGTAGCTCCGCATTTCGGCCATGCCGCGACAACTTTTTGCGCGTGTGTGTACTAGAACCAGTGAATTCGGGGAATTAAGGACATTGTGCCGGGTATTGGCATACGATTTGGTGTGCTCGGTGGTATGTCATGGCCGCCGAGCCGTGGTGTGTGAGATCGGCACTGGAAGGGGAAAAGGTGCTGTTGCCTCTTGGTCCGCCCTTGCCGCCCGACGCCGTAGTGGCGAAGCGGGCTGAATCCGGCATGCTCGGCGGGTTGTCTGTTCCGCTCAGCTGGGGTGTGGCTGTTCCTCCAGATGACTACGACCACTGGGCCAAAGAGTCCGAGGAAAGCGTCGACGCGACCGTGGCGGCGACTGAAGGACAGGGACTGGGCCCAGAAGGTGCCGAAGGCACGGGCGAGTGGAATGAATGGGCCGAATGGAACGAGTGGGAAGCCGAGAATGCTGAACCTCGCTTTGAGATGCCACGCTCGAGCAGCGTGATACCGCATTCTCCGGCGGCCGGTTGAGAGAGAGGGGGGAAGACTGTCGTTGTTTTACGGGTGATCGACGACTTCGGCAGCCCCGCGGCCGGCGATTACAACAGTCAATCTGTATGAGAAATCCAGGTAACAAAGTCCAGTAGGTCCACTAACAAGGAGAACAGGCAACATGGCAACACGTTTCATGACGGACCCGCACGCGATGCGTGACATGGCGGGCCGCTTTGAAATGCACGCTCAGACGGTGGAAGACGAGGCCCGCAGGATGTGGGCGTCCTCGCAGAACATCTCCGGCGCGGGCTGGAGCGGTCAGGCGCAGGCGACGTCGCTCGACACCATGGGTCAGATGAATCAGGCCTTCCGCAACATCGTGAACATGCTGCACGGGGTGCGTGACGGACTGGTCCGCGACGCCAACAACTACGAGCAGCAAGAGCAGGCTTCGCAGCAGATCCTGAGCAGCTAACGTCGCCGCGGCGAATGCCGCTGCACCCCACCAACTTTCATAAGCTAAAGGAGAAATGGTTCGATGACGATTAACTACCAGTTCGGCGATGTGGACGCCCACGGCGCTCTCATCCGCGCACAGGCCGCCAACTTGGAGGCCGAGCACCAGGCCATCGTTCGCGATGTGCTGGCTGCCGGTGACTTCTGGGGCGGCGCCGGTTCGGTGGCGTGCCAGGAGTTCATCACCCAGTTGGGTCGCAACTTCCAGGTGATCTACGAGCAGGCCAACCAGCACGGCCAGAAGGTTCAGTCCGCCGGCAGCAACATGGCGCAGACCGACAGCGCCGTCGGCTCCAGCTGGGCCTGACACCCTTAACGACAAAAGGGCCGCACACC
>NZ_LZLE01000080.1 GCF_001673155.1 Mycobacterium sp. 1423905.2 | reverse complement strand
GAGTTCCGGATCGATCGGTAGGCACGCGCGCTCATAGGCCCATGCGTTCACCTCAGTCCGTGGCCGGGGCTTGCTGGCTATCTCGATGTCTGCCGGGCCTGGCGATGCCACCCATCGATCGCGCGCGAACGGCAACGGGGAACGTTCGATCCGCCGACCCAGCAAGCTGCGGCCTAGGTTGCGGTGGAAACGACGTAATCCCTCCATATCAGCCGGACGGTTGTAGACCCAAACAACCTCCGCCAGAGTCCCATAACCCAGGGCCCGCACGCCCAGAAATGACACTTGGTCCATGTGTGCCAGTCGGTTGTCCACGATATGACCATTATCGGCCACGTTGGAATCCCGTTTTCCAGAGATGGATTCCCTGCAACGGTAGTCTGATGCCCGTGGTTGAGTCCTCACTTCCCAGCGTGGTCCGCGAACGTGCGAGTCTGCAGCCCAACGACGTTGCGTTGACCTATATCGACTACGACCATTCGTGGGACGGTATCGAACTAAGCCTGACGTGGGCTCAGCTTTACCGGAGAATGCTGAACCTTGCCGCGCTGATCAGAGAGCACGCGACCACCGGCGACCGGGCGCTGATCCTGGCGCCGCAAAGCCTGGACTATGTCGTCAGTTTCCTCGCCTCCTTGCATGCCGGCGTCATCGCGGTTCCGCTCTCGGTTCCGATGGGGGGCGCCCACGATGAACGCACGGCCTCGGTGCTGGCCGACACTTCGCCTGCCGTGGTCTTCACTTCGTCGGCTGTCGTCGACAATGTCGCCGAGTACGTGCAGGCCCAGCCTACAGACACCAAGATCATCGAGCTCGATCGCCTGGACCTGGACGGCAGACCGGGCGCGGCGTCGCGCGCCAAGTATGAACAGCCGGAAATCATCTACTTGCAGTACACCTCTGGCTCCACGCGCACACCGGCCGGGGTGATGGTTTCCAACAAGAACCTGATGGCCAACTTCGAGCAGATCATGACCGCCTATTACGGCGTGTACGGCAAGCTTGCGCCGCCGGGGTCGACGGTGGTTTCGTGGCTGCCCTTCTATCACGACATGGGCTTCATCTTGGGTCTGATCATGCCGATCCTGACTGGGATGCCGGCGAAGTTGACCAGCCCCATCGGCTTCCTGCAGCGGCCCGCCCGGTGGCTGCAGATGCTCGGCACCAACACCCTTGGTTTCACGGCCGCACCGAACTTCGCTTTCGATTTGGCCTCGCGCAAGACCAAGGACGAGGACCTCGAAGGTCTCGACCTCAGCGGCATCCACGCGATCCTCAACGGCAGCGAGCGGGTACAGCCGGTTACGTTGAAGCGCTTCGTCGACCGGTTCGCTCCGTTCGGACTCGACCCCAAAGTGATTCGTCCGTCGTACGGGATGGCGGAGACTACGGTGTTCGTGGCGACCCGCCAGGCCGGCGAGCCACCCAAGGTGGTGAATTTCGATTCCGCCAAACTGCCGGACGGTTTCGCTGTGCGGTCCGAAAGCGACACCAGCACACCGCTTGTCAGCTACGGCGTGGTGGACACGCAGGAAGTGCGCATCGTCGATCCCGATACCGGTGTCGAGTGCCCGGAGGGCACGGTCGGCGAAATCTGGGTGCATGGCGGCAATGTCGCGACAGGCTATTGGAACAACCCCGAGACCACCGCTCACACCTTCGGTGCAAAGATCGTCAACCCGACGGCCGGCACGCCGGAAGCGCCATGGCTGCGGACGGGAGACTCCGGCTTCTACTCCGACGGCGAACTGTTCATCGTGGGCCGCATCAAGGACCTGCTGATCGTCTACGGGCGCAACCATTCTCCGGATGACATTGAGGCGACCATCCAAACGATCAGTCCTGGTCGTTGTGTGGCGATCGCCGTTCCGCAGGACGGGGTGGAGAAGCTCGTCGCCGTGATCGAACTCAAGAAGAAAGATGAGTCGGCCGAAGAAGCCGCGGAACGGTACGGCTTTGTGAAACGCGAAGTCACGTCGGCAATTTCGAAAGGCCACGGCCTCAGCGCCTCAGATCTTGTGCTGGTGCCCCAGGGTTCGATTCCGATCACCACGAGCGGCAAACCGCGGCGTGCCCAATGCGTGGAGATCTACCGCCAGAACGGGTTCTCCCGCTTGGACGCTTGATTCGTTCGCAACCCGCGCGACGTCAGCTATGCAAGGCGCGGTCGGACAACGCTGCCAGCGCCGGCGCCAGCAACTTGGAGTACTCCAGTGTCAGGTGACCAGCGTCGACATAGACCAGGGTGTTGCCGACGATTACCGGGCAGCGCTGCTTGGTGCAGAAGAGTCCTTCTACCTCAACGTACTGTCCGCCGCCGGCTTTCACGGCCGCGGCCTCAGCCGCGATACCAGGTCGGTTGAACGCGGATGACATGGGCGGCGAGCACGCCGTCGCGTCGTCGAGATGCTCCGACAGGCAACCCGGCACCGGTGCGTCCAGGTGGGGGAGCGGGCCCAGCACCAAAACCTTGGCACCAAAGCCGCGCAGCTGCCCCACCAGCCGGGTCAGGCTGTTATTCCACGCCGAATCGTATGACGAAAACCCGGACAGGAAGCCGTTGCTGTGGGTGGCGGTGTAGCCCCGAAACACGCTCAATACGACCAAGCGCGGGTGTTCGGCGCGTAACCGGTCCATGACCTGTGCGCGCCATTCCTCACAGTGTTGTAGGGACTCGACGATGGGGGCGACGAAGCGGTTGGCGATGGGCAGGTCCAGCATTGGGCAGGCCGCTTTGGCCATGGTTTCAATTCGCCACGGCCGTTGCTTGCCGACCTGTTCGAATGCCGGAATCCACATCGAGGCATGCGAGTCGCCGATCACGGCCACCGTAGTTTTTGAGGCGGTGTCACCCATCGCACACTCAGGCTGTCCGGCTTGGACAGGCAGGCGCAGACAGCCGTCGAACATCATCTTGCCGAGTTCGCCGGCCGCTCCGGCGAGCGACGGGTTCAAGTTCGACGGCACGGCTTTGACATCGGCAGA
Source organism: Mycobacterium sp. 1423905.2 (assembly GCF_001673155.1). GTDB lineage: Bacteria > Actinomycetota > Actinomycetes > Mycobacteriales > Mycobacteriaceae > Mycobacterium. The sequence continues at coordinate 7,121 of NZ_LZLE01000080.1, read as the reverse complement.
GGACGCGACCGCCGCTTGCACCTGCGCGAACACGTTCTGCACCGCAGCGTCGTAGGGTGCGACGTTGTCCCCGGTGGGTATGGGCGGCGGAGTGATCGTCAGCGGCCGCGCCGCCGCGCCGTGTGCGACCGCTACCGGCATCGGTATTGAGGACACCCACATGAGCAGCGCCACGCCCACACACGCCGCTGCCGCCGAGGCGACACCACCGAAAGCCAGGCTCTTCCAGGGAGACCGTTTCAGGAAAGTGGCGTATCGCAACGGATTCTCGATCAACCGCAGGGTGAGCCAACCCAGCGCGCCGGAGACGACGACGGCCGCGACGAAATTGCCGAACAGCCCGAGCCGGTGACCCACCAAGATGGGGGCGAACACCAGTACCGGCCAGTGCCACAGGTACCACGAGTACGACAGCCGTCCGATCACCCGCATCGGTGACCATCCGAGTACCCGCCCAGCGCCCTGGTTCGGTGTCGAACACCCGGCGCCGAGAATAAGCGCGGTGCCCAGCACGGGCAACAGCGCGGCGGTACCGGGATAGGGAATGTCTGGAGTGAAAACGGTGCAGGCCCACAGCACCATGGCCATGCCGACCCATCCGGTGAGCACAGCGGCGCGCGCCGGCAGCCGGCTCCAGTACTCGGCGGTCAGGGCCACCAAGGCCCCGACGGCCAATTGCCAGGCTCTGGTGAACAGCGAGAAGTACGCCGCCAGCGGCATCACGTAGGTGACGAGGAGCGACAACAAGAACGACGAGAGCGCGATGAAGGTCACCAGCGCCAGGTATGGGTTCTTGGACGGCGGGGCGTCATTCTTGGCGCGCCGACGCAAACGCCGGATCAACCATGCCGTGCCGACGATCAGGGGCGGCCACAACAGGTAGAACTGTTCCTCGACGCCCAACGTCCAGTAGTGCTGGAACGGCGACGGCGCGCCGCCGGCGAAGTAGTCGACCTGCTGGACGATGAACCAGAAGTTGGGGACGTACAGCGCGCAAGCAATGGCGTCCTTCAAAGCGCTTTGGGCCTGCACCACCGGCAGCAAGAGGGCCGCGGCGATTGCAGTGATGACGCCCACCGTGGCAGATACCGGCAGCAGTCGGCGCGCCCGCGCCCCGTAGAACTTGCGGAGCCCGACGGTGCCGGTGGTGCTCACTTGGCGCCAGAGTTGCCCGGTGATGACGAAACCTGAGATCTCGAAGAAAATGTCGGGGCCGACAAAGCCACCGCTCACCCCAGGCATCGAAATGTGCCAGCCCACAATGGCCAGCAGCGTGAAGCCGCGCAATCCCTCGATGTCGTCGCGGAATCCGCTCTGCGGCGTGCGCTTTTCCTGTGCGCCTGGAGCTGGCAGAACGCTGTCAGAAGGGCTGACGCTGTCCGACTGGCGCATGGTCACGCACTCATATTAAGTGGACGTGGATGTACGGATGTGAGCTATCGAATTTTCGGTGTATGTGGGATTGCTGATGAAGTCGTATAGCAACCGGTATTGCGGCGCAGCACATCTCATCGTTAGCGTCCGGCGCACCAGTCTGCGTCAGCGAAAACCTCTGTCCGGACGGGCTTCTCGGTCACGTGATGATGGTAGTGTCCGGCTTCGGCTTCACCGGGCGCTCGGTGCGTTTGCTATGCCCGTTCGAATTCGATTCCAGGAGTTGATATCCGAGGCCGAATAGGGGCAACGAGTGGGTAAGCAAGTGGTCGACCTTTTCGTTGGCAATGCCTGCTCCATCGCCGTTGCGCTCGGTCTTGGCCGCACATTTCGGCAGGTCGTAGGCGGGCATCGCGGTGAGGCCGAACAGCGGTAGCGAGTGCCCAGGCAGCAAATCGATGGTGCTGACGGGTTTCTTTGCGGGCGCCGGCCCAATCGCCTTAGCGGCACGCGAAGCCGGGGCGGCCGGTTTCTGCGCTTTGCCACCGATGAGAGATTTCGCCCGGTTGAGCCACATTTCTGCGGATTGCTTGGGGGCGCCGTGTCCTGTCTGGCCTTGTCCGACCTTGGATGGCCACCAGTTCTTTTGACCAAGCAACGCGGCCACAGCGGGCACCGTGATGGTGCGCACCAGGAACGTGTCGATCACAATCCCGATGCCGATGGTGAAACCGGCCTGAGCCATGGTGGTGATGCTGGCGGCGATCAGACCGAACATCGACGCCGCGAAGATCAGCCCCGCGGAAGTGATCACACCGCCGGTGGAGCCGACCGTGCGAATGACACCGACCCGTACCCCGTGCGGTGACTCGTCTCGGATCCGGGAGATCAGCAACATGTTGTAGTCGGCACCGACGGCGACCAACAAGATGAATGACAAACCGGGCAAGCTCCAGTGAAGGGGTTCGCCCAATATCAGTTGGAAAACAATGACCGCGAGGCCTAGTGCGGAGAGGAACGAAATCAGCACTGAGGCAATGAGATACAGCGGCGCGACGATAGCCCGCAGCAAGATGACCAGGATGAAGAAGACGATGATGATGGTCGCGATGACGATGAATCTGATGTCCGAGTTGTAGAACTCGCGAGTGTCGCGAAGTCCGCTCGGGACCCCCACCAGTTCGACCTTGGCGTCGGCCAATTCAGAGTTGGGTTGTGCGGAACGGGCCGCCGCGAGAATCTTGTTGACCTGGTCCATACCCTCTTTCGAGGATGGGCCGAGGGCGCTCTGCACGAAGTACCGCGCCGCGTGCCCATCGGGCGACAAGAAGAACTGCGCGCCCTTCTTGAATTCGTCCCGCGTCATGATCTGCGGCGGAATGTTGAAGCCGGCCATGTTGGGCCGCTCTGCGTCACGCTTCACGCCGAGCAGGAAGCCGGAGGCTTCGTTGAGCCCGCCGCCCATCTGCTTGACCTGGTCCACCAGCGCCTGTACCCCGTCGGCTACCGCCCCACTGCCGTCGGCGAGGGCGCCGGCGCCCGCCTGCAGTTGCGACAAGGTGTTGGGTAGGCCCTGCACCATCCGCAAAGTGGAGACGATCTGTTTCAACTGGTCATGCAGTTTGCCGACCGTCATCGCCAGGTTCTGGTACCCCTCGGTCTGCTGCAGGGTGACGGCGAAGGCGGCGATGGAACGCAATAGTCCGTTGTTACCGGATTCGACGATCGCCGCCAATTGCGAGCGGGACCGTACACATGCTGGATCGGCGTTACAGGTGGGGCTTTCGTTCAGCGCCGCCACCATCGGGCTGGCCCAGACGGCGGTCTGTTCGGCGTCCTGAACGGTTCCGCTGAGGTTATTGCCGAGCGCCCGCATGCGCCCCACGTATTGCGACGCGGTATCGAGCTGCTGAATGGTCTTGTCACCGCCGATGAGCTGCAACATGTTCTCCAACATCGCGACCATGCCGGCGGAGCTGGCGACCGCTTCGTTGACTTGGGAGCGGACTCCGGCCAGGGCGTCGGCCAGCTGGCGGGAACCGCCGACGAGGTGGTCCAGGTCGCCGCTGTGGTCGGTGATGGCGTTGGATGCCTCGTTCAATTTGCCGCCGACCTCGCCGGCCTGAAACGACACCTTGGTTTCCTTGAGTGGTTCGCCGTTGGGTCGCGTCAAGCCGCGCACCATCACGATGTCGGGCAGGTCGGTGATCCGGCGCGACATGACCTCCAAGTCACCCAGCGCGGCCGGGGTCCGCAAGTCACGTGGCGAGTGCACGAAAAGCATCATCGGAGTCATCGAGTTCATGGGGAAGTGGCGATTCAACGCGTTGAGTCCTCGCACACTGTCCATGTCCTGCGGCATGGTCTTGAGGTCGTCGTAGTTGAACTGGATCAAAGCGGCGCTGCCGGCAAGAATTGCCAGCACCAGCAGGCTGGCGACCAGGTGCGACTTCGGGCGCCGCACGATGCGTGTTCCCGAGATTCGCCAGAAGCGGGTGGTCAGTTCCTTGCGGGGCTTGATCCAGCCGCGTCGCCCGGTGAGGACCAAGATGGCCGGCAGGAACGTAGTCGCGGTCAGCAGCGACACGATGATCGAGACGGTGATCGCCGGGCCGACTGCTGAGAACACTTCGAGTTTCGTGAAGACCATGGCCAGGAACGTCACCGCCACGGTGGCCGCCGATGCGGCAATGACCTTGCCGATCGACATCAACGCTTTCTTCACCGCACGATCGGAGGTTTCGCCATGTCGGACGTAATCGTGATATCGGCTGATCAAGAAGACGGCGTAGTCGGTGCCCGCGCCGATCATGACGGCACTCATGAACACGATGCACTGCATGTTCACGGTCAGGCCGAGCTCCGACAACACCGACAAGACACCCTGCGCACCGCCGATGGAGAGACCGATGGTGGCCAGCGGCAACAGCATGGTGACCAAATTGCGATAAACGAGGATCAAGATGATCAGCACGCTGAGGATGGTGCCGGTCTCGATGATCTGCACGTCGTCTTCACCGAGCTTTTGCACGTCGGCGGCGGTGGCCACCGGACCACTGACGTTGGCCGTCAGCGTCGTTCCCGCAACCGTCTTATTGATAATCGCTCGGATATTGATCAGCGCCGCTTGCGTCTCGGGCGCTGCTTCTGGGCCTGGCAAGTTGATCGGCAGGTTCCAGGCCTTCTTGTCTTTGCTTTCCAGTAATTGCCGTAGTTCCGGCGTGCCCATGAAGTCCTGAACGGACATCTTGTCCTGCGTGTCCTGGTGCAGGTTATCCAGGAGTTTGCGGTAGGTCTCCTCGTCGGCCGGACCGAGCCCGTTCTCATCAGTCAGGATGACCAACAGCAAGGATCCGGCCGGTTTCGCATCACTGCCTTTTGCGTCGGATCCGTCGGACGAGCCCCCCGGGTTGGCAGCGAAGGCCTTGTCCATCTCGCGCTGCGCGATCATGGTCGGCGCGTTGTCGGGGAGCGGTTTCGTCTCGTGCTTGGCCGCCTGTACCTGCAGCGGGGGAAAGGTCAGCGCCAGGACCGCGACGACGGCAACCCAGCCGGCGATGACCAGCCATGGCCACTTGACGACGAAGTCTCCGACGCGGTCGAAGACGCCCCCGATTTTCGCTTCGTCGTGCGATCTTGCCTGCCCTGCCACCCCACAAACGTACTAGGAAGAGTGCTGGTGGGTAGGGGGAATGAAGATATCCGTATTAACCGCGATTTGGCAGCGGTCGGCGCGGCATTGAGTCGTGGCGTCTAAAGAAACCGCTGTTCAGGGCGCTTTCCGACGACGAGGGTGGCCCGTTGGGGGCCGTTGCGGAGCGCAGGATCCAAATGGTACCGGAGGTAACTCGACACTGACAAAGTTGGACGCGTGTGCTGATATTGCGGTCATCGAGGTTGGGCCTTTTCGGCACGCCGCGGCGCCGAGTCATGCGACACTCTCCCCCGTGGCTCTGAGATACCGCCTGCAATCCAACCCATTGGTCGGGAAGATCACCACCAAGTACTTGCTGCCGCTTGGCACCCGCCAGGTCGGCGACGATGTGGTGTTCTTCAACTTCGGTTACGAAGAAGATCCGCCGATGGGCTTGCCGTTGGATCCGTCCGACGAGCCGAACCGCTACTGCATCCAGCTCTACCATCAGACGGCGAGTCAGGTCGACCTCACGGGCAAGAAGGTCTTGGAAGTGAGCTGCGGTGCCGGCGGTGGCGCTTCCTACATCACTCGCAACCTCGGTCCGGCGTCCTATACCGGGCTTGATCTGAACCCGGCCAGCATTGAGAAGTGCCGGGAACGACACCAACTGCCTGGGCTGGACTTCGTTCAGGGCGACGCCCAAAATCTTCCTTTCCCGGACGAATCCTTCGACGCGGTGATAAACGTCGAGGCGTCGCATCAGTACCCGGATTTTCCCGGCTTTCTGGCTGAAGTCGCGCGCGTCCTCCGCCCGGGTGGTCACTTCCTGTACACCGACTCACGGCGTAATCCCGTTGTCGGAGAATGGGAATCAGCGCTTGCCGACATTCCGCTGCGCAAGGTCGCGCAGCGCGACATCCAAGACGAGGCCAAGCGCGGGCTGGATGCCAACACCCGACGGACCCAAGAAATCATCAGTCGTCGGGCACCGGCCTTTCTGACCGGTCTCACACGTTATGCGGTCAACGTGTTGGACCGGGACCTCAAGCGCGGCGGCGGATTCACCTACCGCATCTACCTCTTCGCCAAGGACTGACGTAAAGCGGCCGATCTGATGAGATTTGTCGTGGCCAGCTATGGCACCCGCGGCGACATCGAACCGTGCGCCGCAGTCGGGCAGGAGTTGCAGCGGCGAGGACACGACGTGCGACTTGCCGTGCCGCCCAACCTCATTGGTTTCGTGGAAGCGGCGGGTCTGGACGCGGTCCCTTACGGGACTCGTGACTCGCAACTTCAATTGGACGAGCAGTTCCTGCACAACGGCTGGAAAATTCAGAATCCGGTGAAGTTGGCGCGGGAAGCGATGGCGCCGGTCACCGAGGGCTGGCTAGAGCTCAGTGCCATGTTGACTCCCGTCGCCGCCGGCGCTGACCTGCTCTTGACTGGCCAGATCTACCAGGAAGTCGTCGCCAACGTCGCAGAGCACTACGACATGCCACTGGCCGCACTGCACTTCTATCCGATGCGCGCCAACGGCCAGCTCGGCTTCTCGGCGGCCCGCCTACCCGGACCGGTCATCCGCTCCACCATCCACACCACCGACTGGCTTTACTGGCGTCTTACCAAGGGCGTCGAGGACGCTCAACGCCGTGAACTCGGCCTGCCCAAGGCCTCCAGTCCGGCGCCTAAGCGCATGGCCGAACGCGGTGCGTTGGAGATCCAGGCCTACGACGAAGTTTGCTTTCCCGGGTTGGCGGCCGAATGGAGTGGCCGGCGGCCGTTCGTCGGGGCACTGACAATGGGTCTCCCGACTGACGCCGACGACGAGGTTCTGTCGTGGATCGCTGCCGGTAAGCCACCAATCTATTTCGGCTTCGGCAGCATGCCGGTCGGCCCCTTGGCTGACCGGGTCAAGATGATTGCCGCGGCATGCGCACAATTGGGCGAACGCGCCTTGATCTGCTCTGGCCCAAGCGACTCGACTCAGCTACCGCACTACGATCACGTCAAGGTGGTGCGTGCGGTCAGCCACGCCGCCATCTTCCCCGCGTGCCGTGCGGTCGTGCATCACGGTGGTGCGGGTACGACCGCCGCGGGGCTTCGCGCCGGG
>NZ_LZLE01000079.1 GCF_001673155.1 Mycobacterium sp. 1423905.2 | reverse complement strand
CGCATGCTTGATGCCCTGAAACGCGCCGATCGGCGTGCCGAACTGGCGCCGAGTCTTGGCGTGCTCGACAGCGCGGTGCAATGCGGCGCTGGCCATCCCGACGAGGTCGGCGGCCGCGGCCACCAGTGGCGCGATCATGGCCGACTCGACGCTTTCGAGGACCGCGCTGGCGATGGGTTCGGCGTCGATCTCGATGCCCGCGCCCGGTTGTGCCGGGTCGGTGGATTCGTCCGTCAGCACCGTCACACCGTCGCCGCTGCGAGCCACCGCGGCTACCACCCCGTCTTCGGTCGCGGCCAAGGTGACGAACAGTTCGGCGCGGCCGGCGTTGGGTACCGCCACGGCACGACCGTGCAAGCGTCCGTTGCGCAGCGTCATAGGAGCACCTGCAAGGCGTTGCCCGGGGGAGTGGACCGCGAGGGTGGCCACGGCGCCACCGGTGATCTCGCTGAGCACGTCGCCGCAGGCGGGGCCGGCGCTGCGCAACAACCCGGCAGCCAATCCGATGCTGCTCAACAGTGGAACCGGCGCGATCGCGGCCCCGCATTCCTCGAGGACGACGAGCAGTTCGACCGGCCCGTACTCGCCGTCCGCAGCGGGCGCCGCCAACTCGGTCCACCCCAGGTCGACGAACGTCTTCCACAGGGTTCGCCACCGCTCGGGGTCCGACATGGCATGACGGGCGGCGTCGGGTGGACACTCGGCGCGCAGGATGTCGCGCACGGTGTCGCGCAGCGAGAGCTGCTCCACAGTCAGAACGGCATCCATAAGACCCCTAACATAATAAAAATAGTAAACTAGCCACGCGGTTGCAATCTCAAGACTCATGGGCGGTGGGGATCGTGGAGTGGTATCTGTTCCTGCCGCAGGTGCGGCTGCCGGTGGCTGGCCTGGTCGAGCGTGCCCGTCATGCGGAAGCCAGCGGTTTCGACGGTGTCGCATTCATCGACCACCTGGAAGCGCCGGGACAGCCGCAGGAAAACATATGGGAGGCAATGGCCATCGCCACTTGGGTGGCGGCGAAGACAGAGCGTCTGAGAATCGGACACCTGGTGCTTTGTGACGCATTTCGCCATCCGGCGGTGCTGGCCAAGCAAGCCGCCACCCTGTCCGACGCGTCGGGTGGAAGGTTCGAACTAGGGCTCGGTTCAGGCTCCTGGCCGGCCGAATTCACTCGGTTCGACATCGGCCGGCTCGACCCGGCGGCGCGGGTCGAGCAATTGGAGCGGCACCTGGCCCTGATCACCGACTACTGGTCCGACGGCGAACAAGGGCAGTGCCCACGGCCGACGCATCCGATTCCTCTGATCCTCGGTGGTAGCGGACCCCGAATAATGAAACTTGTTGCCAAGTACGCGGATTGGTGGAACCTGCAAGCCAACCACCTGGACCGGCTATCTCGGCTGGCCCCTGAAACCGGGTCCGCCCGGATATCGGTGCAGCAGATGGTGGGCTTTGTGCGCTCCGACAGCGACCCCGAAGCCGTGCGGGAAGTCAGTGCTCGGCGATTCGGCCACCTTGGGTCTGGCTTGGTCTGTGGCGATGCCGGCCAATTGATCGAGCATTTCGGCGGCCTTGCTGCACAGGGGGTGCAACGGTGCTATGTCTGGTTCGCTGACTTCGCCGCGCCGCAATCCCTGGCCGAGTTCGGCGAAGAAGTGATCAAGCAGTTCCCTGCCGCGCGGCCCGCCGGCGAGCTTCGGTAGGGACAACCGGCGGCCGGGCGAACGGCCCGCGCTCGACCGCGCTCAGCCGGATCTCCGGCAGATCGACCGACGGATCAACGGTGTCCAACCACGCCACCGCCTCGGCGATGTCGGACGCCTGGATCGCATACATCTCGAAGGGAACGTCTTGCAGCATCTCGGTTTCCACGGGTCCGGGCGTCACAATGTGGACGCTGATGCCGTCGCGGTCGACTTCCATTGCCAGGGCACGGGCGAAGGCGTTCATTCCAGCCTTCGATGCGGAGTAGGCGGTGCGCGCCATCATCGGCTCATGGGCGGCCGAAGACGAGATGAACACCAGTCTGCCACCCGGCTTCATCCGGGGCAGCACGGCCGAGGTCACCACGAAACAGGAATCGAGATTGGCCGAGATGATCGTGCGCCACTGCTCGAAGGTCTGTTTGCGCGCGTAGGTGCCGCCGAGGGTGCCCGCCGCATGGACTACCAAGTCGACCTTGTCGAGTGTGCCTACGGCAGCGGCGAATTCGCTCGGCTCGGAGGCGTCGGCCACCAGATAGCGGGCACCGATCTCGGCGGCGCATGCCCGCAGCGGCGGCTCACGCCGCGCCACCAGGACGACGTCGTAACTGAGTTCACTCAGTTTGGCCGCACACGCCTTCCCGATCCCACCGCTACCACCGGTGACCAAAGCCGATCGCGTGGTTGTCAAAGAACGCTGCTACGGCCGGCGCAGGTCGCGCGTGCGTGACAAGGCTTGCGGAGACAGCGCATAGATGCGTTGTTCGGCCCGACCGGAGAGCACATAAGTCTGCGTGTCAGCCAGGTGCCTTCCAGCGATGCGCCGGGCCCGGTCCACATCTCCCTCGGCTATGGTCTCGGCCAGCTTCACGTGGGTGTTGAGCACCGCGCGACGCTTTGCCAGTGACGGATAGGTGCCGCGTGCCGAACTCTCGTCGGCCCACTTCTGCTCGTGGCTGGTCCACAAAGTTTCCAGGCTGCCGACTACCGCAATGATGGTGTGGTTCCCGCAACCGCGGACGATGAGATCGTGGAATTGGCGGCCGATCTCGGTGAACGACGCGCCGTCGTCGAGATTCTCCGCCATGGCATCGTTGACTTGCTTGAGTTCCGGCACCAAAGTGTCCGCCCGGTCGGGTCGTTGGGCCGCTAAGGCAGCACAGGCCGGCTCGAGCTCTTGCAAGGCCGCACCGAGGTCGCTGACCGCCACCGACTCGCTTTGCAGCAGAAGACCAAGCATGTAGGCGGCACTGGTTTTGGCCGGTGCATGCACGACCGCTCCACCACGGTTGCCCCGACGGACCGACACCAGCCCCTCAGTCTCCAAAATGCGCAAGGCTTCCCGCAGCGACACCAGGCTGACCTTGAACTGCTCGACCAATACCTCCTGGCGGGGCAGCAAGTCGCCGTCGGCCAACTCGCCGTCGATGATCTGGCGGCGCAGCTCATCGGCTACGATCTCAGCTATCCTCGGCGCCGACAGGCGGCGGCGAGCGTCGGGTCCAAGTCCCAGGGCGGTCATCCGATCATCCTCGCAAGCTACGGCAGGGCAGAGCGCACGGTCGCGGGCCGCGATACTCGATTGGCTTAGCTATTTTAGCAGTAATGGTATAAATAGCCGCGTGAGTCACGGGCCAGACGGCCGGCCAACCCCCCTCGACGGATTGCGCGTCGTCGAGATCAGTGACCGCATAGCCGGCAGTTATTGCGGCAAACTGTTGGTGGATGCGGGCGCGCAAGTCCGCAAAGTCGAACCCCCGCAGGGCGATCCGCTCCGCACCTACTCCGCGACGTGTTCGCCGATACCTGACGGCGGCACTGCGCCGTTGTTCGACTACCTCAATGCCGGCAAGAGCTGCCTTGGGGTGGTACCACATTCCGATCACTACCGCGCCGAACTCGCTGCCGCCGACGTCGTCGTCGTCACGGCCGGGCCATCTCAAGCGCGTGCCATGGGCATCGACCCGCGGCAACTACTGGCTGACTCGCCGCGCGCGGTAGTGGTCACCATTTCCGATTTTGGCTGGACCGGCCCGTTCGCCGAGCGACCCGCCTCCGAATTCACCTTGCAGGCCTGGGCGGGGTCGCCGGGATTTCGCGGCGACCCGGCCGGCCCGCCGATCGCCATCGGCGGGGACTTGGGCGAGTACATGGGTGGGGTCTTCGCCGCCTTCGGCGCGCTGGCGGTGCGGCGCCGCGTCGACCATGGCGGTCGCGGCGAACACCTGGATCTGTCCATGCTCGAGGCGATCACCTTGATGCAGAGCAGCGAATGGCTGCATTCTGCGCTGCTGCAAGTCCCGCCCGTGCAACGCACCCTAGAAGTGCCGTCGATCGAACCAGCCAAAGACGGCTACGTAGGCATCACAATGGTCACCGGCCAACAATGGCTGGACTTTCTGGCCATGGTCGAATGCCCGCAGCTGGAAGACATTCCGCAGCTGCGTTTCCAAATCGGCCGCTGGGACTACCGTGATCTGATCCGCGACTCGGTCGGACCTTGGCTGGCCGAACGGACGGTCGAGGAAATCGTCGGACTAGGGCAACTGTTTCGGCTGCCTATCGCGCCGCTGGGTAACGGAGCGACCATCCGCGCGATGGATTACATGACCGAGCGTCATGTGTTCGTCGGTAATCCGGCGGGATTTCACCAGCCCCGCCCACCGTGGCTGATGTCGCGGTGTGCCCCCGCGCCAGTGCGTGCGGTTCGCACCGCGAACGACAGTCCCGACCAGCCAGGCAAAGTCGAGTTTGCGTCGACCGCCGAGGGGTTACCGCTGCAGGGTGTTCGTATCGTCGACTTGACCGCCTTCTGGGCCGGGCCCGCCGCCACGCACCTGCTCGGCGCGTTCGGCGCCGACGTCACCAAAGTGGAGTCGGTCCAGCGCCCCGACGGCATCCGCTATTCGGGCGGTATGCGCACCGATGTGGACGACTGGTGGGAGTACGGCTGGGTTTTTCACGCCATGAACACCAACAAGCGTTCGGTGACACTGGATCTGGGTTCCGAAGACGGACGTCGACTCTTCACCGCTCTGGTCGCAGACGCCGATGTGGTCATCGAGAATTTCTCGCCTCGAGTGATGGACCACTTCGGACTCACCGCCGACGTACTGCTGGAGATCAACCCCAAGCTGGTGGTCGCCCGGATGCCTGCCTTCGGGCTGGAGGGGCCTTGGCGCGAGCGCGTCGGGTTCGCGCCGACTATGGAGCAGATCGGCGGATTGACCTGGGTGACCGGGCTGCCCGAAACGCCACCGGTCACCCCGCGCGGGGCCTGTGACCCGCTGGCCGGAGTGCACGCCGCCTTCGCCGTGCTGGCGGCGCTCGCCTACGCCGACCGCACCGGGATGGGCCAACAGGTCGAGTTGCCGATGGTCGAAACGGTCCTCAACACCACCGCCGTGCAACCGATCGAGTACGAGGTGTTCGGCAAGACGCTGAGCCGGCGGGGCAATCGGGGGCACGGCGGCGGGCTGCAAAACATTTACCGGTGCGCCGGCGACGACGAATGGATCGCGGTCACCGTTCGTGATGACCGGCAATGGGTGGCCTTGGTCGAGTTGCTGGGCGCACCATCGTGGTGTGATGAGGCGCTGTCCACCGCCGACGGGCGCCGACTGCACGCCGATGACATCGACGCCAGGCTGCGGGACTGGTTCGCCGGGCAGCCGTGTGACCCGACGGTGGAACGAATGGCCGGTGCAGGGATCCCCGCGGCGCCCGTCGTCTCGCCGTCTTTGGTGACCGAAAACCCGCAACTGCGGGAACGGGGATTCTTCGAGTCGTTGAACCACCCACGAACGGGCGCCAATCTTTATCCCACTCCGCCCTTCGCGCTGCTGTCCGGCCAGCGGGAATGGTTGTTGCGCCCACCGCCCACGCTGGGGGAGCACAATGGGGACGTGCTTTGCAATCAGTGCGGGCTGACCGAGGACGAAGTCGCGCGCCTCGCCGCCGACGAGGTGATCGGGACCCGGCCGGCGGGCCTGTCAAGCAAGTAAGGGGACTCTGATGCGAGTGATCGTGGACGAGAACATGTGTGAAGCCAACGGGTTCTGCGAGTCGCTGGCCGCGGATATCTTCGAGCTGGGCGACCAAGATGTGGTACAGATCGCCGACGGGCCGGTGCCGCCAGATCGCGAGATCGACGTACGCGCCGCAGTGGACCAGTGCCCTAGGGCGGCGCTGCGGATCGTGGACTGAACCGACCGCACGCCGTAATCGCCTGTCGCGCAGGGTGACTGGTCGCTTGACGCTGCTCGCCGGGTTTCGACTGACCGGTTCGCCGGCGGACGTCCCGAACGCCGCGTTGACGTTGTATGTCTAAAATAGTAAAAATAGAACCAGGCGTCGAACCGCGGGTGAGTGAAGGCGGCCTTGCTGCCCTTGGCCGCAGGGGAAACGGAGAGCTAAGTGACGGACACAATCTCGGACTCGGCTGCAGAAGCAGGCGGAGATCCGTCGGAACGGGAATTCGGACCGACCGGCATCGCGCTGTCGACGTACCGGTTCCCCACCGGATGGTTCATCGTCGGCTTCGGTTCGGATCTGAAGCCCGGCGACGTCAAGCGCGTGCACTACTTCGGTGAGGAGTTGGTGCTTTTTCGCACCAACTCCGGCAAGGTGCACGTGCTGGACGCCTATTGCCAGCACCTGGGCGCCAACATGGGCGTCGGCGGAACCGTGGACGGCGAACACATCGTCTGTCCCTGGCACGGTTGGCAGTGGCGCGGTGACGGCACCAACGCGTTGATTCCGTACAGCAAGATCGGCTGCAAGACCAACGTGCGCGTTCGCACTTACCCAGTTACGGAGTGGTACGGCTTCATCCTGGTGTGGCACGAGCGGCATGGCCGCGCCCCGTATTGGCAGCCGCCGGTGCTGCCGGAGTTGGAAACCAACGAGTACTACCCCTTGCACCCGCACACCCGGATGGTGAACCGGGTGAAGGTGCACGCCCAGATGATCATCGAAAACGCCGCCGACCCCTATCACGTGCAGTACGTGCACAAGGCCGCCAACCCGGCCAACACCGCGTCCTTCGAAGTCTCTGGTTACCACCTGCACGCGACCGTCAACGCGCACTTCGGCGGCGGGCGGGCCAAGACCTGGCTGACCCCGAACGGTCCGGTCGACGCCAAGATCATCTACGACAACTACTCCCTGGGTCTGGGCATTGTGCGCTTCCCCAGCGACCTGGTCGCCACCTGCCAGGTCACCGGGCAGACACCGGTCGACGAGGACTACACCGATTACTTCTACACCCAGGCATCCATTCGCGAACCCGGGGACACCGGTGACCAGCCGACGGGCCGTGCCGCGAAATTCCTCGCATTGCAGCAGGAAGTGATCAAGCAGGACTTCTTCACCTGGGAGAACATGAAGTACCTGGAGAAGCCGAACCTGGCCCCCGAAGAGGCCCACGACTATGCGGCGCTGCGGCGTTGGGCACACCGGTTCTATCCGGGGACACAACCTTCCCCCAACGACTTCGGGTACACCGCCGACGGAGCGCCCGACCCGGCGGCCGCCGAAGCCTGATCGGACATCTGATGCGCCCGGACCGCAGTGCGCCGCCGGGGCCCGCCGATTTCGGGGTCGATCGGTTCACCGTGCCCGCCGTGCTGGATCGCCGTGCCGAACAGCACCCCGACCGGGTGATGATGTCGGTCGACGGAACCGACATCACCTTCGAGCAGATGCGCGCCCGCTCCTGCGCCGCTGCGAATATGCTGCGCGACTTAGGGCTTGGCCGCGGTGACTCGATCGCATTGTTCACCGGAACGTGTCCGGAGTGGATTTACTTCTGGCTCGGAGCCGCGCGAATCGGCGCAGTCAGCGCCGCGGTGAATGTGGCGAACAAGGGCGAATTCCTACTGCACACCCTTCGACTGGCGCAAGCCAAAGTGATTCTCACCGACGCGCAGCGACATGGCCGAGTCGACGAAGTCACCGGACAACTCGACACGGTCACCGACGTGGTGGTGCGAGATGATTCGCTGCGGGACTACTTGGATCGTGCCGATGCGGTGACAGACGCCGCCGTCGATTGCGCCGAGGTGGGCGCACTGTTCTACACCTCGGGCACTACGGGGCCGTCCAAAGCCGTTGCCACAACGTGGCATTACCTGTTCACCGTGGCGGCGACAGCCGCGGCGGCGTGGGAGTTGGTAGCCGGTGAGGCGCTGTGGACCGCGATGCCACTGTTTCACTTGAGCGCGGCGCCCAGTGTTCTGGCGCCCATGCTGGTGGGCGGGACCACCGTGCTCGCCGGTGCGTTCCACCCGACGCAGGTTTGGGATGAGGTACGCGCGCATCGGGCCGTCGGCTTCGCCGGTGCGGGAGCCATGGTGTCGATGCTGCACAACCTTCCGGCCGATCCGCGCGATACGGATCTTCCGTTACGGTTCATTTCCGCAGCGCCCATCGCCGCCGACGCATATCACGCCATCGAACAGCGGTACGGCTGTCGTGTCGTCACCATGTATGGCATGACCGAAGCCTTTCCCATTGCGGTACAAGGTGTTTCCGACGATGGTGTGCCGGGCGCGTCGGGCCTGATCAACCCTAACTTCGAGGTTCGTCTACTCGACGAAGCCGGTGCTGAGGTCGCCGCAGGAGCGGTGGGCGAAATCGCCTGCCGGCCACGCTACCCGCATGTCATGAGCCACGGGTACGTGAGGCCGGGGTCCAGGTCCGGGCTGTCCGTGGAACGTCATCCGGAGTGGTTCCACACCGGTGATCTGGGCAGGCTTGACGACGATGGCAATCTGACCTACGTCGACCGCGTCAAGGACTCACTGCGCCGACGCGGTGAGAACGTCTCGTCGGTGGAAGTCGAAACCGTAGTGGCGGCACATCCGGCGGTGGCCGAAGCCGCCGCCGTCGCGGTGCCCAGTAACTTGGGGGAGGACGACATCTTGGTGGTCGTCGCGTTACGTCCCGGTGCCGCAATGGATTGCGCGGAATTACTCGACTTCTGCGCCGCCCGCATGCCTTACTTCTGCGTGCCGCGCTTCGTCGACACGGTCGATGAACTGCCGAAGAACGGCATCGGGCGGATACGGAAAGACTTGCTGCGTGCCCGCGGCCTGACCGCCAGCGCGTGGGATCGTGAGAGCCACGGATACGTCCTTAACCGGTGAGTTACTGTTTCGTCAAATTCCAGGCGGGAGAACAAAGATGACGTTGTCTTATCAGGAAGAGCAGATGCTGCACGCCGCGACCGCGCGCGCCGGCATCCTTGATCTGACCGCTCGGCACAACCGGGCTTACTCCGAGGGTGAGCGAGACACCTGGATCGCCACTTTCCGTCATTCGGGTGCTAGCTACACCCGCGACGGAGAAGTCTTCACCGATCTACGAGCCGCCTTCGACGGCGGCGACGGACAGCGTCTGGTCACCGTCGACCACGAAATCATCGTCGACGGAGTCAACGCCACCCAGCGCTGCGTCGCGGTGCTGTTCGCGGTCATGTATGGCGACACGACCTTGCGGGCCACCGGCAGCTACTTCGATGAGCTGATCTACGAGCGAGGCGGATGGTACTTCACATCTCGGACGCTGCAATGGGATTCGGTGCCGAGCCGTCACCCGCTCGTCATGTGAGTCGCACGTGAACAGTGACGCTGGCCAAGTGGGCTACCAGCTTGCCTTCGGTACCTACGAGGATGCGCTGCGTATGGTGGGCGCTGCGAGCGAACCGCGCACTGCCGCTACCGTCGTCAGCGGCGCGCGCATCCAGCTGTTCGCCGCCATGGTGCGTGACGGCAACCGCTCGTACTGGGACGCGGAGTTCGCCGCCCGAACCTGGGGAGGTCTGCTGGCGCCGCCCGCGCTGCTGATGGGTTGGCTGGTGCCGCCGCCGTGGGAGCCGGCTGGGCGCCCACCGGTGGCGTCACTCGCCCTGCGGGTGCCGCTGCCTGGAACCACTTTCATCAACGCGTCCAACGAAGCTGAATTCCCCCAACCGATCAAAGAAGGCGATCGGCTGACCGTCGTCGAAGAGCTGGTGTCGGTGTCACCGGAGAAGCGCAGCCGGCTCGGGGTCGGCCACTTCGTGCAAACCCAGGAGACCTACCGCCGCGACGATGGCACGGTCGTGGCGATCAATCGCAATACGTTGTTCCGGTTCACTCCTGAAACGGCATCATGACAGACCTGAGTTGGCACGAGCTGGATCTTCCGATGGACCTGCCGGAGGTCGTTGACGAGATCACCTACCAGCGTGTGGTGGAGAACGCAGGTGCCACTTGGGATTACTTCCCGGGCCATTTCGATCCGGATTACGCCCGGCGGCAAGGCAATCCGACGATCTTTGTCAACACGATGCATCTGGCCGGATTCGCCGATCGGGTCGCGACCCAGTGGGCCGGCCCGACCAGCCGTGTGGTGCGCCGCTCGATGCGACTGGCCGGATCGATTTATGCCGGTGACACCATGGTCGGTCGAGGCCGCGCGGTGGCCAAACGGTGTGACACTTCGGTGGATCCGCCGCGTTTGCTCGTCGATGTCCACATCGACGTGACCAACCAGCATGGTGTTTTATGCTGCCCGGTCGAGCTCACCCTGCAACTGCCCGCAGGCGGGTATGGCGGCGATGGATGATGCGGGCGAACTGCACCTAGCGGTGTGCTGGCGGTTCGGTGCGGCGGTTACCGCGGCGGACGGCAAGTGGGATCGCCGTTCTCGTGTGATGCGTGGGATGGTCGGGGAGCGCTCGAGCCCTGAGTGCATCGCGGATGTTCTCCGCTTCGGTTGAGCTGAGCGGCGAGGCAGATGTCCAGACCAAGTTACTCGCCCGGCTTGGCCGGAACCCCTCCTGGTGCTGATCGAGTTTTCACAGCGGCGGCAGTTTCCCGTTGCACAGCACCGACTGCAGTTCCACGTATTCGTCCAAGCCCTCGGGACCGAATTCTCGCCCCAGTCCGGACTGCTTGAAACCACCGAACGGTGTGCTGATGTCAAGCATGTACATGTTGATGCCGTAAGTGCCGGTGCGCACCTTCGCGGCAATCTCTAGGCCGTGGGCGGTGTCTGCGGTCCACACCGACCCGGCCAAGCCGTAGTCGCTGTCGTTGGCGATTCGGACGGCATCGTCTTCGTCGGCATAGGTGAGCACGGTCAACACCGGGCCGAAGATCTCCTCACGGGCGATGCGCATGTCGTTGGTGGCATCGGTGAAAAGTGTTGGCTGCACGTACCATCCACGTTCGGCGGGGCTATCTGCGCCACCGACGACCATGCGGGCACCTTCGCTCTGTCCTGAGCGAATGTAGTCCTGGACGCGCTGCTGTTGTCGTTGTGCTACCAGCGGTCCAATGTCGGTGGCTTCGTCGGTTGGATCACCGACATGCAAAGACGACATCATCTCTGCCAACGCGTCGACCACTTCGTCGTGCCGTTGTTGGCTGACCAGTATGCGTGTCTGCGCCACGCATGCCTGGCCGTTGTTCATCAAGCTCGCCGTCTTCAATCCGTTGACCGTTTTGTCGATGTCGGCATCGTCGAGGATGATCGCCGCCGATTTGCCGCCCAGTTCCAAACTCACCCGCTTGAGTTGCTCACCGCACAAGGCGGCGATTCGGCGTCCGGTGGCGCTGGACCCGGTAAAAGCGATTTTGTCGACTCCCGGGTGCCGCACCAGCGCTTCACCGACCGACGGGCCGCCGGTGATCACCGAAACCACCCCTTCGGGCAAGCCGGCCTGTTCGATCATCTCCGCCAACCACAAAGCGTCGAAAGGAGTTTCGGGTGCGGGCTTGACAATCACCGTGCAACCGGCGATCAGCGCCGGGATGAGCTTGGGCATGATCAAACACTGCGGCACGTTCCACGGCACGATCGCACCCACCACGCCTACCGGGGCGCGGCGTAGATGGGCCTCGCCCAGCACCCCGCGGCGCCGTTCCACCCAGGGGAAGTCACGCGCGGCGGCCACTGCAAGGTGCATCATCGACGCCGCGCCGGCCGCCTGGCCCAGTCGGCTGAAACTGCGCGGCGAACCCATCTCCGCGGTGATCAGGTCGGCCATGCCGTCGATGTGACGGGCGTATATTGCCGCCAATTGTTCGACTTTGGCCAGCCGTTCCGCCGGTTGCATCCGTGGCCACGGGCCGTCGTCGAACGCGCGGCGAGCAGCGGTGACCGCGGCGTCGACATCTTCTGCCCCGCCCGCCGGCACTTGGCCAATCGGTTCCTCGGTATGCGGAGAGATGACGGTAATACGATCCGCGGCGGCGGGTTTGCGCCACCGACCTCCGATGAACAGTTCGGCATAGGACCGGTGGTCAGGATGTTCCGTCATCGGGGCTCTCTGAAATGACATGCTTTCGACCGAATTTGCTATTGATGCTAACATAGCGAAGAAAGCGCATTAGGTGAGGCCGCGCAGTCTGGTGACATAAGGAAGCCGCCCTTGAGTGACTACCCTTCCCGAGCCAAACCTGAGATGACAAACGCTTGGCGCAGTTATCCGTTCGAGCTGGCACCCGGTGATGACTCGCTTGATTTCCCCGCTGCCGAAGGCAATCATCCGGACCAGGAGTCGGATACCTGGTTCATCGCCGGCCAACTCGACGCGGCCGACAGTGACCGGTCATTCGCGTTTCTGACCATTTTCAACCGGAACCGGCCCGGAGGATCGGTGGTCGCCGACTTCTACACGTTGGCGCTGTTCGATCTCGACAGTGGGGAATACGGCACTTATACCGACTACGACATGCCGCCGCACAGCATGCAACCAGGAGTCGAGCCGAAGATGTCGGCGGGCGCTGGCCACCTCGACCTTACCTACCGCAGTCCGGTAGGTACCGCGACGTGGATCACGTGCCGTGACGGCGACGGGGAATTGGTGCCGTACACCTACCGCGTCAGACTGGTGGGCGAGGATCAGGCGGGTCGCGACATGGCGCTCGACCTGACCGTCACTCCGACACGGGCGCCGACGCCATTAGGTGCGGCAACCTACAACGGGAAAATCACCTGCTTCGGCCAAGACGACACCTACTCCTACTTCCAGACCGGCATGGTGATGACCGGAACCCTTCGCTGGGGAGACGTCGCGGAACGGGTGCGCGGCACCGCGGGGCATGTCGACCGACAGTGGTTCCCGCTATATGCCGGTGGCGGAACCGGCGAGCCGCCTCGGACCCGGTCACACGAGTGGCGCACGATCAACTTCGACAACGGCGTCGACATGAGCATCTGGCGACAGTTCCACCGTGCCGAGGGCAATGCTCTGCAACCGTTCACCGGGGCCACGACAAGCCATCCGGACGGGGGCGCCGCGCCGCAGTGCGCAGAAGACGTCGAGGTGACGATAAGCAGCTACGTCCGCTGGCCGGATACCGTCCGCACGCTGATCCGTCCGCCATCGGCCGCTCGCTATCTGCCGGACCGGCACCGAATCACCTGCGCCACACTAGGTCTGGACATCGTGGGTGAGCCGCTCGTCGCAGCACCGGCCCACGGTCTGCCCATCGAATACATGGAAGGCCCCTATCGCTACCGGGGCACACTGGGTGGCCAGCCGGTGACCGCGTTCGCCTTCAACGAACGGTCGCTTGCGCTGTACCGTGACTGGGAATTGGTCGAAGTGTTCAAGACGACCGTGGCCAACACTGACCCGGTCGACCGTGACCTTCAGATGACTGCGGGTCTGTTGGTGCAGTTGCTGGCCGCAGGTCGCCGACAAGAAGCGGTGGTCATGTTGAGTACCGTGCGGTCCGCTCAAACTGGCTTCGTCGCAACGCTTTTGGACGATTTGATCGCTGTGTTATCCGGCCAGGAGTCAACCAGCCGCCACTGACGGCGCCGAGAGGAACCCATCCTTGAGTGCCTTCGCCCAGCTGATGTGGCGGTGCTGCAGTCCAGGTTCGTTGCGGCCGAACACGAGTCGGTCGCGAACGCCCGATTCAAGATTGGCCTGCAAGGACTCGACCAAACGGTAATCTTCGTCGCGCACGGTGGCGTGTGCGTATTCGAATACCGATTGGGCACCGGCAGCGACAGATTCGTCGGATATGTCCAGCGGCGTCGAGTTCTGGTGGACGGTAATAGACCTGCCGGGCCGGTCACCGGGATAGATGCGAAACAGCTCGCCGTTGGCGATTGTCACCGACAGCACGATGTTCGGGAACAACGCGTAGATGACAACCATGTTCTGGAATGGGTTCCACTGCTGCTCAGGGACGTCGTCGAGGTCGAGAATCCCGTTGAGCGGGAAGATCAACCGGTGGTGCGGTCCGTACGCGTCGAACACCGTGCAATTGCTGCGGGCGATCGTTGCGAAGGTCTGCCGGTGCACGGTGGCAAAGTGGTAGTTCTCCGCGAAAGTGTCGACCGCTAGCTTCCAGTTGATGGGGCAGTCGAGCACCCTTTCACCCAGCGGCGACCACCGGCCGATGCCCCAGGAATCCAGCTCTTCGGCCAGCGTCCCGAGGTGTGCCGCTACGTCCAGCGTGGCGCCCGGGTCTAGTGCAACCCAGAGGAATCCGGCATATTCGGCGGCCGGAAGCTCGGTAAGACCGTCTGACTTGGGCGCCACGTCGGGAAAGCCCTCGCGGCCGGGGAGGCTGACCAATCGCCCGGTGTTGTCGTAGGTCCAGGCGTGATAGGGGCAGGTGAAGCGCCGCGCGCTACCGCAGCCCGTCGCCACCTGCGCCTGCCGGTGCAGGCAGACGTTCTCGAACGCCCGGACGGTGCCGTCCGACGTTCGCGTCAGCAGAATCGACCGCCCCATCACGGTCTTGGTGCAATACGTGCCCGCTTCGGGCAGCTCGGAGACATAGCCGACCAGTTGTGGGCTAGCCATCACCAATGCGGTGTCGAGTTCGTATCTCTCCCGAGAGGTGTAATCAGTGGCGTCGACCGTGTACTGGGCCGGCGCCAAGTCGGTCGTCTTGTCGCGCGCCAACTTCAAGGCGCGACGGGTGAGGTCGATGAGTTGGTCGTGATCCATCAGGACTCCCGTGGGCAGTGAGCGCCTCGGCCGATCGAAGCCGTCGAACCGTAACTTTACTAACTTTATATTGACAGCACGAATTGCCCCTTGAGGGTTTCAAACCAGGCGTTACCAAGGTGATACCAATGTGATCAGTGTGGTAGCCGGGTCTGGCGAGGTAGGTGTTTTACGCTGTGGCGCGTGCCTGCCTCGCGGCGTGACATGCTCAAATTTGCGGCGGCGGCTCCCGGCTTGGTGGGCCTGGGTGTCGCGGCCGCGTCGGCGTGTGCGGCGCCCGCGTCGGCCGAATCGCTGGGGATCTTGCTGGATTACGCGGCCGGGGTCATTCCCGCCAGCGAGATCAAAGCTGCCGGCGCCGTGGGGGCAATCCGGTATGTCTCCGATCGACGACCCGGTGGTAACTGGATGCTCGGTAAGCCGATTCAGATCTCCGAAGCACGCGACTTGAATGGCGGTGGTCTCAAGATCGTGTCGTGTTACCAGTACGGCAAGGGCAGTAGCTCCGACTGGCTCGGCGGTGGTCCCGCCGGCCTGCAGCACGCCAAGCGCGGCGCCGACCTGCACGCCCAAGCTGGTGGCCCGGCCAGCGCGCCGATCTACGCCTCGATCGACGACAACCCGTCCCTCGACCAATACAAGAATCAGGTCGTTCCATATTTGCGGTCCTGGGAGTCGGTGATCGGGCACCAACGAACCGGACTGTACGCGAATTCCACAACCATCGACTGGGCGTTGCACGACGGTTTGTGCTCCTATTTCTGGCAACACAACTGGGGGTCGCCGAAGGGATACACCCATCCCGCCGCGCACCTGCATCAGGTCGAGATCGACAAGCGCAAGGTCGGCGGGGTCGGCGTGGACATCAACGAGATCCTCAAGCCCCAATTCGGACAGTGGGCTTGAACGGCGGGCGCGGAGGTCGCTGAGACCGGCGGTCCAGCAAACACTCGTTCGCTCTTTGTCGGGCGTTGCTGACTGAGTTGAATTCGCGACGCCGTGCGCGACCCCTCGCTCGGCCGCCGCGAGGGCGAAAAATTTTGAGATAACGATTTGGTAACAATACTGCTTTGATCTGCACTGTTATAGCTACTCGACCGTAACCACCTGCATGCAGGCCGTTTGTTCCACAGGTTCGCGCCGACGGTTGAAGCGGGTGTTACGCGGGACACGGTTACCCATGCGTAGAACTCGTCAGTAACCATTCGACGTCCAAAATGTGGACTCATTCTTATGACACTCTTAGTAGGTCCGGTGCAGTCCGCGGCGCCCCTCGACCCGTCGAGACGGCCGCCCGACAACACAACGGTCAGACGAGATTTTCAGCTGCGATTCGATGCGGAATCGACCGGCTCTTGGCTGACGAGCCGGGGCGCCCCGCCCCGGGCAGCCAGATCGGCTGAAACGAACCGAAACGTACAGACGCATAAAGACGCATACAGGAGATTCAGGTGACGATCTACGAGCATGACCGGGTGTCCGCTGACCGCAACGGGGGAGGCCCCTACAGCGCCCATGCTCTGGTTGATCGTCTGACCTCCGGTGAGCCGTACGCCGTCGCGTTTGGCGGTCAAGGCAGCGGGTGGCTGGAGACACTTGAGGAGCTGGTGTCTGGAGCGGGCATCGAATCGGAGCTGGCCACCCTGGTCGGTGAAGCGGAGCTGCTGCTCGAACCAGTTGCAAAAGAGCTGGTAGTCGTGCGTCCCATCGGGTTCGAGCCGTTGCGCTGGGTCCGTGCGCTGGCGGCCGAAGATCCCATCGCGTCGGAGAAGCACCTGACGTCGGCCGCGGTCTCGATCCCTGGTGTGCTGTTGACCCAGATCGCGGCGGGGCGAGCGCTGGCGCGCCAAGGAATGGACCTGACCGCGTACCCGCCGGTCGCCGTGGCCGGGCATTCGCAAGGGGTGCTCGCTGTCGAGGCATTGCAAGCCGCCGGCGCTCGCGACGTGGAGCTGCTGGCTATCGCCCAGCTGATCGGTGCGGCCGGAACGTTGGTCGCGCGGCGCCGCGGCATCTCGATCTTGGGTGATCGCCCGCCGATGGTCGCGGTGACCAACGCTGACCCCAAGCGCATCAGCCAGCTGCTCGACGAGTTCTCCCAAGACGTCCGGACCGTTCTCCCCCCTGTTCTGTCCATCCGAAACGGCCGGCGTTCGGTCGTCATCACCGGCACACCGGAACAACTGTCCCGCTTCGAGCTGTACTGCCGACAGATTTCGGAGAAAGAAGAAGCCGACCGCAAGAACAAGGTCCGCGGCGGTGACGTCTTCGCGCCGACCTTCGAACCGGTGCGGGTGGAGGTCGGATTCCACACGCCGCGGCTGGCCGATGGCATCGACATCGTCGGCCGCTGGGCGCAGCAGGTCGGCCTCGACGTGGCCGCAGCACGCAGCCTCGCCAACGCGATCCTGGTGAACAAAGTTGATTGGGTCGACGAGATCACCCGCGTGCACGAGGCTGGAGCGCGCTGGATACTCGACCTGGGTCCCGGTGACATCCTGACCCGGTTGACCGCACCGGTCGTGCGGGGGCTGGGCATCGGCATCGTGCCCGCGGCGACCCGAGGCGGTCAGCGCAATCTCTTCACCATCGGAGCCACCCCAGAGGTGGACCCGGCCTGGTCCACCTACGCCCCCAGCGTGGTATGCCTTCCGGACGGTCGGATCAAGTTGTCGACCAAGTTCACCCAGCTGACCGGACGTTCGCCGATCCTCTTGGCGGGCATGACCCCGACCACCGTCGACGCCAAGATCGTCGCCGCTGCGGCCAACGCCGGGCACTGGGCCGAGCTGGCCGGTGGCGGACAGGTCACCGAGGAAATCTTCGCCGGCCGGATCCAGGAGCTGTCGGGTTTGCTCGAGGCCGGTCGCACCTACCAATTCAACGCGCTGTTCCTCGATCCATACCTGTGGAAGTTGCAGGTCGGTGGCAAGCGGCTGGTGCAGAAGGCGCGCCAGTCGGGCGCGGCCATCGACGGCCTGGTGGTGAGCGCCGGCATTCCTGACCTCGAAGACGCCGTCGAGCTGATTCACGAACTCAACGACGTCGGCATCACTCACGTGGTGTTCAAGCCGGGCACCGTCGAGCAGATCCGCTCGGTCATCCGCATCGCCACCGAGGTGCCCACCAAACCGGTGATCATGCACGTCGAGGGTGGACGCGCCGGCGGCCACCACTCATGGGAAGATCTCGACGACCTGCTGTTGGCCACCTACTCCGAAATCCGTCGGCGGCCCAACATCACTGTGTGCGTGGGCGGGGGAATCGGCACTCCCGAGCGTGCCGCCGAGTACTTGTCCGGACGCTGGGCCCAGGTCTACGGCTTCCCCTTGATGCCCATCGACGGCATCCTCGTCGGCACCGCGGCCATGGCGACGCTGGAATCCACCACCTCGCCGTCCGTCAAGCAGATGCTGGTCGAAACCCAGGGCACCGACCATTGGATCAGCGCCGGAAAAGCTCAGGGCGGCATGGCCTCTAGCCGCAGCCAGCTCGGCGCCGACATCCACGAGATCGACAACTCCGCGTCGCGTTGCGGCCGGCTGCTCGACGAAGTGGCCGGTGACGCCGATGCGGTAGCCGAGCGTCGCGACGAGATCATCGCCGCAATGGCCAAAACCGCCAAGCCGTACTTCGGCGACGTGGCGGAGATGACCTATCTGCAATGGCTGCAGCGCTACGTCGAGTTGGCCATCGGTGCGGGAAACTCGACCGCCGACACGGCCTCACCGGACAGCCCATGGCTGGCCGACACTTGGCGCGACCGGTTCGAAGAGATGTTAAAGCGCACCGAAGCCCGCTTGCACGCCAAGGATTTCGGCCGTATCGAGACGTTGTTCGACGACCCGCAGCTGTTGGAGCGGCCTGACGATGCCATCGCGACGCTGCTGGCGCACTACCCCGAGGCGCAGGAGGTGCAGCTGCACCCCGCCGATGTCCCGTTCTTCGTGACGTTGTGCAAGACCCTCGGCAAGCCGGTCAACTTCGTGCCGGTGATTGACAAGGACGTGCGTCGCTGGTGGCGCAGTGACTCGCTATGGCAGGCGCATGACGCTCGCTACGACGCTGACCAGGTATGCATCATCCCCGGCACCGCCGCCGTCGCCGGCATCACCCGGATGGACGAGCCGGTCGGTGAGTTGTTGGACCGCTTCGAGCAAGCCGCCATCGACGAAGTGTTGCGCTCAGGTGCCGAACCGATGCATGTCACGTCGCGGCGGCTGGGTCGCCCGGACATCACCGGACCACTGGCCTTGGTGCTCGACGCACCCGACGTGTTGTGGGCCGGGCGCACGGTAACCAACCCCGTGCACCGCATCGCCGACCCAACCGAGTGGCTGGTGCACGACGGACCGGAAAGTCAACGCGCCACCCATTCCTCGACAGGCGCGCGGTTGCAGAAAGACGGCGAGCACGTCGTGCTCAGCGTGCCCCTGTCCGGCACCTGGATTGACATTCGTTTCACGTTGCCACCCAACACCGTCGACGGTGGCACACCGGTGATTTCGACCCAGGACGCGACGGCAGCCATGCGCGCAGTGCTGGCCATCGCCGCCGGCGTGGCGGGTCCGGACGCGCTGCCGGCGGTGCACAACGGGACTGCTTCGGCAACCGTCGCGTGGGACCCCGAGTTGGTCGCCGACCACACCGGCGTCACCGCGACGTTCGGCGAGCCGCTGGCGCCCGGCCTGACCACCGTGCCCGACGCGCTGGTCGGGTTGTGCTGGCCCGCTGTGTTCGCCGCGATCGGTTCGGCGGTCACCGGCTCCGGTGAGCCCGTGGTGGAGGGGTTGCTCAGCCTGGTGCATCTGGACCACGCCGCGCACCTGGTCGGTCAGCTGCCTCAGGGTGTGGCGCAAATCTCCGTCACCGCAACGGCTTTGCGTGCCCTGGACACCGACATGGGCCGGGTGGTCCCGGTTTCGGTGACCTTGAGCGATTCGGCCGACGGTGCCGTCTTCGCCACGCTGGAGGAACGCTTCGCCATTCTCGGGCGCACCGGCACCGCGGAATTGACCGACCCGCTCCGCGCCGGCGGTGCCGTGTCGGAAAACGCCACCGACACCCCACGACGCCGTCGTCGTGACGTGACGATCGCCGCGCCGGTCGACATGCGTCCGTTCGCGGTGGTCTCCGGAGACCACAACCCCATCCACACCGACCGGGCGGCCGCGTTGCTGGCCGGACTGGAATCGCCGATCGTGCATGGCATGTGGCTGTCGGCGGCCGCGCAGCATGCAGTGACCGCCACTGACGGTCAGGCCCGCCCGCCGGCCCGGCTGGTCGGCTGGACCGCTCGCTTCCTGGGCATGGTGCGTCCCGGTGACGAGGTCGACTTCCGCGTCGACCGCGTCGGGATCGACCAGGGCGCAGAGGTTTTGGAGGTAAGCGCCCGCGTCGGCTCGGACTTGGTGATGTCGGCGACCGCTCGCCTGGCCGCACCCAAAACGGTCTACGCCTTCCCGGGTCAAGGTATTCAGCACAAGGGCATGGGCATGGAGGTCCGGGCCCGGTCCAAGGCCGCGCGCAAGGTGTGGGACAAGGCGGACACGTTCACCCGCGACACCTTGGGCTTCTCGGTGCTCAACGTGGTTCGCGACAACCCGACGAGCATCATCGCCAGCGGCGTGCACTACCACCACCCCGACGGCGTGCTGTACCTGACGCAGTTCACCCAGGTCGCCATGGCGACCGTGGCGGCAGCGCAGGTCGCCGAGATGCGCGAGCAAGGCGCCTTCGTCGAGGGAGCGATCGCCTGCGGCCACTCGGTCGGGGAGTACACCGCCCTGGCCTGTGTAACCGGCATCTACGAGCTGGAAGCGTTGCTGGAGACGGTCTTTCACCGCGGCTCCAAAATGCACGACATTGTGCCGCGCGATGAGCTGGGCCGCTCCAACTATCGGCTGGCCGCGATCCGCCCGTCGCAGATTGACCTACCCGACGACGAGGTGCCCGCGTTCGTCGCGGAAATCGCCGAGCGCACAGGCGAATTCCTGGAGATCGTGAATTTCAACCTGCGCGGTTCGCAGTACGCGATCGCCGGCACCGTCCGCGGCCTCGAGGCGCTGGAAGCCGAGGTGGAAAGGCGCCGTGAACTGACCGGCGGCCGGCGGTCCTTCATCCTGGTGCCGGGCATCGACGTGCCGTTCCACTCCCGCGTTTTGCGGGTTGGTGTGGCGGAGTTCCGTCGTTCGCTCGACCGCGTGATGCCGCGCGACAAGAATCCCGACATCATCATCGGCCGCTACATCCCCAACCTGGTCCCGCGGCCGTTCACCTTGGACCGTGATTTCATCCAGGAGATCCGGGATCTGGTGCCGGCTGAGCCGCTCGACGAAATTCTCGCCGACTACGACACCTGGCTGACCGAGCGGCGCACCGAGATGGCGCGCATCGTGTTGATCGAGTTGCTGGCGTGGCAATTCGCCAGCCCGGTGCGGTGGATCGAAACCCAGGACCTGTTGTTCACCGAACGGGCCGCAGGTGGTCTGGGTGTGGAGCGTTTTGTCGAGATCGGCGTCAAGTCGTCGCCGACCGTTTCCGGCTTGGCCACCAATACCCTCAAGTTGCCCGAATACGCCTACAGCACAATCGAAGTGCTCAATGCCGAACGGGACGCGGCGGTTCTGTTCGCCAACGACACCGATCCCGAGCCGGAACCGGATGCCGAAGAGGTTTCCGAAGCGGCGGTACCGGAACAGGCGGCCAGTGTCGAAGCGGCGCCGGCGCCCGCACCGGCTGCTCCGTCGGGCGGGGTACGACCGGACGACATCTCCTTCGACGCCGCCGACGCGACCTTGGCGCTGATCGCCATCTCAGCCAAGATGCGCATCGACCAGATCGAGGAGCTGGACTCCATCGAGTCGATCACCGACGGCGCGTCGTCGCGGCGCAACCAGCTGCTGGTCGACCTGGGCTCGGAGTTGAACCTGGGTGCCATCGACGGCGCCGCCGAGGCTGATCTGGCCGGGTTGCGCGCTCAGGTGACCAAGTTGGCGCGCACCTACAAGCCTTACGGCCCAGTACTTTCCGACGCGATCAACGACCAACTGCGCACCGTTTTTGGACCGTCCGGCAAGCGGCCCGGCGCCATCGCAGAGCGGGTGAAGAAGACTTGGGAACTGGGCGAGGGCTGGGTGAAACACGTCACGGTGGAAGTGGCGCTGGGCACCCGTGAGGGCAGCAGCGTTCGCGGTGGCGCCATGGGCCATTTGCACGAGGGTGCGTTGGCCGATGCCGCTTCGGTGGACAAGGTCATCGACGCCGCGGTCGCTTCGGTCGCCGCTCGCCGTGGCATCTCGG